>JBNJFJ010000037.1:0-8064 GCA_051746745.1 Bacillota bacterium | reverse complement strand
CGTGGATCATTGACAAGAATAGATAAGAACATCGCCACACCAATCGCGAGTGTTGTCGCCATAAATGTCCAAATCAATGTCCAAGAAAGTACGTTAACAAACGTTCCTCTTAGCTCAGCGATTGTAAAGAGATCAATGAAGTTTTTAAATCCAACCCAATCAAGGAGCGCACGCGGTGGTGCATTATAAAGAGAATAGTTGGTAAATGCTAAGAATCCCATGAATAATAACGGGAAAAGAACGACGAAAATTAGTAAGAGTAAACCAGGTCCTACGAGTAAGTAAGGGAAACCTGTATCCCAAGCATTTCTAAATCCTTCTACCACACCAGGTACTTTCCACCCCATTTGAAGTTTCTTTGCATCATTTCTTGCATCAAGAATGTTCAATACATAGAAACTAAGGAAGAAAGTAATAAAGATAAGTGATAGAATACCTTCACTTAAAAATACCCGTGAATCATCAACACGTTCTTCTACTCCTAAAGTCATCAGACCTGTCACACCAGTAGATAGGAAATCAAACATCGCAATCATAAATGCTGCGAAGAGGACAAATATTACGGAGCCTTTGATAAAACGTTTATTATACATTTGACCAAGGCCAGGAATAATTGATAGAAGTGCTGCTAGTGTAGGGTTATGTTTTGTTTGTTCTGTAGCTTCAGTCTGTTTATTGTGTGTAGCCATTTAGCCTTTCCCTCCTCAGTAAAAGTAAAGGGGATTGAGTGTTAGAACTCAATCCCTCTCACTCTAACTTATTGTCCCATTAGTGCTATATCTTCTTTTATTAACTCAACAGCTTCGTCAAGTACTTCTTGCGGGTCTTCACCTTGAGAGATGAATGTTAATGCGTCACCAACTGGTTCCCAAACTTTAGACATTTCAGGAATGTTAGGCATTGGGTGAGCGTATTGCGTTTGATCAAAGATCGCACTCATAAACTCATCTTCAATTTCAACTTCTGTGTGTCCTGGAAGTTCACCAGCAACGTTATAGTAAGTTTCTGAGTTTTCAGCGTTTGTTGCAAATAATGCAAGTTCTGTTGCCCAGTGTTGATTTTCAGTGTAGTAAGATACTAACCAACCTTTGTTACCAGAGAATGAGTTTAATACTTCGCCATCAACTTCTGGTAATGTTGCAATACCTAAGTCATCACCTAAAGCAGCTTCGTAATCAGGAATTGCCCATGGTCCGTTAACAACCATACCAACGCTTCCATCCATGAATAAACCATTGATAACATCTGCGTCAGCACCTTGTGGAATTAGGCCTTCTTCATACCATGTTTGGATTGTTTCAGCACCAGCTACGGCACCTTCGTTGTTTAAGCCGATATCTTCTGCATTATAGCTACCATCATCGTTTTGATCGAAGATATATCCACCTTCACTTGTTAAGAATGGATATACAAAGTATAGGTTAAGTGCTTCCATAATGAAGCCATATTGGCTACCACTATCATCTGTTAAGTCACGCGCAATTGTCATTAGTTCATCCATTGTTTGTGGTGCTTCTGGAACTAAGCTTTTATTGTAGAATAAAGCATATGTTTCAACAACAGCTGGAATACCGTATTGGGTACCTTCGTAGTTGAAAGCGTTTAATGCTTCTTGGTTGTAACCTTCTAATTTTGCTTGTTGTTCTTCAGTGAATTCTAATTCAGCTGCCAAACCTTGTAAGTGGATGTCTCCCATACGGTCATGTGGTTGGAAGAAAAGATCTGGACCTTGACCAGATGGACCATCTAAACTCAAGCCTTCTGTTTGGTCAAGCATACTGTACGGCGTTACTTCAACCTCAATACCGTGCTCATCAGTAAAGCGAGCAAAGATTTCATCATAAGCATTTAATTGTTGCTCTTCGTCGTTTACCCAAACTTTTAATGATTCAGGTTTTTCTGGAAGATCTGAAGAAGTATCATCTTCTGTATTTGTTTGTTCTGAATCTGAACCTGTGTCTGTTCCACCGTCATCAGTTGCTTCGTCATCGCCACCACAAGCGACTAAGAACATTGACAGTACCAACATAAGTAAAGCTGTTAACCAAAATGATTTGCCTTTTAACATGTGTGTTTCCCCCTCTAAAATGAGTAATTAGATTTGCATTCCATCATACCTTCTCTTATCTCCCTTTACTTGCGATGTTTTAAACCGTTTTCAAAAGAGTTTCTAATAAACTGAAGTTTGGCAGCTTACGTATGTCGCTTATTAGAATGAGAAGCCTAATGTCCTGCTTGAACGATCCTCACAATGTCAGTTGCTTGTGCAACTTGTGAAATCGCTTGCACCGTTCAATAAATTCATTATACTATTAAATGCTTACAAATGACAACCCTTTTTTGAAAAAAAATTAAAAAAGTTGTAAACGCTTAACTTGTTGTTATTTCTCATATTCTTATTCGACTAAACGTCCTGCGGTTGATTCTAATGAATTCACATTAGATGTAAGAGCTTGCTGACGTTTCGCCTGATCTTCAATAATATTGGTTACTTCTTTAATCTTCTCTTGCAAACCGGTTGCACCATTGGCAAGCTCAGTCACTGACGTGGCCACATCTTCAATCGCCACGTTAATTTGTTCAACCGACTGATTGATTTCAGATTGTTCCTGTGTTAATCGCTCATTATCTACAGCAATTGTTTCAAAAAGTGCAGATGATTGTTTTGTTTGATCTAAACTTTGACTTGTTTGGACTTCAAATGTTTCAAATATTTTTACAACAGCTTCGACTTCATCAAGTAAGGACGCGAGTACTTCTTTCGTTTGGTTACTAAATGTATTTGTTCCTTGCGATAGCTTTCTAATTTCATCTGCTACAACTGCGAAGGTTCGACCTTCTTTACCTGCTTTTGCTGCTTCAATGGAAGCATTGATCGCTAACAGATTGGTTTGGTCGGCAATATCATCAATTCCTTGAATAAAGGACGTGATATGATCTAATTTGCTTTCAATCGAATCAATCCGTTGTTTCGTTGACTGCGTTTGTGTACTTAATGTGTTCATCGTACTTTCTAATCCGACCATTAAATCTTTTCCATCATTTGAAACCGATTTAACTTCTTGTAAGCGTGTGTTCATGTGATGCATCGATGTTTGAATTTCTTCCGCTGATGCTGAGACTTCTTCTGTTGTCGCAGAAATCGTGCCTGTTGAATCAGCTTGTTTTTCCATTTCTTCATTAAATGCTAGCATCATCTGTTCAATCTCTTCCATGCCTTGCATCTGGTCATTGGATTGAATTGACGTTGTTTTCACGACATCAATCACCTCAGCAGCAACTGTTTGGCTTCGCTTCATTAATTGGTCGAGCTGGTTACCCATCTCACTTAATCTCATATCTATTAAACCAAATTCATCGTGGCGCGAATTGTTCTGGGTAAAACTAAGGTTACCTTCATGGTAATGCTTAATTCGGTCCATAACATAACGAACCCCGTTCTTTAAGCTTCCGGCAAACATCATTAAGCTCACAAGTGGGACGATAATTAATATCACAAGTGCGGCCATAATAACAACACTCGACGTTTGAAGTGCGGTCTCCATTTCTTCTGTGACAGCTTCTCTTTCTACAGCGAGTTGTTCCACAATCCGACTGTTCACATTTTCAATCACCTGTAAGTTACGTTCAATCACTGGTGTCACGCGCATCGCAATGCGGGCTTGTTCATCCCCTACAAAAATACTCGTAAAATTATCATCATAGATACTACGATAATCCGCTATAGCTGTATCTAAGTTGACAAAGTAATTATGTAGTGGACTGTCTTCAGTAATGGTTTGATTTAGTTCATCAAAAATGACACGGGCATTACTAATGCTTGATTCCGCATCTTCCGCTGCCGTCTTATCATATCCTGATGACACCAGTTGATAATACTTAATACTTGTCGTATTCAGCTCGGTGACTAAATCAGAAAATTGTTGTTGAAAGCGGGCAGATTGATCAAGTGATTGACTCGCTTCTTCTACTTTGGAAGAGTAGGTAAAGATCATCACTGCCGCAATCACACAGATAAAAACAATCAATGTGATTAAACCATACAGCCGGTGAATTAACTTTCGGTTCTTTACTTTCTTGTTTGTATTCGTTTTCATTTTGTCTTTCTTAAAAAAACGAATCGGTTGCCTCTTGGTGTCTGTTTTCTTTCTTTTAAACGCCTTCATTCCCTCACCCCTATGTGTGTAATGAAAGGAATCATTTCATCATTTACTTGCTCGTTTAGATGCGCAAACGATTCCATAGGAGTAGCATATCACTTTTCGATAAAAAAGACCATACCCTTTTTACTACAACCACTTCCTTTTTTTGTTTTTCCCTTCACTACTTGTGTATTGACCCTTCTGTTTTACTACTGATCGACGTCTTTATAAATTATTTTAATTAACGTCTTATTTAAGTATAGGTGAAGAACTCAGACATCACAATATCATATTCTACTAAGAAATCAGTAGATTCTTATATTGTCTAAATACGTTATAAAGCCCACAACAAAGAGGGTGAACGACCTCATCAGACCGTTCACCCGCTAGGATATTCTTACATTCATTCTTTTCTATCACACTTTTCTTTTGCTTCTTTTCTTATCACGCATCATCAAAGCGATCAGTCACTGCACCTAAGGAACTACAGCTCACGTTATGTGCGTATTTACCTAGCGCACCGCGTTGGTGGAGTTGTGGTCGCTCCCACGCATCAAAACGGCGCTTAATCTCATCGTCATCTACATGAAGGGTAAGTTCTTGCGTGACTGAATCAATCGTAATCTCATCATTTTCTTTTACAACCGCTATTAAGCCACCATCCATGAGTTCTGGTGCAATATGACCGACGACCAGTCCGTGTGTTCCTCCAGAGAATCGTCCATCAGTGAGTAAGGCCACCTTTTCGCCTAAACCTTTTCCGACAAGAATCGCAGAAATGGACAACATCTCTGGCATCCCTGGTCCGCCTTTTGGTCCGACACCGCGAATAATTAAACAATCACCTGGATTGATTTCATTATTCATAACCGCTTTTGTCGCCTCATTTTCTGATTCGAAGACACGTGCCGGTCCGCGGTGGTGGGTAACTTTTACCCCAGACACTTTAGCAACCGCTCCGCGCGGAGCTAAGTTACCTTTTAAGATGACAAGTGGGCCTGTCTTTCGGTACGGGTTATCAAATGGTCGGATAATATCTTGACCAGCCGTTAAACTTGGGAAGTCTTCTAGGTTTTCTTTTATTGTTTTACCTGTAACGGTGAGACAATCACCGTGCAAGTATCCATGTTCAAGTAACAATTTCATGACAGCCGGAACGCCACCGATCTTAAACAAGTCTTCCATCACATATTTGCCACTCGGTTTTAAGTCAGCTAAGTGGGGCACTGTTTTTTGAAGACGGTCAAAGTCGTCAATCGTAATATCGACATCAATCGTATTAGCAATCGCCAGTAAATGTAGGACGGCGTTTGTCGACCCCCCAAGGGCCATCACAACAGTAATCGCATTTTCAAATGCTTCTTTGGTCATAATATCTTTTGGATAAATCCCTTTTTCTAATAAATGATACACCGCTTCACCAGCTCGGTTTACATCATCATACTTCTCTTTTGATTCCGCTGGATTAGAAGAGCTTCCTGGAAGACTCATCCCCATCGCTTCAACAGCACTCGCCATTGTATTTGCTGTATACATCCCGCCACAACTTCCGGCACCAGGACAAGCAGCACATTCAATCCCGTGTAATTCTTCATCTGAAATATCTCCGTTATTATGTTTACCTACACCTTCAAAAACAGAGACGATATCTAACTTTTCGCCATTTCGATAACCAGGCGCAATTGTCCCACCATAAACAAACACGGCCGGCACTTCAGTCCGACTAATCGCAATCATACAGCCAGGAATATTCTTATCACAGCCACCAATGGCCACGTAAGCATCTAAATTCTCAGCTTGAATCACCGTTTCAATCGAATCAGCAATGACATCTCGACTTGGTAAGCTAAATCGCATCCCTTGCGTCCCCATTGAAATACCATCAGAGACCGTAATTGAGTTAAAGATCATCCCCGTCGCTCCGTTTTTAACGACCCCTTCTTTTACTTTTTCAGCTAAACTATTTAAATGAATGTTACATGGGGTCACTTCACTCCATGTACTCGCAATACCTATCATTGGTTGTTTAAAGGATTGATCGGTTAACCCAACCGCCCGTAACATCGCACGATTTGGTGCCCGTGTTGTTTCATCAAAGACATGACTCTTAATGCGTAAATCTTTCTCCATCACGTTCACTCCATTCCTTTTTCTTTAACTATAACGTGCACAGGCTGAATTTTCAAACTTTTATGTTAATTTAATTTTATTTTTTGTATCCCCTTACACGATTTGACTGATGCCCTTCTCTCTTCGCGTTACAATTAGAATTAAAAACGTAGTTACCATGATAGTCCTATGCACATGCATACAATAAGTCGACGAGTTTTTGTTGATCAAAACCAAGAACTTCTAATTCACAATTTGCTTTAATCGCATCTTCAAAAGTGCCTTCATCAATTAAAGCGACAAATCCTTTTAATTGCTCCACCGTCTTTGCTTCGACTGGGCCAATATAAACGCCTGCACATTTGACCCAGGCGAGCCAGTAAAACAGTGGATGTGTATGGGTGAATGCCGGAACAAGGACGGTTTCTTCTGTTTGGATTAAGTAGGCTTCAGCCATGTCAGCAACATAAGAGACATGGCCATGCCGGTAACATAAACACGCGTCTTTGTGATAGATCTTTACTACCGGTTGACTAGCTTCAACCCAGGTCACATTAATCGTATCTGTTGTCTGTGGTAATTGATTCATATGTTCAGTCAGTACGACCTGTTGTAGAGCTGACAGTTGGTTCACATCAATGAAAGCTCTTAAATTGTAATTAGTCACGATAATTTTCACTTGCTCTTTTTCACTCACATCCGTGACCGTGCTTTTCTCAAGATCACACACCACCGCAATCGCCCCTAAGCGCACAACCGCAAGGAGCACTTGTTGAAACAGTGTACCGGGTTCAAGTAGAATGAGCACTTTATCTTTCTGATCGACCCCGTTCAGCTTCAAAATGGCACTGTAATGATTAATGGCTACATAAAAGTCACCGAAGGTGAGAACCTGACTCCCCTGACTGGAGTCAATCAAACAATACACATCCTCATGTCCTAATTCTAAATGATGATCGATTAAGTGAAAGACGGCATTTGTTTTTGGCTCCTTATCAAAACGTTTTGAAAGGATAGCCGTTGTTACGTCATGTTGAGTCATCTTCTTTCCCCTTTCTTTTTTCCTTATGAAACGAAGTGATGAGAAAGGCGATGAAAGACGAAAACACGCATTCAACGTTTGAATGCGTGTTAATCATTTAACGAACATTCATCATCCAAAGCCTTCTGCTTTGCTGGTTGGGGCACCTTACTGATGTAGGTTGCCGTGAAGTCATAGAGCCAGATCTCTCGTTCACTCGTGATAAACACTTATTTAGTTGTTTAGCAAATTATAACATAATTTCCCCTACTGTAAAACATCTACTTGCCAAAATAGATCAGTTGCCAACTGACACCAAACTGGTCGTTAAACCAGACCATGTGTTGGTGGCGTTGATACGTGTCGAGCGGCATGAGTACTTCCCCATTGACAACTAACGCATCATACAAGTTGTTTAACTCGGCTAACGCGGCACATTCTATTACTAGCGAAGCACTTGGCGTAAAGGAAAAGTTGTGATCAACAATACTATCAAAACAAAGGACGGTTTGATTATGTATCCGAATAACGCCGCGAGAGATTTTCTCTCGATCTTTTTCTTCTCCGTGCCCGTAGCGCATGAGCTCTAAAATATCTGATTCTTTAAACACACTAACATAAAAGCGCATTGCTTGTTCGGCTTTTCCACTAAACATTAAACAAGGATGAAGTAACGTCATCATCATTCCTCCAATGAAAGCACACGTTAATTTTGTTTCACAAGTGACTCATAAGTCGCTCGCAACACTTTAATTTCCATTATAGCGTAAAAATGTAACGTTTGTATCATCA
>JBNJFJ010000036.1:0-17312 GCA_051746745.1 Bacillota bacterium | reverse complement strand
ATATCCTGATGCTAGAATCATCTACGGTTCTGAAACAACGCCAAGAAGAAAAGCACTTCATCTAGAGAAGACACATTATAATGATGCGATTGCCATATCAGGCATTCAACATATCAAAGAAAATCCACATACGATATTTTATATCAAGCAATTCAGAAAGAAAAAACGTTCTTTACATGAAGCGACAGCTAGAAAAGGTCGGAAGAACAAAAACCTTACACAAAAACGCAACAAGAAAAATACAAAAGAAATGAAAGGTATTCATTTGAATGACACTGTACGCATTTTTGGGAAAATCGGCTTTGTTAGCGGATTTACCACCACTGGTCTTTATATCAAAGACATCCACAATGTCTATATCACAAAACCGGGAAAGACATACAAACAAGTCGGTTTCAAAGATGTGACAGTGAAAAATTATAACAACAATTGGCAATTCATCTCCCACCTAGCTCCTGACGGAGCTTGAGGAAGGAGACTTCTTGCCTAAGTTCGTTAAAAGATGCTGATACGTTAGGCTATTAATACAAAAAGCGTCGATGTCATTCTTATGAATGATACCGACGCTTTTAAATACTATGTTGGTTTGACTTTTTGGTTTCTTTGTACTTTGTTTGATGCAATAGTTTCGATAATAATTGTTCATGCCCCATATTTAGTAACAAGCCTAAATAGATCCCTAAACTATTTAAAATCCAATCATCTACATCAACGGACCGTGAGACCATATGAAGTTGATGCAAAAGGTACTGGCCGCCTTCAAATAGCACCGGCACTAACACAATAAATAATAACTTTCTAAACCAACTATACGGTTTCACATATAACCAAAAACCAAGCGGAAACATCATCACCACATTGCCGACAAGATTCACAATAATAATCTCAAATGATAACGTCTCTTGCCTATATGCGCGTAAATAAAGTTTAATTGTCTCAAACGGCTCCAAATTTATTTGAAGCGCGTCACGCGCATCCCCAAGTCCTCTAAACCAAATCAAGTAACTTAAAATCAAGAGATAACCCAACATGACCCCATTAAATAACCGGCGTTTTAAGCGGGGGTTGTTTAATTGTCTTAACGCAATATAAATGATTAAAAAAATTGGCAACAACACGAAAAAGCCAAATGGTAAATACGACAAATAATCTCCCCCTAAATAGTAAAGCAATGTTTTCATTATCACTTAAATTAGTAATCATGACAAGAGGAGAAAAGTAATTGTTATGAAATTGAAAACTTTTAAAATTTGATTTTGTCATTTGACTTTACAATTCAGGACTTTAAAGAAATTTCGAAAATCTATTGTCAAAATACAATGGATAAGATTGTTTCACTCTCTCATGACTGAATGATTTTTTATCCATATTGCGATATCATTGATTTCAAATTTCTCAACAACGATATTTACAGTATAGTCCTCTGCTTCGCGTTGATTAATGCAAAAGCGATAGCCATTCATCCATAAAAATTGTTTCATTGATGCAAAAGCTGTTCGTTTATTTGCATTAAAAAAAGCATGATTTTGAGCAATACTTGAATATAAAGCTGCTGCTTTAGTCCAAATGGTCGGATAAGCCTCTGATTTAAATACAGTTTGCTTTGGTCGTTCGACGGCACTCATTAATAGCGAGTAATCTTTGACTCCTACCATTTCATTTGGGGAATAGCGCTTAATTAAAAGTGAATTCAACAAAATGATTTCTTTCCCAGTTAAATATCTCATCTTATCTTTCCACCAAGTTTTTTAACGTATCATCATAATTATCGAACAAATCTTGAAGACCATCATAAAAATCTTGATCTAAAAAATCCATCTTTACTGTTTTTTTAATCATGATTTGACCATCGTCCTCTAATGAAATTTTCACTTCGTCTCCCTGCGTCACTTTTAAGTGTTTTAAAACATCTTGAGACAGCGTTACAGCAAAACTATTTCCGACCTTAGTGATTTTTCTTTCTAAATTTTTACTCATTACCCAAACCTCCTTCTATATCAAATACGATACGCTTAACTTATATACTATAATGATACCATTAAATATATTATAACATACTAACATTGTTTAATCATTATTACATAATAACATTTTAAATTTGTACATATTTAATATTAAACGTAAGTAGTTATCCGATTATGATCTCAAACAAAAAAGCCTAGTCAATGGACTAGGCTCTTTCATTATTCATCTTTACTTACATCTGATTAGCGTAAGTTATAGAATGCGCTTTTTCCAGCATATTTAGCTGTTTCAACAAGTTCGTCTTCGATACGTAATAATTGGTTGTATTTAGCAACACGGTCAGTACGTGAAGGAGCACCTGTTTTGATTTGTCCAGCATTTGTCGCAACAGCGATGTCAGCGATTGTTGTATCTTCAGTTTCACCTGAACGGTGTGAGATAACAGCTGTGTAACCAGCTTGTTTCGCCATTTCGATTGCTTCAAATGTTTCAGTTAATGAACCAATTTGGTTAACTTTAACTAAGATTGAGTTACCGATACCTTTTTCGATACCTTCAGCTAATTTTTCAGTGTTTGTTACGAATAAATCGTCACCTACTAATTGAACTCTGTCACCTAGGCGGTCAGTAAGAAGTTTGAAACCATCCCAGTCGTTTTCGTCAAGACCATCTTCAATTGAGATGATTGGGTACTTGTCACACATTTCTGCATACCAGTCAACCATTTCAGCTGACGTACGAACAACGCCTTCGCCTTTAAGGTTGTATTTACCATCTTCGTAGATCTCAGAAGCAGCAACGTCCATTGCTAATTGAACTTCTTCACCTGGCTTGTAACCAGCTGTTTCGATTGCTTCGATGATTGTAGATAAAGCTTCTTCGTTTGACTTAAGGTTTGGTGCGAAACCACCTTCGTCACCTACAGCTGTGTTGTAACCTTTTGAAGAAAGTACTTTCTTCAAGTTGTGGAAGATTTCAGCACCCATACGTAGTGCTTCTTTGAATGTAGGCGCGCCTACAGGCATAATCATAAATTCTTGAATATCAACGTTGTTGTCAGCGTGCTCACCACCGTTTAAGATGTTCATCATTGGTGTTGGAAGTACTGTTGCGTTGAATCCACCAAGGTAAGTGTATAAAGGAACACCTAAGTGGTCAGCTGCTGCACGTGCTACAGCCATAGAAACACCTAAAATAGCGTTAGCGCCTAATTTACCTTTGTTTGGTGTACCGTCTAATTCCATAAGTAAACGGTCAATCACAACTTGACGCGTTACGTCAAAACCTAATAATTCAGGTGCAATAACTTCGTTTACGTTTTCTACTGCTTTAAGAACACCTTTACCTAAGAAACGGTCTTTGTCGCCGTCACGTAGTTCAACTGCTTCATATTCACCAGTTGATGCACCACTTGGTACTAAAGCGCGACCAAACGCACCTGATTCTGTGTAAACTTCTACTTCTACTGTTGGGTTACCGCGTGAGTCCATGACTTCGCGAGCATATACGTCTGTAATGTATGGCATGATTGTAAAACTCCTTTTTGTTTTTAATATAGTATAGGTCTAGTTTATTGTTTTTAAACATTGATTCGAATCAATACATGATAAAAAACTTACTTAATAAGTGACTTACCAGTCATTTCTTCCGGTAGGTCAACGTTTAAAAGATCGAGTAATGTTGGGGCCAAGTCTCCTAGGATACCGCCATCACGCAATTCAATGCCGTCTTTAGTCACAATAACTGGAACAGGATTGGTTGTGTGAGCAGTCATTGGCTTACCATCAAGTGAGACAACTTCATCAGAGTTACCGTGATCAGCGGTGATGATGGCGTGTCCACCTTTTTCAATGATCTTATCTACGATTTTACCTAAGCATTCATCAACCGTTTCAATCGCTTTGATTGTCGGTTCAAGCATACCTGAGTGTCCAACCATATCAGGGTTAGCAAAGTTTAAGATGATCGCATTTTGGTTGCCTTCATCTAATTCTTTCAGTAATGCGTCGGTTACTTCATACGCACTCATTTCAGGTTGTAAGTCGTACGTTGCGACTTTTGGCGAATTGATTAAGATTCGCTTTTCCCCTTCAAATTCTGCTTCACGGCCACCACTCATAAAGAAAGTCACGTGTGGATATTTTTCCGTTTCGGCAATACGTAATTGGTTAAGTTTATTGTCTTGCAGTACTTCACCGACTGTATTTTTAAGGTCAGTTGGTGGGTACGCAATGTTACTATTGACTGTATCACTGTATTTCATGAATGATACGAAGAATAAATCTTTTGGTGCGTCTTCGCCGCGGTCAAATTCGTTAAAGTCATTGTTCGCAAAACTTTGCGAAATTTGAATCGCACGGTCAGGACGGAAGTTATGGAAGATAACTGAATCGCCTGAATGCATTTTTGCAACCGGCTCACCTGCGTCATCTGTAATAACCGTTGGAATGACAAATTCATCATACACGTCTTCACTATACGCTTCTTCTACGACTTGTAGTGGATCAGTTGATGTCTTGCCTTCACCATAAGCAATCGCGTCATACGCAAGCTTAATACGTTCCCAACGCTTGTCGCGGTCCATCGCATAGTAACGACCAGAGATCGTCGCGAATTGACCCACGCCAAGTTCATCCATTTTACTTTGAGCTTGTTCGATATACTGCTTCGCTGATTTTTGACCAACGTCACGGCCGTCTAAGAAGCCATGTACGTAAACTTTTTCAAGTCCTTTTTCTTTTGCAAGTTCTAAGACTGCAAAAAGGTGGTCAATGTGAGAGTGAACGCCGCCGTCAGATAGTAAACCGAAAATGTGAAGCGCCTTACCGTCTTCTTTGGCGTTCTCTACCGCTTGAACAAGTTGTTCATTGGTAAAGAAGTCACGCTCACGAATCGAAAGGTTTACACGTGTGAGTGATTGGTAGACAATCCGACCCGCACCGATGTTTAAGTGACCCACTTCTGAGTTACCCATTTGACCATCTGGTAAACCAACAGCTTCTCCAGAAGCCGTCAGTTGGTTATGCGGATAGTTGTTCCAATAACGATCAAAGTTTGGTGTGTTGGCTTGCTTAACCGCATTTCCAACAACCTCATCACGTAGGGCATAACCATCAAGAATAATCAATGCTGCTAATTTGTCTTGACTCATTATTTGCCCGCCTCCACTAATTTGAGGAATGAATCAGCTTCAAGGCTCGCGCCTCCAACTAACGCACCATCAATATCAGATTGTTGCAATAGTTCATCGATGTTTGCTGGTTTTACACTACCGCCGTATTGAATGCGGACAGCTTCAGCAGCATCACTTGAGACAACAGATGCAACGGTTTTACGTACGTGTGTACATACCTCGTTTGCTTGTTCTGATGTCGCTGTTTTACCTGTACCGATTGCCCAGATTGGCTCATAAGCAATCACAGATTGTTTCACTTGGTCTTCTGTTAAACCGTCAAGTGCTTTTGTTACTTGATCAGCAACTAAGTCCATTGTTTGGTTTGCTTCGCGTTGCTCTAATGTTTCACCTACACAAATGATTGGTGTTAAGTCATAGTTAAAAGCAGCTTTTGCTTTTTTGTTGACTGATTCATCTGTTTCGTTGAACATTTCACGACGCTCAGAGTGTCCAAGTACGACGTAAGTCACACCTAAGTCTTTTAAGACCGCTGGTGAAACTTCACCTGTAAACGCACCACTTTCTTCAAAGTGCATGTTTTGAGCAGCGATTTTTAAATCTGTTCCTTTTGTATCTTCCACTAATGCGTGAAGGAATGGGAAAGGTGCACAGATGATTGAATCTACTGCGTCACTTGCTGGCACGTTGTTTTTTGTATCAGCGACAAAGCTTTTCGCTTCTGCTAATGTTTTATTCATTTTCCAGTTTCCTGCAATAATTGGTTTACGCATAATCTCTTCCCTTTCGTCTATGATTAGTTGACTAATCAGTGAGCTTATTATTCTACCTTACTTGTTGCTGATCGCAGCTAAACCAGGTAGTTCTTTACCTTCTAGATATTCCAGTGATGCACCGCCACCTGTTGAGATGTGTGAGAAGTCATCAGCAAAGCCTAACTTCATCGCAGCTGCTGCTGAATCACCACCACCGATGATGGTTGTTGCGTCATTTAGGCTAGCAATCGCTTTACATACGCCGATTGTCCCTTGTGCGAATGCTTCCATTTCAAACACACCCATAGGTCCGTTCCATACGACAGTTTTCGCACCTTCTAGTTCATTTTCGAACTGCGTAACTGATTTAGGACCGATATCAAGACCCATGTAGCCATCAGGAATCGCATCAGCATCAACAGCTTTCACATCGCCCTCTTCAGAGAAGCCTGTGTTAACCATTGTATCGACTGGTAAAATAATTTTACCATCAGCACGTGCAAGTAAATCTTTCGCAAGATCTAATTTATCTTCTTCAAGTAATGAAGAGCCGATATCCAGGCCTTGTGCTTTGTAGAATGTGTAAGCCATACCGCCACCGATAAGAATCTTATCTGCTTTAGTAAGTAAGTTTTCAATCACACCGATTTTATCACTTACTTTTGCGCCACCTAAAATAGCGACAAATGGACGTTCTGGGTTATCCACTGAATCACCGATAAAACGGATTTCTTTTTCCATTAAGAAACCAGCAGCTGATTCAACGTTTGAAGCAATCCCTACGTTCGATGCATGCGCACGGTGAGCTGTACCAAAAGCATCGTTAACGAATAAGTCACCAAGACTTGCCCAGTACTTACCTAATTCAGGATCGTTTTTACTTTCTTTCTTACCATCAATATCTTCAAAACGTGTGTTTTCAAACATTAAAATATCGCCATTGCCTAATTTGTCAATTGCGTTTTCTAATGCTTCTCCACGAGTTTCAGGTACGAATGTGACGTCTTGACCTAATAATTCAGATAAACGATCCGCCACAGGCTTCAGTGATTTACCTTCTTTATCAGCTTCTTCTTTTACACGACCTAAGTGAGAGAATACAACCACTTTTGCCTCTTCTTTTAGTAAGTGTTTGATTGTTGGAAGAGCTTGAACGATACGGTCATCGTTTGTAATGTTACCGTCTTTCATCGGTACGTTAAAATCAGCACGTACGAGTACTTTTTTGCCGGCAACAGCTAAATCAGTTACAATTTTTTTCGCCATATTGGATAATCCTCCTAGTGAAAATTAAAAGCGGAAAGCGCGAACGCTTCCCGCTAATGGACTGCTTGTTTAGTTAGCTCGCTAAAAATTAAAGGTTAGCGAAGTATTCTAATGTACGCACTAATTGTGCAGTGTAAGACATTTCATTGTCATACCAAGATACTGTCTTAACTAATTGCTTGCCATCTACAGACATTACTTTTGTTTGAGTTGCATCAAATAATGAACCGTAAGAAATACCGATAACATCAGAAGATACGATTGGATCTTCAGTGTAACCGTAAGATTCGTTCGCTGCTTTTTTCATTGCTGCGTTAACGTCTTCTACAGAAACTTCTTTGTTTAATACAGTCACTAACTCAGTTAATGAACCAGTTGGAACTGGAACACGTTGAGCTGCACCATCTAATTTACCTTTAAGTTCAGGAATTACTAGACCAATTGCTTTCGCAGCACCAGTTGTGTTAGGCACGATGTTAGCTGCTGCTGCACGCGCACGACGTAAGTCTTTTGAGTGTGGTGCATCTAATGTGTTTTGGTCACCAGTATAAGCGTGAATAGTAGTCATAAGACCTTCAGCAATACCGAATTCTTTGTTTAATGTGTCAGCCATAGGAGCTAAACAGTTAGTAGTACATGAAGCACCAGAGATCACTGTTTCGTCACCTGTTAAGATGTCATGGTTTACGTTATAAACGATTGTTGGAACATCATTTCCACCTGGAGCAGAAATTACAACACGCTTCGCGCCACCTTTAAGGTGAAGTTCAGCTTTTTCTTTTGAAGTGAAGAATCCAGTACACTCAAGTACGATTTCAACACCTAAGTCACCCCAAGGTAATTCTTCAGGGTTGCGGTTAGCTAATACTTTAACGTCTTTACCGTTAACAGTGAAAGCACCATCTTTAACTTCAACATCGCCATTGAAACGACCTTGAGTTGTGTCATACTTTAAAAGGTGAGCAAGTGTGTCAGCGTCAGTTAAGTCGTTGATTGCTACTACCTCAATTCCTTCTACTTCTTGAATACGACGGAAAGCTAAGCGGCCGATACGACCAAAACCATTAATACCTACTTTTACAGTCATACGTATTTCCTCCTTAGTATTGTTTAAAATTTTATCTAAAGGACTATAAGCCCTTTATTAATGCTGTTGCTGCCCCTTCATCTGTGATCAGGACATTACTTTTTCCTTGTCTAAAATAAGACTCAATCGCTTTTGCCTTTGAATGACCGCCAGCAATCGCAACAACTGTCTTAATATGAGACAAGTCTTCTAATTGCATACCTACTGTTCGCACTTTGTGTACGATTCGACCATTTTGGTCAAAATAATAACCAAAGGCCTCACTTACTGCTTTTCCCGATTCGAGCTTAGCTAAAACATCTTTTTCTGCTTTTCTACGTTTCGCCATAGTAAAAGCATCACCAATACCATGCATGACGATATCCGCTTGTTTTATAATATGTAATGTTTCTTTTACACCGGGCTCTTCAATAATCGAATGATACGTTTCTTCACTGAGCGGGTCCGGTACATACAGCAAACGATAATCGCCTTTCATTTTATTGGCCATTTCAGCACAAATGGTGTTCGCTTGATTTTCAACTCGTTCTCCGAGTCCTCCTCTAGCGGGGACAAACATTGAGCCTTTACCTAAATCGGTCGGTGCCATCATTTTAGCCACAGCGGCCATAGATGTGCCACCAGTCACAGCGACGGTCTGCTTGTTATTGAGTTGGGATTGTAAAAACGACACGGCACGTTTTCCTAGTTCGTCCTTCACCCATGGGTCAGTATCACTGTCCCCAGGTGTAATTATAACACGTTCTAGGTCGAATGTCTGTTTAATTTTCATTTCAAGATCACGAAAGCCTCGTAATTCCTCGAAATATGGTGTAAACTCATCGACTAACGTTTGTCCCATCACCGTCAGCATCACACCTTTTGGTGTCGCCTCAACTAAACCAAGTTGCGCGAGCTTATCAATCTCAGAACGAGCTTCCCGTTCTTTTAACATCAGCTCGATGGCTAAGCTTCTTCTACCAATCGGTTGATAATAACGAATGGTATGGAGCAAATGATAACGCCGGTCAATCACTGCGATAAGATCAGGGCATATTTTTTGTTGCAATTCAATGAGCTTTTGCATCTTAACGCACCCTTTCAATACTCTTGGGACGATAATCGTCCCTGTGGTTAACATTTTGTCCCGCAAGGGCCAAAAAAATACCCAACACCATAATAATATCAGAGAACGTGACGCCTGACAAGTTTTAAATCTAAGAGAAAGCAAAACGTCATCACTTAAGCGATGCAAAAAGAGGCTGAATTTCAGCCTCTTTACATCTATTCATCCATTGACATGCGCTTATTTTAAATTGTCGTGCATGTCTTTTAAAATCTTTGCTGAGTTTTCTAGTAACTGTTGTTCGCGGTCAGATAAGTTTAAGCGTAGAATCTCTCTTACCCCATTCGCATTGACAACAGCGGGAATTCCCATATAGACACCATCAATATCATATTCACCCTCGAAATAAGTTGATACCGTTAGAATCGAGTTCTCATTATAGAGTAAGGCTTTCGTTAGGCGGGCTAGTCCCATCCCAATGCCATAATAGGTCGCGCCTTTTTTCTGAATGATTTGATAAGCCGCATCACGTACATTTTCAAAGATTGCTTGCATATCGCGGTCTTCATAGAAGTTATTAAGCTTACCATACACATTTAGTGGTAAACCACCAATCGTGACGTGTGACCAAATCGGTAATTCTGAATCACCATGTTCACCGACAATATAGGCGTGAACATTTCTAGAATCGACTTGGAAGTAATCACTTAATAAGTAACGGAAACGTGCCGTATCTAAAATGGTACCTGAACCGATGACGCGTTCTTTCGGTAAGCCCGATGCCTCGTAAGCGACATGTGTCATCACGTCAACAGGGTTTGATGCAATGACTAAAATACCATCAAAACCAGATGCCATAATCTCTTTAACAATACCGCGCATAATGTTTGCGTTTTTACTTGCAAGATCGAGTCTTGTTTCCCCCGGTTTTTGATTGGCACCAGCGGTAATCACAACTAAATCAACATTGTGGCAGTCTGCGTAGTCACCGGCTTTGATTTTCATTGGTGAACCAAACGGTACCCCGTGATTTAAATCTTGCGCTTCACCTTCTGCACGTTCTTTATTTAAGTCGATCAATACGAGCTCACTGACGGTTCCTTGGTTCACTAACGAATACGCATAGCTTGAACCGACAAACCCTGTTCCGACAATAGCGACTTTCTTTGTTTTATTAGCTTTTCGATGCATAAAACAACACTCCTTTAAACCTGTTTTAGAGACTTTTGCTCTCATTTATACACTATACCCGAATTTCCTTTAAACTATGTTTGTTTTTTAACAAAAATGTAAAAAAAGCTGAGTTTACTTCATAACATGCAATTAAACCGCCTCAGGCGATTGGCCTAAAGCGGTCTAAAAAGCAAGTCTCATCTACAACAATGAACCTTTTACCATTCTTATATGAGTCCAACTTGTTCCATCACTTTGCGTGATCACAGTTGACGCCTCTTTTTAATGAGAAGTTTTTTTAAAAAGAATGGCGAGTTGTCGTCTTATTTTCATTAGACTGATGTGAACATCGAGTAGATAAAAGAAATAACTGCTTGAAACAATAATCAAGCTGTTTTGGATAAAAAGAGAATACCCAAAAATATCTCGCAGTTCCACCAGCTCCCAAATCAATAAAACAGACACAGCTAACCATAACATAACTTTCATTGTACACCCCTTACTTTCTGTAAAACCTATTGATTTACGATAAGACATAAGAAAAGACAGATGCGGACATCTGTCTAAGAGCGCGCTCGGAGGGATTCGAACCCCCGACTCACGGTACCGGAAACCGATGCTCTATCCCCTGAGCTACGAGCGCATATTTAAATCGAACAAAAATCATTATAACCGAAATAACCGAAAAATACAATCCTTTCTTTTACCATCCACCATCGTATAGAGAAATCTCAACAATGGCGAGTGGAATCCGTACGCAAAACACCCCCATCTCTGTTATAATATTTACGAAGTTTATACATCCACGCAGTTGGGAAGAAATAAAGGAAGAAATCATTACCTGCACCAGTGTTTTATTTGACCTTTTTTGACCTATTAGCTATGATATATTTATAAACTTTATACACATACTTAAAGTTATTTTTAGAGGAGGAATAGATATGAATTTAATCCCTACAGTAATTGAACAAACAAACCGTGGTGAACGGGCGTATGACATTTATTCACGTCTGTTAAAAGACCGCATCATTATGTTAGGTTCTGGCATTGATGACAATGTCGCTAACTCCATCGTTGCTCAACTTCTTTTCTTAGAAGCTGAAGACCCAGACAAAGATATCTCTATTTACATTAACTCACCAGGTGGTTCTATCACAGCTGGTATGGCCATCTATGATACGATGCAATTCATCAAACCAGATGTATCAACCATCTGTGTTGGTATGGCTGCTTCAATGGGGGCTTTCTTACTTGCTGCTGGTGCAAAAGGCAAACGTTATGCGTTACCTAACTCAGAAGTCATGATTCACCAACCATTAGGTGGCACGCAAGGTCAAGCTTCTGATATTCAAATTCACGCGAACCGCATTATCGAAATGCGCAAGAAGTTAAACGAAATTCTTGCTGAACGTACGGGTCAACCGATGGAAGTCATCGAGCGTGACACAGATCGTGATAACTTCATGACGGCTAATAAAGCATTAGAATACGGTCTGATTGACAAAGTTATGGAGAAAAAATAATCATAACGAAAAACTTAACACGAAGAAGCTAAGAGCTAGGGCTCTTAGCTTTTTTTATCGTATTTCATACACTAGCATGAGAAAACAACAAAAAAAATCGCCTCCCTCTAATAAAAGAGACAGACGATTCATTTACTTACTGTTCGTTATATAATTCTTCTAATGGTTTTGTAATTGTACGGCTAATAGAATTGATAAATTCGTTCACTTTTTGTTCTTCTTCCATTAGTTTAGAAATCGCTTCGTGTTGTTGAACTGTTTCAACAACTTTACGCGCTTGTTCTACTTCTTCTTCAGTGATTTCTTGACCTTGCATTTGTTTTTGTTGTAATTCGATTTGTGTATTACGGAAATCATCGAACATTTTTTTAGCGATTTCATCGCTCATAACCGCATCATAGGCTTCCTTAAGAGTTGAAAATTCTTCACTTTGGCGAATCGCATCCGCTAATTGTTCTGCTGATTGTTGTACGTTAGACATATTATAAAATCCTCCTAGTTTTTACTGACCAATCATTGGCCTTCTTTTAACTTCCTGTATAACTATAACAAACTTCTAAGCGTAATCCAAACGATACCGGTTGAGAAATTATAAAAAATAACGGTAAATCATGAGGATTTTTAATTAAAGCCAATCTTTTCTAGTGATTGGTTCCCTCTTGTCAGTTGTTTTTGTTATAATGCTAGCAAGCAGTTATTTTCGTTTGTTCCTCATAGTTGTTTTAAGCTGTGAGTTAATTAAGCAGACATCCATCTACAAGTCATACATTCATTATATAGAAAGAAAGGATTCCTAACATGATTAAACGATTAAAAGCTCTCTACCCAAGTCTTATTACCGAAGAAGAATCTCAGAGTAAAGGATTGTACCGTTGGTTTATGACCCCCGACAATCAACTACTCGGTATATTAGAAGCAGAAATCAATGAAAAAGAACATGATTTACTCGATTTGTTACTGACGCCTTATCTCGGTGCTTATCCACCTGTCACCGAACGCGAACAATCTTGGTATGATTGGATTTTTGAAGGCACCAACTTTATTCACACCGCACCAAAAGAATACCGGTTTATTTACTTTTCACTGTCAGAAGGACCGGATGACCCTAACGACTTTAGAGAAGCCGTCTATGGCATGTATTCTTATAAACCGGTCATTTTATTCTCAAGTCAAAAGCACGGGGTAATTATTGAAGAAGAACGACCAGATGAAGAAGATGCGATTACTTTCTTCGAAATGGTTGAAGTCTTTACGAGCGATTTCTTTATTGATGTCCAGTTCTTTATCGGGCCGTATTTACGCGACTTAACGAAAGCACATGATTACCATGCGTGGATGGATCAACAATTCCACCATATCCAGCACTTCAATACAAAACCGGTCATGACGTATGTCTCAGCTGTACCTTATTTAATGACCATCATGAAAGATCAGATGGCGTTAACGTTTTTAATTGAGTCGATTTTAAAGTCAACGATAAAAGACGAGGAGCTTCTCCATACAATTCAAACATTCTTAGAAGCGAATTCTAATGCCTCTCTCGCCGCAAAAGAAATGTATATGCACCGTAATAGTTTACAGTACCGAATTGATAAGTTCGTTGAAAAGACGGAAGTTGATGTCAAACAATTTGAAGGTGCGATTGCGGTTTACTTAGTCCTCCTCCTCAAACGTCAAATCGATCTAGCTTAGGCACTTTGCCAAACGCTAGATCTTTTTTTGTGCCTTTTGACGAACCCCCTGATATATCAACGGTTATAACGCTTTTATCGTACATAAAATCACTCTGAACCACACTTGATGTAAGCGTTGCACAACTTGTCGATTTTTTCTTTGTGCACGTTGTCCATTTACGATTGCCGTTATTTTTTGTAGACTTAAGGCATCAAATAAAAACGCTTTCAAACATTTAAGGAGGAACTATTACAATGGCAGAATTAAGCTTAAGACATATTGATAAAATTTATGAAAAAGACGGTATTAAAGCGGTAGACGACTTTAACCTAGAAATTAAAGACAAAGAATTTATCGTGTTCGTTGGTCCATCTGGTTGTGGTAAATCAACAACGCTTCGTATGATCGCTGGTCTTGAAGAAATCTCAGCTGGTGAATTCTATATCGATGATAAATTAATGAACGACGTGGCACCTAAAGACCGTGATATCGCGATGGTATTCCAAAACTACGCGTTGTACCCACACATGAATGTTTATGACAACATGGCATTCGGTCTTAAATTACGTAAATTCAAAAAAGACGAAATTGACCGTCGTGTTAAAAACGCCGCTCAAATTTTAGGTCTAGAACCTTACTTAGATCGTAAACCAAAAGCACTTTCAGGTGGTCAGCGTCAGCGTGTGGCATTAGGTCGTGCGATTGTACGTGATGCGAAAGTATTCTTAATGGATGAGCCGTTATCAAACCTTGATGCGAAACTTCGTGTTCAGATGCGTGCGGAAATCCAAAAATTACACCAACGTCTTCAAACAACAACAATTTATGTTACACACGACCAGACAGAAGCGATGACAATGGCAACCCGCCTTGTTGTACTTAAAGACGGCGTGATCCAACAAGTTGGTGCACCTAAAGAAGTATATGACAAGCCAAACAACGTTTTCGTTGGTGGATTCATTGGATCTCCTGCGATGAACTTCTTCCATGGTTCATTAGAAGAGAACGGTTTCCGTTTATCTCCTAAGACTTTAATCGAAGTACCAGAAGGAAAAATGAAAGTCCTTCGTGACCAAAACTACATCGGAAAAGAACTTATTCTAGGTGTACGTCCTGAAGATATTCATGATGAGCCAGTATTTGTAGATGCTAACCCAGGTTCAACATTAACAGCTGAAATTGAAGTAGCTGAATTAATGGGTTCTGAATCTTACCTATACTCTAAATTAGATGAACAAGACTTTGTTGCACGTGTTGATTCACGTACAGATATTAATGGTGGTGAGTCACTTAAGTTAGCATTCGATATGCATAAGTGCC
Source organism: Bacillota bacterium (assembly GCA_051746745.1). Lineage (GTDB taxonomy): Bacteria > Bacillota > Bacilli > Bacillales > Amphibacillaceae > Halolactibacillus. The sequence goes on along the minus strand of JBNJFJ010000036.1, from coordinate 2,371 downwards.
ACTTCTTCGACAAAGATTCTGAATTACGTATTAAATAAGTGTATACCCCCTTATATACATGAAGAGGCGACTCCTTTGGAGTCGCCTTCTTTCATGTCTATATGTCGAACACTCATCATTATTTCCTCTATAAATATCGGCGTAACTAAAAGCAGACAAACTTAAATCATCTGATCTGGTTTTACCCACTGATCAAATTGTTCCGCTGTCACATGCCCTAGCGTGATAGCCGCCGTTTTTAAATCGGTCCCATGTTGATGGGCATATTTGGCGATATCACTCGCATTATCATAACCAATGTGCGGATTGAGTGCGGTAACTAACATGAGTGATTGATTCACTTTCTCTTCAATCACGTCTTCATTGATCTCTAACCCTGATAAACAACGTAAGTTAAAGCTATCCATCGCCTCACTCAATAATTCAATCGATTGAAGCACGTTATAAATAATCACAGGTTTAAACACATTCAGTTGGAACTGACCTTGACTTGCCGCAAAACTAATCGTCGTATCATTGCCTAGCACTTGGCTACAGACCATCGTTAACGCTTCAATTTGAGTCGGGTTCACTTTCCCTGGCATAATTGAACTCCCTGGTTCATTGGCCGGTAACGTATACTCACCGTACCCTGCCCGTGGGCCACTTGCCAGGTAGCGTAAATCATTCCCCATCTTAAATAAATCCATTGCCAGCGCCTTCACTGTTCCGTGGAACCGGACGAGTTGATCATGACTCGTTAAACCGTGAAAATGATTATCTGTCTTTCTAAACGGCAGACCGGTATAACGTGACAGCTCATGGGCCACTTCTTCACCAAAACCATCCGGCGCATTGAGTCCTGTCCCAACAGCCGTTCCGCCAATCGCCAGTTCAAAACATTCATCCATATCCTGCAGTAACATATGTTCCGTTTTTTCAAGCATGGCGAGGTAGCCACTCAGTTCTTGTCCTACTGTTAAAGGTGTCGCATCTTGTAAGTGAGTGCGTCCAATTTTGACGACAGCTTGAAAGGCGGTTTGTTTTTCTTTTACCGTCTGGATCAACCGGTGTAAAGCGGGAAAGAGTTGATCAGTAACTGCCATCGTTGTAGCAATATGCATTGCTGCCGGAAAGGTATCATTTGAACTTTGGGAACGGTTGAGGTCATCATTTGGATGTAAGCTAACCGTCTCATCTGAGGCTAAAAAACTGAGCACTTCATTCACATTCATATTTGTCTGAGTCCCAGAGCCTGTTTGCCAAACAACAAGCGGAAAATGTTTATAATCGGGTTGATGTAACCACTGATCACTCGCCTTGACAATCCGCTCACTCGTTTCTTTTGGTAGTACACCTAAGGTGTGATTTGCTTTAGCGGCGGCACGTTTTAACATTACGAACGCTTCAATGAGCCGTTTAGGCATTGTTTCTGTACCAATCGGAAAGTTTTCTAAACTTCTCTTTGTCTGCGCGCCGTAATAGACATCATCGCTAACTTCCATTTCTCCAAAGGCATCACGCACTTTTCTCATCGCTGACCACTCCTTTTTCTTTGTCTGTTTTGTTTTTTGTCTTTTTTCTTTTGAGAAAGTAAATATAGCTTTAGTTCCTTCTGTCTTATTGACAGAATAATGTGTCTTCTAAAGTCATATTATAGCACAAAAAACAGGTAGTGACTTAGCGTTCACTACCTGGATAATCAAAACCAAAATATTCTTCAAGCGTCCATTCATTCTGATAAATATCTGACGCGACATCTTCACCGACATAACGCAAGTGCCACGGTTCATAACTGTAGCTGGTGATGGTTTCTTTTCCCTCTGGATAACGGATAATGAAACCATATTTATGGGCATGTTCTTTTATATATTGCCCCGCTTCTGTGTCACCAAACGATTGAGTTAGTAACACTTGATCGTTCCCTTGGACCGTCACATCCATCGCCAGACCGGTTTGGTGTTCACTTGTCCCTGGCTTGGCTGAAAACTGATCGGCATGGGCTTGTCCTTTACTTGCGACATTACTTTCATAAATCGCACGTTGCCGTTCATACGAACGGTAACCAGAGACAGCCACTAACGAGTGACCGTCATTATTTGCCGCGTTAAATAATGATTCCAAAGCTCTAGCGGCTTCTTCTCTTAATAAACGGCGGTTATCACCTGCAGGTGAATAATGTAACACATCCGGTTCCGTTAAGTCCGGCGGCGTGTAACCTTCAGGTAACTCCCGGTACTTATTGACATAGACAAGCGTCGATGTTTCGTTATCAACGATATAGAGTCCTGTATCAGGATTAACGCCAGCGGTATTATAGTCCGGTTCAGGTTTTTCAATCTCAAATGTTTTTTTTGCAAGTAGTGACGTGCCTAATCGTTTCTCATTCATG
>JBNJFJ010000035.1:0-17888 GCA_051746745.1 Bacillota bacterium | reverse complement strand
GTTTTTTGGTATGATAGGTGAAGATGCACTTTTTTAAATTTAAGCAATTCATTAGAAAATGAGGAATGGTTATGCAGAAGAAACTCCCAATCGATTATACGATTGTTTTTATTTTAGGCTGTTTATTTACAATCAGCTTACTTGCGATTTATAGTGGCTCTGGTCAATACGCTTCCGGAGATCCTACTTATTTTATTAAACGGCAACTTGTCTTTATTGTCTTAGGACTACTGGTCATGATGGTCGTTGCCTTTTTCGACTTTGAATTATTAGAAAGATGGACATGGCTTTTTTATTTAGGCAGTATTGCTTTTCTCGTTTTAGTTGAATTCATCGGGGTTGAACGGAACGGTTCCAAACGCTGGATTGATGTTGGTGTGACAGAACTACAGCCATCTGAATTTATGAAAATCTTTCTAGTCTTACATATTGCGATGATTCTCAGTAAGATCGGTAAATACCGATTAGATTTTAAGCCGAGCCTTTGGGCTCTAACTAAAATATTATTTTTCACAATAATTCCGTTATATTTGATCTGGCAACAACCCGATTTAGGTACGACGTTAATGATTCTTTTTTCAGTCGCGGCGTTACTATTAATATCAAGCTTATCTTTAAAATTATTAGGCATACTAGTTGCCACAGGAATTACCGGGATTGGTACACTGGTCTACTTATTTCTCTATCAGCGTGATATATTAGAAAGTTTCGTTGCGGCCCACCAGATGGCGCGTATTTATGGTTGGCTAGACCCAGAAGGGTACTCCCGTGGTTTCGGTTACCAGCTCCAGCAAGCCCTTCTTGGCATAGGCTCTGGCCAGCTGTCAGGCTCAGGCATTAAGGAAGGGTATCAAGTACAAAGCGGCCATATCCCTGAAGCCCATACCGACTTTATCTTTGCGGTCATCGGTGAAGAGTTCGGCTTTATTGGGACGAGTCTTGTCGTTGTCTTGTTTTTCCTATTGATTTACCGGATTATTACGATTGCCTTACAAGCAAATTCATTGTTCGGTATGTATATTTGTGTGGGAGTTATTGCGCTCTTAACGTTTCAAATCTTTCAAAACATCGGTATGACCATTGGACTCATGCCGATTACGGGTTTAGCTTTACCGTTTGTGAGTTATGGTGGCAGTGCGCTACTGACGAATATGTTAGCGATTGGGCTCGTGACGAGTGTTCATCTCCGAACGAAATCTTATATGTTTGGAAATGATGAGGAAGAATAGAGGGGTTTTTATGTTAGAGAGAATAAAACAGTTCGATTTTATTTTAATCGGCGCGATACTCATTTTATCTATCTTTGGGCTCATTATGGTGTATACATCAAGTTATACGCTTGGCGAGCTCGATTATCATAATGGTTTACATTTTTTTAGACGCCAACTGATCTTTTTTATCGGTGGACTTGTGCTTATGTTTATTAGTAGCTTTGTCTCATTGAAATTTGCCGGCAAACTAAGTCCTTGGCTCATTCTTATCAGTGTTCTGTTGTTGATCCTTGTATTAACACCACAACTCGGTGTTGTGCGCAATGGCTCCAAACGTTGGGTTAATTTAGGCGTTGTTTTTCAACCATCAGAAATCGTCAAGATTTTTATGGTCATCTATTTCGCAAAATTTTATTCCCAGCGGAAAGAGTATTTTAATAACTTTGTTTACGGCGTCATGCCACCACTGGTTGTCTTTGCGGGCGTAGCACTATTAATCATGTTACAACCTGACCTTGGCACAACTATTCACTTACTCGCAATCTGTGGGGCGATTATTATCTTTAGTGGTGTAAAAGTGCGCCATATCATTGGCTTGATGATAACAGGTAGTGGGCTTGCTGCGTTATTTGCTTATATTGAACCTTACCGGATTAAGCGGATCACCTCTTTTATGAATCCATTTGAAGACTTGCAAGGAGCAGGTTACCAACTTGCCAGTTCTTATGTCTCGATTGCTTCAGGCGGATTGCTTGGGGCCGGACTCGGTAACAGTGTGCAAAAGCTTGGCTATTTACCAGAAGCTCACACGGATTTTATTATGTCCGTTATTGTTGAGGAACTTGGACTAATTGGTATAACAATCGTGGTTGGTTGTTATTTAGTGATCTTATTCCGCGGAATAAAAATTGCCAATGAAGCTTATAACGATTATTACCGGTTGCTTGCGCTCGGAATTACTTTTCAAATCATTATTCAAGCGGTCATTAATCTCGGAGCGATGTCTGGCCTTATGCCAATTACCGGGATTCCGTTACCGTTTGTCAGCTACGGCGGGACTTCTCTTGTCATTATGATGATTACTTCTGGTTTATTGATCAATGTATCTGGACGTAAAAAAATCAACCAATAGAAAACAAAAGGTGATGAGTTCATTTAGGGGGAATTACTTGTGAATATTATAAAAGCAACAACCGACCAACAAATACAAGATGCCTACACTGTCCGTCATGACGTCTTTGTGAAAGAACAAGGTGTCGATGCCTCGATCGAACGCGATGCGCTTGACGACGTGGCGACACATGTGGTCGGGTATATCAACGATAGGCCTGTCGCTTGCCTCAGGTTTACCCCAACCAAACATAAAGGAAAAATCCAACGTATGGCCGTTTTAAAAGCTTACCGGGGACAACATCTAGGAAAAAACCTGATGCTTGAAACAGAGGGATTTATGAAACAAGCAGGTTTAACGGTCAGCACCTTACACGCACAAAAACAGGCGACAGGTTTTTACCAACAACTCGGCTACGTGGTGACCTCAGATGAGTTTTTTGAAGCAAACATCGCCCATGTCGCGATGGAAAAAACCTTATAATTTAAGCATACTCCTTCCCTTACTTGGTCATACTATCAAGGGAGGGATTTTTCATGGTATGGCTTGAGCTATTTTTTAAAACCACTGCTGGTTTTATCTTATTACTATTTGTCACTAAAGTGTTAGGGAAGACTCAAATAAGGCAACTGACTGCTTTTGACTTTATTTCAGCCCTTATCCTCGGGGAATTTGTCGGGAATGCGTTATATGATCCAGAGACAAATTTATTAAAGGTCATCTTTGCACTATTTACTTGGGGCGGTTTGATGATGATTATAGAAATTATTACGCAAAAGTTTAAAGGCACACGGCATTTGTTAGAAGGGAAACCCGATATTATTATTGAAAATGGAAAACTTGATCGTGAGATGATGAAACGTAACCGTCTTGACTTTAATCAACTACAACATTTACTACGGATGAAAGATGTGTTTCAAATAAAAGATGTCAATGTGGCGATTTTAGAACTCGGTGCTTAAGAAAACAGATCAACTAAAAGCCCTACCGGTCAATTTAATTAATGACGGGGAAATTATTCATAATAATTTACGTGTGATTAACAAGGACGATGCCTGGTTAAAGCGCACCTTAAAAAAGCAAGGCATCACCGATTACGAGAAAATTTTCAGCTGCGAATACACAAAAAATGAGCCGTTAGCCATCCAGTGGCGTTAGGCTCATTTTCATTAAATAAATGCGTCAATATATTGACCTTTTCCCGTCAGTTCTTGTTGCAATTTTTGAAGTGATGATTGACTTTCGCGATTAAACCGTTGGCCTTTCTCTTCTTTAGATTGATTGAAGAGATGTCGGTCAATTGATTGACCTGAGTGATGCTTCCCTTCAATCGATGGGACACGTTCAAGTTGGTCGAGCTTAAAAGGCTCAACCTCTTGACCAATCACGCGGTTATGATAAGCCTGATAGACATATTGATCAATCGGAAGTACATATCCCATCGTCCTCATCTCCTTTTAACCATCACAAATGAAAAACCTTCTATTAATTATATTATACCCGATTATAAATAAAAAGAAACGCTTTTGACCATTAACACTTCTTCTCTCACGTCATATACTATCAGTAACCTTAGTGGTTAACTGAAAGAGAGAGGAGATTTCTTATGGCTTGTGGAACTTCATTTGAAGGCGATCACTGTGTAACAAATGTTTTACGCGAAATTGCAGAAGCACAAAACAAACTTGGTCCTTGTCAATGTGATTCGAGCTGCGAACAGTCTATTTCAGATTTATTCGGTTCACATCATGACGGCTGTCACTATGATACTGTCCCCGTGTTATTATACTGCCGTAATTGTCAACCGTTTAAAGGATACGGAGCTAAACCGAAAAAAATTGAACATGTCTTCTCAAGCTACTACTTCCGAGTAAAATCAGTCGAGCGTCACTGTTGCATTCTAGAACTATTACGTGACCACTGTCAAGAAGTATTAGATCCCGCTTCACCTGTTGAACAAAAAACAGAAAAATTACGTGGTACAGGCGTCTGCATTACAGTGGATCCTGAGTGTTTTTGCCATATTACATGCTTACCCGCCATTCGCGCCTTGTAAGCTAAAAAACCCCACAACGCTTCATTGTGGGGTTACTTAATGCCTAAAATGCGGAAAGATTCGATATCTGATAAAGGAATGGTCACCTGTTTTCTTAATAAATCAAACATTAACGTTTCTTCATCAATAGATACGGGTGTTCCAATCATCTCCTCACCATTAAATAATTTTAACCTTATCTCATGTTTTAAATTGAGGCGCGTCGGCTTTACTAAGCTTTTTAGTTCACTGATGACTTGGTCATTCGCTAATTGTACCTGGTCTTTAAGTGGTCGTAACGCGACTTCTTCAACGACCGTGTCCTCAGCCTCTGCTTTCTGCCTGTCATTCATGTATTGCTCTAACGTTTCTAATTGATTTAATGATACCCACTTTTTCTTCATTATCTTTCCCCTCCTCACCATCAGTCTATGCAGAGGGTACACAAGAGATGCGGTCGTTCGTTTTATATGTATAGCGCAAAAAGCTTAACCCTAACCGGTTAAGCTTTTGTCTATGATGATAAAAAATAGGGTAAATGAATTAAACCAAACCTAAAATACTATAGCCAGAGTCAACGTGAATAATCTCACCTGTGACACCGCTTGATAAGTCACTGAGTAAGTAATAAGCATTTGAACCGACTTCCTCTTGAGTGACCGTACGTCTTAGTGGTGCTTTTTCTTCGATATCTTTTAAGATTTTATTAAAGTCACCCACACCTTTAGCCGATAATGTCCGGATTGGTCCGGCTGAAATGGCGTTGATACGAATGTTTTGTTTACCTAAGTCATTTGCTAAATACTTCATCGATGCATCAAGACTAGCTTTAGCGACACCCATGATGTTGTAGTTCTGAACGACACGTTCACCACCAAGGTATGTGAGTGTAACAATGCTTGCACCTTCTGTCATTAACGGCTCTGCTGCACGTGAAACGGCAACTAATGAGTACGCGCTGATATTATGTGCGGTTAAGTAACCTTCACGACTCGTATCTTTAAATTCACCTTTTAAATCCTCTTTGTCAGCAAACGCAATACAATGAGCTAAACCATGAATCACACCAACATCTTTTTTCATTTGTTCAAACGCCTGTTCAATCGATGCGTCATCACTCACATCACATTCATAAAAATGTTCAACCTCTTGATTTAATGTTTGGGCTAAGTCGCGCACAGATTTTTCAAAGCGTGGACTTAAATACGTAAAAATCAGCTTGGCCCCTGCTTCATCAAGTGCCTTCGCAATCCCCCATGCTAAAGAACGTTTATTTGCGACACCCATGACGACATAGGTGCGACCTTCTAATGAAAAATTCATATAAATAACCTCCGGTTTTATTACGTGTTATTAGTACCTAGTACTATACTAACGAATAATGCGTCATTTGGCAATCTTTTTTTGCAAAAAAATAGAGGCTATCGCCTCTATTGTTAACTTGTTAACTATTTTCTAAGCTTTGGTTGATCGTGTTAAATGAGAAACTGCATAAACATTGTCGCTAAACCGAAGTAAATCACGACTGAAATAATATCATTAATCGTTGTAATAAATGGACCTGAAGCAACAGCCGGATCGACTTTAAAGTAGTGCATCAAGAGTGGTACGAGAGCACCTGAAACCGTCGCTACGAGTAAGGTCGTCATAATTGATAAACCAACGACGAACCCTAAAAAGAGCGTCCCTTGCCAAATATAAATAATACCCCAAATCGATAAGCCACAAGTCACCCCAATAATCACACCGGTCGTTAACTCACGTGTAACAATTTTAGATAAACCTTGTTTTTGAAAATCACCTGTCGCAATCCCTCGTACCGCAACGGCGAGAGCCTGAGTACCCGTATTCCCCGCCATACCAGCAATCAGTGGTAAGAAAATCGCAAGGAGCGCGACTTGGTCTAATGTTTCTTCGAAACGCCCAATAATACTCGCGGTAAATAAACCTAAAAACATTAAGATAATCAACCATGGCAACCGATTCTTGGCCGCCTGAACAGATGTTAATTCCGCTGCGTCAACATCAACACCGGCAAGTTTTGAGTAGTCATCATTGGCTTCTTCTTCCATAACGTCCATAATATCATCGACGGTGATAATCCCGAGTAAATGATTTTGAAAATCAACAACCGGAAGGGCTAAGAAGTCGTAGTCACGCATCATTTGGGCTATCTGTTCTTGATCATCGCCAACTGACACAGACACAATGCGATCACTCATAAGATCTTCAATAATTTCTGCCCCGTCAGCAATAATCAAGTCACGCAATGAAATAACCCCAACGAGTTTACGATCTTGATTGACGACATAAATATAATAAATCGTCTCAGCATCGGGTGCTTCTTGACGTAAATGACGCATCGCTAGTTTGACATTCATATCCGTCGTTACAACGACGAATTCTGTGGTCATAATACTACCGGCTGTTTTCTCTTCATAGTGCAGTAAATCTTTAATTTCATCAGCCGCTTCTTCTTCCATAATCGTTAAGAAGCTAGCCACTTTATCTTTGTCCAAGTCATTCAAAATATCAACGGCATCATCCGTTGCGACTTCGGCTAATACTTCTGCCGCATATGTCGGATTCATTTCGGTAATCACGTCACCGACACGGTCTTCATCGATATGTTCAATCACATCCGCCATTTCTTCAGGTGATAAATAACTGTAAACCAAATGGCGCTCTGTTTCATTTAACTCTTCAAATAGTTCGGATTGATCATATGGGTGCATGTCCAAGAATTCATCACGAAAGCTATGAATATCTTCTTCGGCTAATGCCTCTTCAATCTCTGTATATAACGGTTCTTTTTCTTCTTGATCTAACTTTTCCACAAGATCCCCCTCCTTACCCGTATTCCTTTAACTTTTCTAACACTTTATTTTATCATATATTTATAGTGTAAAAAAAGAAAAGAAAACAGCTTTACGTATTTTCCCTAACTAACCAACTTTTAAACATGACACATGCCTTCGACACACACCTTACTATTTCAGTAGTGACGACGAGAAAAAACGTCGATACAGATTAACCATGTATCGACGCTCTTTTGTCATTGTATTAAATATATTGTGCCAACCAGTAACTGATACTTGAGACTAATCCACCTAAAGACGTCCCCCAAATTAAATCAATAATCGTAATTTTAATCGGCCAACCTTCGAGTGTAGCAAGATTGGTTAAATCATAGGTTGAGTATGTGATAAACCCAAACAACATCCCGCGCAGTAACGCCTCAGAAAAACTTCCAGAGTCAAGCGCTGGATTAATAACAAAGTAGACTAAGCCAAAAATGAAGATGAGATAAAAAACAATCGCTGCAATCCAATTCGGTTTTTTACTCATAATAAAACCAATATGCTCTTGATAAAGATTTTTAGCAATAAAGCCTAACCAGATCAAATCAATCACAATAAAGACCGCAAATGTGATGAGATAAATGATGAAAAAACGCATCGAATCCCTCCTTATGGGTGTGACATGTCTACCACTTAAATGATCATGTCATTTTTCCTTGTTTCATTCATTCTTATAGCTGTTTCGTTCTGTTTTTTCACGTTTACTCTTCTTTTGTAATATAGCTAACAGCAACCGCTCCTATACCTGCCCCCATCGCAATAATGCCTGAACTTTTTGTCATATAAACGGGTGGTTTACCTAAGGCCTTTGTCAATGCCTCAGTAAAAGCCTCGCCAAGCGATTGATCATCAACATAGGTAACGGCGTAATGTTCAATCCCTTTTGTCTCATCTAATTTCTTTAAGTGTTTTAAAATTTTCTTTAACGCTTTATCAGGGTGAAAGGCAATTTTAAAAATACCGCCATCACCTTGTTCATCCAAGGTAATAATCGGACGTAATCCGACTTTTTTCGCCAAAGAACCCGCACGTACACTTAACCTGCCTGAGGCAATCATGTTATCGAGTGTATTAATTTTTACGAGAATTTTAGATTGTTTGATCGACTGCTTCGCCTCTAAGATTAATTGCTCAATCGGGGTCTTATCCTTTAACTTCTGCACCGCTTCCCACACGAGTAAACCTTCTGCGACTGAGTTTTGTTTTGTATCAATGACGTGGATCCGTTCTTGTTCGTGGGTGAAGTTATTTCTTGCTTTCATAAACGCATTATACGTTCCACTTAAAGCACTTGCGACCGTAAAGACGACGATATCATCATAGTAGGACAATAAGTAGCGATACGTGTTCTCAATGCTTTTAACGGTGGGTTGAGACGACGTTGGATGTGTCTTCTTTTCTTTCGCTAGTTCAAATAAGCGTTCATTGGTAACCGTTAATTTATCAAGGTACGATTCATCCCCGACAAGAATCGATAAGTTAACCATATGGACTTGTTCATCATCGATGATTTCCTGCGGTAAGTCAGCGATGGAATCTGTCACAATAACGGTTTGATATTTCCGGTGGTGAATCCGATTATATTGACCAACCATATCATCGACTTTTTGTTCTAATATTTTACCGTACTGACTTAAGCGTTTGAACATCTCACTCGGTTCATTCGTATGCACATGTACCCGCACTTTTTGTTTACCATTCACTTGAACAATGGAATCACCTAAGTCATGAAGCAGCTTCTTCAAATCCGGTAAGTCCGCTGTTTTTTCAATGAGCGCTTCGGTACAGTAACGGTATTGTAATGAGGCGTCTTCATGTTCATGCTCGATTGCCGGTAAAACCTCTTCACTCGTAAGCGCATCATCCTCAATCATCTTACCTTTAAGACCATCCAAAAAGCCTTTCACAAAATAGGCAAATCCTTTCGCCCCTGAATCAACGACGGAGGATTGTTTTAAAATCTTTAACTGATCGGTTGTATGATCAACCGCAATATCGACTTGTGCTAACGCATTTTCAATGAGCGCATCAAAGGCGCTGATTTGTTGACTTGCTTGATGCAACGCATCATGGAACGCTCTCATAATCGTTAACATCGTTCCTTCAACCGGCTCTTCCATCGCTTGATAAGCATAGTCCATACCCGCTTTACTTGCCTCAATAAAGGCTTCTTTTGTGACATGAGTGTCATTTCTCATGGCTTCACTTAATCCTTGGAAGTACTGCGCAAAAATCAGTCCTGAGTTTCCTCTTGCGCCAATAATAGCTGAATCCGCAATCGATTCTAGCGTTGCTTTCGCATCTTCTTTTAACTCGGCATGAAAGACAATACTTTGCATCGTTGAAAAGAGATTACTACCTGTGTCACCATCCGCAACCGGAAAAACATTGATCTTATTTAAAAACATCCGGTTATGCATAACTTCTTTTGCTCCGTTAAGTAAACTCTGGTAAAGTGTTTCGTGTGTAATAGTATCCATCATCGTCCCCCTGTTAACTCTTGACATAAAAACATCAACAAGATGGTCTATGTTTTGTTAAAACTTTCTTGTTAATGTACCCTCCTTATTCCCCCTTTTTTATCGGTCTAAACGCTAATTGTGAGCACACGTCATGAATAGACCGTCATAAACGTGATAAAATACAAACATAAATCTAAACTTTAGATAAATAATGAAAGCGAGATGATCACATGGCCCTTGATGTTATTGGTGATATCCACGGGTGTTACGAAGAATTAGTTGAATTGATATCACAACTCGGCTACAAAGAAAAAAACGGGCACTTCTCTCACGACGATCACCGTCGCTTAGCTTTTGTGGGTGACCTAACTGACCGCGGCCCTGCCTCATTAAAGGTGATTGAACTTGTCTATCAATTGGTCGTCGTTGACCAGATGGCTGTGTATGTTCCGGGGAATCATTGCGATAAATTGTACCGATATTTCCTCGGAAATAATGTTGACGTTAAGCATGGCTTAGAAACGACAATTGATGAGTACAACCGGCTAAATCAAGCAGAACAAGCCCAAATAAAACAACAATTTATGACACTCTATGACCAAGCCCCGCTTTATTATTACGACAAGCATTTAAATGTTGTGATCAGCCATGCGGGCATTCTTGACCATATGATTGGCGAGACGAGTAAACATGTCAAAGCGTTTGTCTTATACGGACCAAAGCCAAAAGATTATCACCCAGATGGCCGACCCGTGCGGATTGATTGGACACCGTATCACAACGGAGAAACACTCGTTATTTATGGTCACACACCTGTTTTACGCCCGTATATTTCAAATAACACTGTCAATATCGACCTCGGTTGTATTTTCGGTAATAAGTTAATGGCGATGCGTGTCCCTGAACAAACGATGATGACCGTTGACTCTAGGCAACCGTTTCAACCGGAGCGGTTTACGAATTTTGAAAATGACTAAAACTAAAACCTGACACCCTATGTCCATTAATGGTGTCAGGTTATATGTTTATGCCTTTTCCTCATGCATCATAAAGGTTCTCTGCAGTTAATGTGGATAAATCACTCTGGATTTTCGGTAAATCATCTGGCCACGATGCCAAAAATGACAACGTTTCATTTGTATAGGGATGCGTAAAAGCTAAGTGATAACAATGCAGCGCTTGCCGATTGGCTTTATCTTTTGTCCCACCATATAACGTGTCACCAACTAATGGGTGGTTATGATGACTAAAGTGCACCCGAATCTGATGGGTTCGCCCTGTTTTTAGTTCAATGTTCAACAGACTCCACCCGTCTGCTTCTTCTATCACGCGGTAATGGGTTTCAGCATACTTTCCGTTTTCAGCTACACAACGTTCAATAATCGAGCCCGGTTTCCGGGCAATTGGCAAGGTAATGATACCGCTTGTTTCTTTTAATTTACCTTCAACTAAAGCTAAGTATCGGCGTTTTACTTTCATCTCTCGAAAATAACCATGGGCCAGTTGATGTTTAGCGACGAGAACGAGCCCTGACGTATCTTGGTCCAGTCTTGTCACGATATGAACCGTATACGGGAGCTTTGTTTGATCGTAATAATGAATGAGGCCATGGGCGAGTGAAGGTTTGTCATGACCCATTTTAGGCATGACAGGTAGCCCTGCCGGTTTATTGAGTACTATGATAAAATCATCCTCATAAAGGATATCAAGTGGAATCTCAACCGAATAAAGGCTAGGTGAACGCTCTTCTTTTGGTAATAGACAATCAATCGTATCCCCTTTTTTAACCGTCGCTCGCACATTGACCGGCTCGTTATTCAGATAAATAGCACCACCGGAAAACTTTATCTTTTTTAATGTTTGACGAGACAAATTTACTTCAGACAGTAAATAATCACGGACGTTTAAACCATCTTTTTCTACAACAAATCGGATCATGCCATCACTACCGTTCATCCGAAATAAAGGAATCATGGACCCGCTTCCAGAATGGGAAGGTTCTAAAGCGCGCAAATTTAATTTTTTCCTTTGCGACCGTACATTCAAGCAAGTTCACATGATCAACTGATTTTGTTAAATGATCAATCGTCATTAAAAAGCTCTGCGCTTCATTCACCGGTTTAAATTGTACGACATGGTGACTCGGAAAGATGAGCGGTGAGCCGATCGTTCGGTACACACGATTATTAATCGATGACATCTCGGTTAACTGCATCGTTGAGAGCGACGGGTGAATAATCGCGCCTCCTAGCGCTTTATTATAAGCGGTACTACCTGATGGGGTCGACATACATAAACCGTCACCTCTAAAGCGCTCAAACAATTCGCCATTAATATTGATATCCATCACCACAGACCCTTCAATCTTTCGTACAGTCGCTTCATTCAATGCTAAGTAACGTTCGTAGTTTTCCGCACCTTTTTTAAACACTTTAACTTCGAGTAACGGGTATTCAACAATATCAAATTTTTCTTTTGAGATTTCAATGACTAACTTCTCAATTTCATCAGGTAACCAGTCCGCATAAAAACCTAAGTGGCCGGTATGTACCCCAATAAAAGCCGTGTCCTTTAACCGGTGAAAATAATGATGAACCGCATGGAGGAATGTCCCGTCCCCACCAACGGTAATGACTAAGTCAGGCGCTTCTTCATCCATTACTAAGTCAAAATCACTTAAATATTGATCAAGAATCGTTTTGATCGCATTTGATTTATCATCACCTTTAGACGTTACCACGAATCGCTTCATTCTTTATCCCCCATTTTCTTAAACTTTGGTCTAATTTGATTAAAAATCCACTGTGCTTCTTGGACTTCATCTTTAATCTTCGCCATTTCCTCATCGAGTTGAAACGCCGCTTCAGCGGCTTTCTTCAACCGTTTTTTAATATCTTGTGGTATTTGGCCTTTATATTTATAGTTTAACGAATGTTCATTGGTCGCCCAAAAATTCATCGCGAGCGTTCTGATTTGAATTTCAGCCGTCACAAACTTTTTCCCGTGAATCGTTTGAACCGGGTATTTGATAATGACGTGGTACGACCGGTAACCACTGTCCTTTTTATGTTTTATGTAATCTTTTTCTTCGATAATGTAAAAGTCATCACGCTTTCTCAACAAGTCAACAATTGTGTATATGTCATCTACAAATTGACAGACCACTCTCACACCGGCAATATCTTGTAACACCTCTTCTATTTGGTCTTCAGTTAATTGTTTACGCCTTGCTTTATCTAACATACTTTGGACAGGTTTAACACGGCCTGTCACAAGTTCTATTGGTGAATGCTTCTTTTCAATTTCAAACTGTTTGCGCATGCCTCTTAATTTCACTTTTAATTCATCGACCACTTGTGTATAAGGGACAAGTACTTGATGCCAATTCATTTCTTCAGTCATGTCAATCACCTCTTCATCAATCTCTGTCTACCCTTATTGTACCATATTCCCTTTTTACAAGCTGTAAATCTCGACAGATCCTCTTATTTTCCTTATAATTAGAGAAAAACTCACAAAGGACTGACATAATGCAAGAACTAGAAATCGAGCGTAAAAATTTACTTACTAAAGACGAATATAACCGGTTGATTACGGGCCTGTCACTCACTGACATTACGCCTAAAAACCAGCGCAATCATTACTTTGAAACGGCTGATTTCCAACTAAAACAAACTGGTTCAGCCCTTCGCATCCGCGAGAAAAATGGTGCCTATGTTCTGACACTAAAAGAACCACAAGGTGATGCCTTACTCGAAACGCATGAAGTGCTGACAAAAGAAGAAGCCCATCAACTTATCGCAAACAACGGTGTGATTAAACCTGCGATTGCGACCCGTATCAAAGCTCTCGGGGTCCCAGTAGATGCGCTCGTATTCGGTGGCACTTTAGAAACGAATCGCATTGAAGTTAACCAAGACGGTGTTCTTGTCGTGCTTGATGAGAGTCACTACCTCGGTCACGTTGATTATGAACTCGAAGTTGAAGGCCCGAGCCTTAAAGTAACTGAGGCGCGATTAGATGCATTGTTAGCACGTTTTTCAATTACGAAAAAGGAAACACCGAATAAAATCGCACGATTTTATAGAGCGCTAAACAACGTGTCATAATCATATTAGTTGCCTATTTTTCAATGGGACTGATACAATAAGGTTATTGAACAGATCATGTTTAATAAGAACTTGTAGGAAAGGAGAATCGATGTGAGCGTAAACCAAACTGGGCCTAAGCTTAATCACACTCAACCTAAAGAGGCACAGTATAGCTTCTTTGATCTCTTAAAAAAACCGATCGAAATATACATGTTTACTGACCCACTCTGCCCTGAAGCATGGTCACTTGACCCGATTATTCGTAAACTTCAATTAGAGTATGGGCGTTTCTTTACGATTAGACCGATTCTTACCGGAAAATGGTCTAATATTTATCAAGATGATTTACACACACCGAAAAAATTAAAAGCGCAATGGGAAAAGACCGCTTGTGTAACCGGCGTTTGTTGCGACGGGGATCTTTGGATTGAAAATCCGATCAGTTATCCTGTCAATGTCTCTATTGCGATTAAGACAGCTGAACTGCAAGGCATCAAAGCAGGTCGGCGCTATTTAAGAAAAGTACAAGAAAAACTCTTCTTATATAAAATGGACATATCAACAGATGACGAACTGATTCAGATTGCCGAAGATGTTCATTTAGACATTGATGAATTTAAGCGCGATCTACATTCTGATACGGCTAAAAAAGCGCTCCGTTGTGATTTAAAACTCACAAAAGAAATGGATGTTGATCACACCCCTTCACTTGTCTTCTTTAATGAAGATGATGAAGATGAGGGATTAAAATTATCTGGTGCGTATCCTTATGAGATCTATGTCAAAGTATTAAAACAATTACTTGAACACGATGTCTATCCAATGGAAAAGCCATCTTTACTTGACTATATTCGTTATTTTAAATTTGTGAGTTCTGTTGAAATAGCTATTATCTTCGATTGGCCTGTTGAAAAGGCGTGTAAAGAAATGAAAAAATTAAAATTACAACGCATTGTTGAACATGTGCCCGTTAAACACGGCATGTATTGGCGTTATTTAGAAGATTAATCATTCCCCTCCACTTTGCGTGTGGAGGTTTTTTAATTAAAAAAATGCAAAAAAAATACGCACACAACGTGTGCGTATGATGCCATGACCGATCGTCATGGGGGGATGGGAGAAAGTTTTAGATCAAACAAAGGGGTTTTGTTTGTTAAACATCTCACAAACTACTATAGCAACGTTTTC
This sequence comes from Bacillota bacterium, assembly GCA_051746745.1. Classification (GTDB taxonomy): domain Bacteria; phylum Bacillota; class Bacilli; order Bacillales; family Amphibacillaceae; genus Halolactibacillus. Next base: position 2,929 of record JBNJFJ010000035.1, on the reverse strand, counting down.
CAACTTGCGCAAGCGTTTCTATGGACATTTCACAAAATTGTCATACTTGATATCATGATTCCGCTCTTTACCGATCGGTTCGTTCACTAAAAACCAGGCCGGCCCAAAAGGCTAACCTGGTTTTTTAGTTTACTTATATTGATTAAGCTTCAAGTTGTTCGAGTAAGGCTTCAAAATCATTTAATTTCTCTTCAAACACGTCTAACGCATGTAAGATCGGTGCTTTCTCAGTCATATCCACACCCGCTTGTTTTAAAACATTTATCGGTTCATCGGAACTGCCGGCCTTTAAGAAGTTTAAGTAGCGATTAACCGCAGGTTTTCCTTCTTTTAGAATTTGATGCGCGAGCGTTTGGGCTGCGCTATAACCGGTCGCATATTGATACACATAATAGTTATAGTAGAAGTGTGGAATTCTTGCCCACTCCTTACCAATATAGTCATCATACTCGACACCTTCACCGAAATACTTACGGTTCAATTGGTCATATTCTTTTGTAAGACGATCTGCCGTTAGGGCTTCGCCTTGTTGATCTAACGTATGAATCAAGTGTTCAAACTCACTAAACATTGTTTGTCTAAATACCGTGCCTCTAAAGCCTTCTAAGAAGTGGTTCAATAGATACAACTGTTGTTTTAAATCATCCGTTTGTTGCAACATATATTCATTGAGTAGCGCTTCATTACAAGTTGAGGCGACTTCTGCAACAAAAATAGAATAATCACCGTAACGGTAGGGTTGGTTCTCTCGCGTATAGTAACTATGCAGCGAATGACCAAACTCATGAGCTAACGTAAAGACATTATTTAAGTTATCTTGCCAGTTCATTAACACGTAAGGATTGGTACCATAGGCGCCTGAAGAATAAGCTCCACTGCGCTTCCCTTTATTCTCATACACATCTACCCAGCGGTTATTAAAACCTTCTTTTAATCTAGAGACATATTCTTCACCCATTGGGGCTAATGCATCGAGAATGAGCTCTTGTGCCTGGTCATAGGTGTATGTCACGTCAACATCTGACACAAGCGGTGTATATAAATCATACATATGCAGTTCATCCAGTTTGAGCACGCGTTTTCTTAAGTCCACATAACGGTGCAGTAGATCAAGCCGTTCATTCACAGCTTCCACGAGTTGGTCATAGACAGTCTCTGGAATATGGTTAGATGACATGGCTTTTTCGCGCGCCGATTGATAATGTCTGACTTTCGCATAGACGTTATCTTTTTTCACTTGATTACCTAACGTCGCGCTAAACGTATTAATAAACTTCCCGTACGTCTCATACATCGCCGTATAAGCATTTTTACGCACCTCCTTGTCCTTGGATTCCAAGAAGTTAATATAGCGTCCATGCGTTAATTCAACCTGTTCTCCGTCTTCATTGGTGACTTCAGGGAAAGTGAGATCGGCATTGTTTAACATACCGAAGGTTTGACTTGCGCCACTCGTTACTTCACTCATACTTGCGAGAAGTTTTTCTTCAGCTTCTGATAACGTATGCGGGCGTTTCTTATTTAAATCATGTAAGACCTTTTTGTAGCCTTTTAATCCGTCGTGATGTTCTAAGAAGCCCTCCAGTCTCGCTTCATCGATTTTCAATATTTCCGGGACAATAAAGCTCGTTTCACTGACAGCTTTGGTCAGTAACATCTGTGCTTTTTGATTCATTTCTTGATAGTGGGCATTTGTTGTATCTTGATCATAGCGCATATGGGCATACGTATACAACTTACCAATTCGCTCTGAGATTTCATCATCAAAAACAAATAGCGCATATAATTGCTCCGCTGAATCACCGAGTGTGCCTTTATAGTCACTAAACTGTTCAAGTTCTGTTTGTAAACTTTGGCGTTCCTCTTCCCAGCGATCATCACTTTCAAAAATATCTTCTAGTCGCCACGTGTCTTGTTCTTTTTGCTGATCACGTGTCATTAACTTCTGACTCATCCTATCCACTCCTTCTTTTCTCTTATCCACTCATTATAACAAATATGTTCCAATCTATTCGACTATTATGTTTTTTCTGTGATTTTAGTTTTCCATGGCACCGTCATTAAAAACGTCTATATAAATCCCTACACAAAAATCCCCCAATAGTGGTAAAAGACCACTATTGGGGGAGACATCTTTCTTATAAGGTAAACAAATGCTTCATCGCTGTTAAGCCGTCTTCTTCAAAGATCGGCTTTCCATACTCTAAAATCATCGCAATCGATTGTTTTGATTTAGTGCCATACTCCTCGATTTTACTCTTTAATCCATCCTGGGCAATATCGTCAAGATGAACATCATCAAACGTATAAATCATAAAGTATTTATCTTTGTAGTGATAAATGGCGTGATCAATGAACTCCGCATCAATCGCATGACTTAATAGAATCACATCTTCAAAATCTTTAAAACTAACTAAGTTCGGTAAGATTTTATACTCTTCGTCGGCATGACCCTCTTGATTCGAATGATCACCGATATGATCTTGTTCTAACAGACTTTCAATTTTCTCTTGGATGTGATCTTGAGAAACCATCTGGTCAACAGGCACTTCTAAGTTCTGCCCATCTTTCGACATTTGCGCTTTTGTCACAGTAATCTCTAAACCTTTTTCTAACGCTTGGACTTGGATCCATAATGGTCCTTCAATTTCAAAATCCTCTTCTGCGTGATCAGCTTCCTCCATCACCTGCCAGAAGAGCTGTTCACTACGTTCTCGGTTATACCAAATTTCTTCGCGATTAAAACCACGATCTTCAATATCCATATACGAAATATAAAATTTTATCGTGTTATCATTGATTCTTTCTATTTTCATTCTCTCTTCTCTCCCTTCTGAAAAGGTGGTGGTAAAACATGTCTCTATATATTACCATACCCGAAAAAAACCTGCCTTAAGCTTGTAGTTATTACTATTGAATGTCTATTTTA
>JBNJFJ010000034.1:0-17986 GCA_051746745.1 Bacillota bacterium | reverse complement strand
TGACATAATTTTAATAATTCCCTTTAGTTTTTATACCATCATAACAAGTCTTTGTATGATTCCTATTGGTTTTGTGTTAAAGGTCTGTAAAGTTTTGCTCGGTGTTTGTCTTTAGTATTAAACCTTAGTCGTAATCAATTCCGTGTGTACTAAGCTTTATTCGACCGGGAAATCTAGTGAGTCCTTGATAAATATTGCGAGGATATATGAATTTTCTGCCATATACAAAATGATATTTTTTAATCTAATTCTAATAGTTTTCGTTGTATTTCTGTAATAATATCTTTGTTTAATTCGATAAGCTTTAATTCATATTCCTCTACATTCTCATAATTATATTCCGTTGAAAAAGTTACTACCTCTATTAATATATTTTCATCGGTAAAGCTACCCATATATATTTTGGGTAAATAATCTTCTTGATTTTCTGAATCGATGAAATTCTCACTAAATGTATCGATTCTATTTACAGACAAAAATTCTTTTTGGTTTAATTGATTACTATAAGTGAGTGAAACTTTTGTCACAGCAGACAGTTCATGCGTAAGTATATATAGGTCAACTTTTTTGGGTGAGACAACATTGTCTCCAATAGCATCCGTATTATCGGAGATCCATTCGTCTCTAGACGGATAGGCTGTTATAACCGGTTCACTAAGGTTCACATCACTATAGGTATTACTCAAATGATTATATATAGCTTCTGATGTCACATTAAATTGTTTATAAGCGTTATTATTTAAAATAGCTTGATCGCTCTCATTATAAGAGCATCCTATAATTGGTATAATCAATAACAGCCATATGAAATGTAAATATTTTACCATTTGCTTCAACGCCCCGTTTATCATTAATATATTTTTCCCTCGGCCAAGGTTAATTACAGATTAACATTAAGAGAAACAAATGTGTATTGGGAAATAACCGTGTTTAAAAGCTTGAAAATGTAAGGTTTTCTTAACATTGTTTCCTGTTGTCACTGTTAAACTGACTACTGCCAATGATATTTACCAGGCTTGCCAAGTTTATGGCCAGTGATTGTCAACAATTGTACCACTGTTTGCCAAGCTATTCACCATTATGTGAGTGGAGCTAGGCTTTATATCGAGCAGTGGGCATGGTAGCCTTGTTCGGCAGAGCCAGCATGTGTTCAACTGGTTCTATGGCGTAATAACCACGCCCGCAGAGGCTCGATGTCAAGCCACGCTAAATTCCTAGAGAACTCAATGGTAAATGAGTATTTTAGCATGTTGGTAAATAGGTTGGCACTGTGTGGTAAATACCTTGGCATTAGGTGGTTAAAAACTTGTCACTAGTGGTACATTCCTTTGGCAGTAGTCAGTTAAATTTATATCAATCATGTTCATGTGTGATGACGTATCTATTTAAGATAATGTTTCACATTATCACGCACGGAATATTTTCTTTCTTTATACTATGACTCGTTCTTTGTTAAAATAGTCATACAAGCACAAATAGATTCATCATTAAAATATCTTAACCCAAGGAGGTGCTTCTATTGTCCAGTGGTCGCCAAATTAAATTCCATCGCCAAGCTAAACATATGACCCAACAACAGTTAGCTACCGGTATTTGTTCCATTCCGTATTTGAGCAAAATTGAAAATAACCTTGTTACTCCGAGTAAAGAAATATATATATTGTTGGCTGAACGATTAAATTTAGATATCTCATTATCTGAAGGTGATAAAGAAGAACAAGTTATATTTGAAAAAATATATTTGTGGAACACTTCTATGATTATGCGAAAAGATGAAGAGAGCAAAAAAATATACAGTGAATTATCAACGGAAATAAAGTATGTTGATGATTATAATGTGATTATACAGTATAAGGTTTTTTTGTTTAGGTATTTTATGGTTATAGCAGAAATTAAGTGTGCAGAAAATGTATTTTTTGATTTGCAAAAAAACGCACCTTTTTTCACAAAGACACAAAAGTATTATTATTATAAATTTACAGGTATATTCTATAATATTAAGGGCCAATTGAATGATGCAATAAAATGCTTAAATAATGCTGTAAATATAAGTACTGATTTAAATATAATAGATCCGGAGTTAGATTATTATCTTGCGATTGTTTACAGTAGATTAGATAAAATCCCAAATTCGATTATATGTTCTAATAAAGCTCTAGATATTTATCAAAAAGATTTTAACCATACACGTGTGGCCGATTGTTGTATGATTCTGGGGATTAATTTCAATTTGATAGGTGACTATGACAAAGCAGAATATTTTTTTAAAAAAGTATTAACATTAGACTCATTGACTATTGGAAATAATCGAGGATTAGTGTATCATAATCTCGCTTATACGAGTTTCAACCAAAAAAATTATCAAGAAGCTTTGAATTTTATTAATAAATCGTTAGAACTGAAAAAAGATAATCTAAGAAAAATACCCTCCTTACATTTGAAATCTTTGATATTATTAGAGAGTGAAGAAAATAAAAAAACAATACTTTTGGTAGATGAAGGTTATGATTTATCGGTTAAGTACAAAAATAAAAAGTTTGAATATAAATTTTTTATGCTAAAGCTTCGATTGAATTCATCAAAGTTTGAACAGGATAAGATAGATAAAGTAGAAAATGAGATTATCCCCTATTTTAGACAGCAAGGTGATTATCATGAATATAAGAGTGCTTTAAATTTAGTGGGTGATCTTTATTATAATTTCAGACTATATAAGTCAGCTGCTAATGCTTATAAAAAGGCCATCAAAAAATGAAAAGAGGAATGATTATTAATGAGAATGTTACGAAATTATGTAATGGTTATTAGTTTATCTGTTTTTATTTTCTTTGGATATAATAACTCAGAAGATACAGACTTAAACGACAAATATACTGATCAACTCTCGGTTAATATGATTGAACCACTACAAAATGAGTCTGAATATCCGTCATAATTTAAAAAAACAATAATATTAAAGGCTTGCACGTGATCAATAAAATCACAGCAAGTCTTTTTTATATAATAAGTGTATCTGGTGTGAATGAGAATGTATTTGTCAACTGAAATGTGAACCACATATTAATTTAATTCTGAACCACCTAACCCTGTTGTAATTCTAGCCATTCTTTTGTTTCTCGCATACGATATGAACCACCACTCATATTCAAAACATATGATTTATGTGTTAACCGATCAGTTAATGCAGCGGTTAACACGGGATCATGAAAGACATCTTTCCAGTCAGTGAATGAAAGATTGCTCGTTATAATGGTAGACTTTCTTCCAGCACGTAATGACAAGTGCGAAAAGAGTAGTTCGGCGCCTTCTTTATCAAAAGAAATATAGCCTAATTCATCCAGAATGACGAGATCATATTTTTCGAACTTTAACTCAAAGCTCCGCAAGGTGCGTTCTGAACGATGTTCTTTTAACTGATTAATAAGGGATGGTACGGTTGCGAAATAGACACGGTAGCCCGCTAAACAAGCTTCCATTCCTAACCCTATCCCAATGTGGCTTTTTCCTGTCCCAGGTGGGCCAGTCAAAATGATATTCTGACCTTTGTCAATGAAGGACAGTGTCTTTAATTCCGGCAAGCGCTCGCGCGCTTGTACAGGTAAGGCTTCTAATAGGAGTTCATCTAATAATTTCTTTTGGGTGAAATTCACTGCACGAATCCGTCCTTTCTATTCCGTATTTGAGTAAAATTGAAAATGATATTGTCACACCAAGTAAAGAAATCTCAAACGACGTGGCGACTGTCACAGACCATGACCTATTAATCCCTTATAAGATTTTTTCACTTCGCTATTATTTGTTGATTAGGCAATTAGATGAAGCGGACTTGTTGCTTATCGATTTAAACAAACATCAAGTGTTCTTTACTGAGGTACAAAACCTACATTATTATAAATTCTTAGGTATTTACTATAATAGTAAGGGCCAATTAACCGATGCCCTGAATGTTTTAACGCATGCTGAGGACATTAACAGTCAGCTACATATCGCGGACCTAGAACTCGAGTTTTACTTAGCCATGGTGTATAGCCGAGTAGACAAAATACCTGATTCTATTACGCATGCGCATAACGCCCTTGAGTTATTTCAGAAGCATTTTAATTACACGCGCGCATCTGACTGCTGTCTCATATTAGGTATTAGTTTTAATTTGGTCGGCAGTTATGATAAAGCCGAGTATTATATTAAAAAGGTTCTGTCCTTTAATGAATCAACCGATCATCAACAATGGGCTTATATCTATCATAATTTAGCTTTTATTCATTACAACACGACGGACTACCAAAAAGCACTAAAAGAAATTGATCAAGCGATTGCTTATGAAAATAACGATAAGGAAAACATCCCTGCCTTTCACTTGAAGGCGATGATTCTTATTGAAAAAGGAGATTTCCAAGCGGCTGATGTGCTCGTAGAAAAAGGTCTAGCGCTTGCTGTTCAGTATAATAATCAAAAATTTGAGTACAAGTTCTTTATGTTGATGCTGCGTCTCCATCCTAACCGAGACGAAAAAATCACTCTCGCAAAAGTCGAACACGACATTATTCCTTACTTTAAAGAGCACGGTGATTTTCATGAGTACCGAAAAGCACTGAATTTAGTCGGCGATTACTATTATAAATATCGGGCTTATAAATCCGCCGCTGAATTCTACAAAGAAGCGTCACTCACACTAATCAATAATCATGATACGTTTAAAGAAGTCTAGACCATGCCATTGGTTTAGACTTTTGTTATTTTAAGTAGCTAAAGAACAGTGTCATCAAAACCTTTTTCAACTGTGCTTATATCAAACACAAGTGATTTCAACAAGCCTTTTTAACAGATAAGTTAATTAGGCAAGTTGTTAAACAATTAACTCACTCAGTGAGAGAAAATCATCGTAAGTTTCCCAATACCACGAACGTAACGATCGTGCTATCCTTAAATTAATAGCGCTAAAACTGTACTCTCTAGATAGTCACAGCGCAAAAAAGATAGAAAAGGTGAGAGAAACATGCCCGTTATGAAGACCTATCAATCAAGCGCGCCTATACCTACGATTCAGTTAAATGTTCGTCTATACAGATCAACGTCTCTTATCTCTAAAGTTAAAGTTGTTGATTATCATGATTAAAGAACCGTCTAAAAGAAACGTGTCAATGATTGTCATGACTATCATTTTAATTATTTTCGCTTGTTCATTTACCGTTATTTTCATTAAGGCCTTTATCACCGGTCACTTTATTATGGTTGTACCGGTTCTGTTGTTAAGTGTGGCGGTTAGTGCCACACGGTTAACAATGAAGACGTCTAAACATCTTTCTACCAAACGCCATAAACCATACAGCCTGCATTCCCGAAAATTTATAACGAGGATTTAGCGGGAGATCAGCAGTATCAAGGACTTAAGTGATTTTTCAGCTTTATCCCACCTCGTTACAATATGCATTTATAACAAGGGCGAAACTCACTCATCTCAAGATTTACAGCCAGTCTCGTTACACAATCTGGGAATGCAGGATACAGACAGACATTACGTAAGCAGCGACATAAATGGCATCAGTCATTAGATTCATGACTGGCGTTATTAACGGCTTGTTTAATCGTCACTTATCATGTGTCAGTGAATAAAAAATATTTCTCGAGGGTTCTAGACAGAAATGGAGAGAGCGTCACTTTTCTAATGTATACACTAGAAAAATGACGCTCTCTCATGAGATAAATTATATCAGATTACCTTTTAGGATCATTATTACCATAAATATTACGTACAGACACTTATCTTTGTGTAGAATCATTTTCATTTTTACTTTTATACTTTTTCATTTGCTGATAGGAAATGATGGTCAAAAACACAAAAAATAAAGTTAATAAAAAGTAAGGTGGGTTTTCTAAAGTAGTCATAGATACTACTAGTAAGATAACTCCCGATATAGCACCAGCAATGACACTACTCATTTCTTTAGAGAAATGATAGACTTTTTTAAGCAAAAAGTAACCTGCATAAAAGAAGAGGGTGCAAGCCGCTAGCGTAAGAATCAATATAATGAAACGCTCCATAATGCTCCGCCTCCTCTCATTATTTTTATAAATGCATCAAGTCATGGACGACCAAAGTTTTATACAGATTGTTACAAACATTCTAGTAAATATTACGGTTTTTACTTATTATAACAAATACCAAGATCGTTTTCGAGTGACTACGATTTAAAAGAAAAAGTTAAACAGGTAAAACGACTTGAAAAAGAGAGGAAACAGATCAATAACTGGCAGATACGTCATCTTTACTAAGAACAACTTGACACAAACGAGAGATATGCATCTTTTTAATTTTTCAAAAAAACATGTTATGATAGAAAGGCAGGTATATGTATACCTAGCGATACACTCCGTGTATTAATACGAGGTATCATCCTAAGGAGGAAGCTCACATGAAAAAAACTTTAACACTTGCAGGATCAGATTCTAGCGGTGGCGCTGGCATTCAAGCGGACTTAAAAACGTTTCAAGAACATAATGTTTATGGTATGACTGCCATTACGTCTATTGTGGCAATGAAGCCTGAGACTTGGGCGCATGACGTGACCGCCATTGATGTGACTATCGTTGAAAAACAATTAGATACGGTTTTATCTGTCGGCATTGATGCGATGAAGACAGGGATGTTAGGTTCTGTTGATATAATTGAACTTGGAGCGAAAAAAATCAAAGAACACGGAATTGATCGTGTTGTTATTGACCCAGTAATGGTATGTAAGGGTGAAAACGAAGTATTACAGCCTGAAAATACTGACGCAATGCGCGAGTTATTATTACCTCTTGCAACGGTGACAACGCCAAACTTATTTGAAGCAAGCCAACTGGCACAAATGGATCCCATCCAAACATTAGATGAGATGAAAGAAGCTGCACAAAAAATTGTCGACCTAGGGGCGAAAAGTGTCGTTATTAAAGGTGGAAAAGCCTTTATGAATAAAGAAGCGATTGATCTATTCTATGACGGTCAAGAATTTGTTGTGCTAGAAAAAGAAAAACTCCAAACGAGCTATAACCACGGGGCAGGTTGTACGTTTGCGGCAGCCATCACCTCAAACTTAGCCAATGGTGACTCAGTAAAAGAAGCCGTCACAAAAGCAAAAGATTTCGTTCATGCGGCGATCAAGCATGGTTTTAAATTAAATGACTTTGTCGGTCCTGTTATGCACGGGGCTTACAACCAAAAATAAGCACACATCAAATTGATTTAGCTAAAAGTCACTGCCTGGCAGTGGCTTTTTTTCTTGTCTTACCTGACAACTGCTTGGATATACTCTATTAAAGTCCCGTCTTGGTAAGTGACATATCTGTGTTTCATTCACGCATCAAGGGGTATGAGTATAAAAAAAGATAAATTTTATCATCATAAACGAGAAAGAAAGGAATGGTTTGATTGCCTTATACAAAAAATGATTATCCCTCTGCTTTTAAGAGCTTTGACGAACCAAAAAAGCTAAAAGCCATCGAGATCACGAACCAATTACTTGCGGATGGTTATGACAAAGACGAAGCGATACCGATTGCCATCAGTCAGGCCAAAGAGTGGGCCAATCAGGCATCAGCAAAAGAAAAGAAAGACATGACAGATGTCAGTACAAAAGCACTCAACAAATCGCCATCAAAGGATTCTCGTCCTGAACTAACAGATCATGCCGTTGATATTCTACCAGACGGCAATCAGTGGCAAGTGAAAACACGTGGTGCGAAACAAGCAAGTGATGTGTTTGAGCTAAAAGAAGACGCCATTGCTCGCGGAAAAACCATCGCCAAAAACAAACAAACGGAACTTGTCATCCACCGGAAAGATGGCACGATTGAAGAGACTTACTCTTATAAGGAAGCTTAACCTATTTAAGGTAATTAAATATTATTAGAAAAACCAAGTCACCTTCGACTTGGTTTTTTCATCTATCATGATGGTGGTAGTAACTATCCTTACTTCAATAAATCTTTCACAAATGCTTTTGGCTCGTTGTTCTCATCAAAGAGAAACGGCCAGTTTTTCCGTCCTCTGACAGGGAAATCATTTAACCACGTATAGCGGTCAGATACACCCCAAAACGTCACCGCGTGAATGACAGACGCATGTTTTTTAAAGAGGTCGAAGAAAGCCTGGTAACGTTCACCTTGTTTTTCTAACATGGCTTCTGTTGGTGCTGTTAAATCCGCCCGTTTATCATCAAACTTAAACATGGATACATCCATTTCAGTGATATGAATTAAAACGTCACATTCGCTGTAACGAAGGATGGCTTGTTCAATATCATCCAAGTTAGGATCATAGAGATTCCAGTGGGCCTGCATGCCCATTCCGTGAATGGGTACCCCACGCGCTTTCATGCCTGAAATAAGCGCATAAATTTTCTCGCGTTTTTCTGGGTTTGATTCATTGTAGTCATTGTAAAACAGTAACGCATCTGGGTCAGCCGCATGCGCATATTGAAACGCATAATCAATAAAGTCTTCGCCGATAATCGATAACCATTTAGACGGTCTAAAGAACACACCCGCTTCATCAGAAATCGCTTCATTGACAACATCCCAAGCGTAAATCTTGCCCTTATATCTACCGACAACGGTGTCAATATGGTCTTTCATCCGCTCAAGTAACACTTCACGCGTCACATCGTTTCCTTCATCATCTTGAAAGAACCAATCCGGTGTTTGATTATGCCACACTAACGTATGTCCTCTTAATCCCATATCATTCGCTTTCGCAAAACTTAAAAAGGCATCACTCACATCAAAGTTATACTGACCCGGTTCTGGGTGAATTTCCTCAAACTTCATTTCATTTTCAGCCGTGATTGAGTTGAATTCCTGTTTTAATAAAGCTTGATCAGCTGTTATTGTCTCTTCGTTAACCGCCGCACCGGTCAAGAAGTCCGAGCGAAAATAATCTTTTAATGTTGTCATTTTATCGCTCCTTTATTAGCGGAAGGCCGCCAAGTCATGACTGATTGATTTTGTTTGGTTATAAATTTGTTGATACAAACTAAACAATTGTTGATAGGCTTGTTTATTCGCCTCAATCGGTTGATAGCTCTTACCATATTGCACAAATGCTTTTGCACAACTCTTAAGGTCAGTAAACCAACCTGTGCCAACAGCCGCTAGAATCGCTGCGCCCATACCAGGTCCTTGTTCATTTTGAAGCGTCACCACTTCCGCATCAAAGACATCGGCTTGAATTTGAAGCCATAAGTCACTCTTAGCTCCGCCACCACTTGCGACCACTTTATTAATTGTTTTACCTTTCGCACGGAAAATATCCACCGACTCATTTAAACTAAACGTAATCCCTTCAATAACCGCTCGGGCAAAGTCTCCACGCGTATGACTGGCATGCGCCCCTATAAAGCTTGCGCGAATTTGACTATCTGGATAAGGTGTTCTTTCACCAACAATATATGGTGTGTATAGTAAACCTTTAGCACCGACTGTTGAGGCATTTGCTTCTGCTACAAGTTCTTCAAAGCTAATCTCTTTGGCGAACGTGTCTTTAAACCAACTTAAGCTATAGCCAGCCGCAAGGGTTACGCCCATTGTGTAATAAGCTTCTGGGTCCCCGTGGTTAAAGTAGTGGACTTGACCAGCAAAGTCTTTATCACCTGTTTCTTCATAAGATAAAACCACGCCAGATGTTCCCGTACTGGCAAGCGTTAAACCATCTTGCAAGATCCCTGCCCCAATCGCACCACACGCATTATCAGCACCACCGGCAAAAACTTGGCAATCGGTTGATAAACCTGTTTCTGACGCGAATGCTTCTTGTACCGTACCGGTTTGATCATACGAGCCAACAAGGGTTGGGCAAAGGCTAATATCTACACCTGTCTTTTCACACATAACTGTGCTCCACACTTTTTTCTCAACGTTTAACAGTAACGTTCCTGCCGCATCTGAGTAGTCCATTGATACGTCACCGCTGATACGGTAACGGACGTAGTCTTTTGGTAGTAAGAAGACATCGGCTTGAGCAAAAATGTCTGGTTCATGTTTTTTCACCCATAAGATCTTTGGTAATGTAAATCCTTCGAGGGCAGGGTTTTTTGTTTCACTATGCAGTGTATCAATCCCGGCCATCGCTTCAATCTCACGACACTCTTCTGTCGTTCTTGTATCATTCCATAAAATCGCACGTCTGAGTGGCTTTTTGTCTTTATCTAATAAGACAAGGCCATGCATTTGGCCAGAAAAACTCATGCCTTTAATCGCTGTGTTATCGTCTAATTTATCCGTTAGTGTTTTAATTGCTGCTTTTGTCGCCTTAACCCAATCTTCTGGGTCTTGTTCACTGTAGCCCGGTTGGTCATGATACAGCGGATAGCTCTTTGATGCCTCATCAACGACGTCACCTGTTTTTGATACTAACAGAACTTTAACGGCACTCGTGCCTAAATCAACGCCTAATACATATTCCATTGGTTTTCGCCTCCATATAAATCATGCGAATGGCGCAGGGGGATGCACGATTCGCATGATTGGTTTGTGTTCACTATTCAACTATTTAGAGTAGGGTGTTAAATGTTTATTTAGTTAACGATCAACGATTAGATATTTAATAGATATTGGTTCATTTTCGCTTTGATCTTTTCAACTTGACCAGACTTAAGATCAATATCTTTAATATCTAATGCATGTGATTCTAAAGCAGCTAAGCTTGTTTTACCATCAATGATCTCTTTACCAATACCTGTTTCAAATGTTTGGTAACGATCTTTGACGATATTTTCAAAGAAGTTATCGTCAATCATTTTTTGTGCAACACGTAAGCCGACCGCAAAAGCATCCATACCCGCAATATGTGCGTGGAAGAGATCTTCTGTATCGAATGAACCACGACGTACTTTCGCATCAAAGTTCAAGCCACCGCGACCAAGGCCACCGTTTTTAAGAATTTCATACATCGCAAGCGTTGTTGAATATAAATCTGTTGGGAATTCATCTGTATCCCAGCCAAGTAATAAGTCACCTTGGTTCGCATCAACAGATCCTAACATACCTGCTTCACGTGCCACACGTAATTCATGTTCAAATGTGTGACCTGCAAGTGTTGCGTGGTTTGCTTCAATATTGAACTTGAAGTGATCTTGTAGATCATATTCACGTAAGAATGCCATCGCTGTTGCCACGTCAAAGTCATATTGGTGTGTCGTTGGTTCTTTTGGTTTTGGTTCAATTAAGAATTGTGCGTCAAAGCCAATATCTTTTGCATAGTCTTTCGCCATGTGATAAAGATTTGCTAGGTTTTGTTGTTCAAGCTTCATGTTTGTATTCAGTAAGGATTCGTAACCTTCACGACCACCCCAGAAGACGTAGTTTTCAGCGCCAAGTTCTTTACCAACTTCTAAACCTTTTTTAATTTTACCCGCGGCATACGCATATACATCAGCATTTGTTGCTGTACCAGCACCGTGTGTCCAGCGCGGGTTCGTGAAGTTGTTCGCTGTGTTCCATAATAGTTTTGTCTTGCTGTCTTTCATGTAGTCTTTTACCATTGCGACGATTTCATCTAGGTTTTGATTCGTTTCGCGTAATGTGTCACCTTCTGGTGCAATATCAACATCATGGAAACAGAAGAATGGGACATCCATTTTTTCGAAGAATTCAAAGGCTGCTTCCACACGTGCTTTTGCTAAATCCATGCCTTTTAAATGATCCCAAGGGCGTTTCGCTGTACCTGCACCGAATGGGTCCCCGCCGTCACCTGTAAATGTGTGCCAGTAAGCCACACCGTAACGTAATGTTTCTTCCATTGTCTTGCCCCCGATTTTTTCTTCAGGGTTGTAGAATTTAAATGCATACGGATTGTCTGATTGACGTCCTTCATACTTTACTTTACTAATTTGATCAAAATAAGCCATTTGTAATAGCCTCCTTGTGTTTTTCGTTTCGATACTTGTATTCTATCACGTTTAACTTAGTTAGTCCATCGAATATACAAAGTTTTTTAAACTTTTTTTAGCGCTTACATTACACTCATTCCAACAATCATCGTCAGACTACTTAAAAAGCGTTGTTACACACCGGCATACGCCATAAAGCCACCGTCAACTGGCACACTAATACCGGTCACAAAACCGCTGTAGTTTTTATCAATCAGCCAAAGTAATGTTCCAAGCAAATCATCTGCTTCACCGAGTCGTTTCATCGGTGTTTGTGAAAGAATCTTTTCGGTACGCTCGGTAAAAGTGCCGTCTTCATTCGTTAACAGTGTCCGATTTTGTTCCGTTAAGAAAAAGCCTGGGGCAATCGCATTGACGCGGATCCCTGTCTCACCAAAATGTACCGCCATCCACTGGGTAAAGTTATCAATTCCAGCTTTTGCTGCTGAATAGGCCGGCACTTTTGTCATTGGTGACGGGGCACTCATCGATGACATATTAATAATCGAGCCTTCTGTCTTGATTAATTCATCGGTAAACACTTGTGACGGAATGAGTGTCCCCATTAAATTTAACCGGAAAACAAAATCAAAGCCTTCCGTCGTTAAATCAAAGAAGCTTCTGACTGCGTCATCGGTCACATCTTCTTTACGGTATGTTTCATTTGTCGTTGAACCTTCTGGATGATTACCGCCGGCACCATTAATTAATAAATCAACTTGTCCAAACGCTTCCAACACTTCTTGTTTTGCCGCTTCAACCACCTCGCGGTTCGTCACGTCACAAAAAATAGAAACGGCCTCACCACCGGCTTCGTTAATCTCACGTGCAACAACATCACCCGGTTCTTTCGGATAATTTAGTACCGCGATTTTCATTCCTTGTCGTCCCAGGGCGCGAGCCATATTGCCACAAAGCACGCCCCCACCACCGGTCACAACGGCGACTTTACCTTTTAATGCTTGATGTTTTTCTAACATGTCGTCTCCTCCTCTAAACTGTCCCAAATTCCGGTCATATACATCGCCCCGAGTGCCCGGTCATACAACCCGTATCCAGGACGCGCTTCTTCGCCCCAAATCATCCGTCCATGATCGGGTCTCACGTAACCATCATACTGATACTGGTGCAGTAACTTGATTAGTCCGACGACATCTACTGACCCGGACTTATCATAATGACTCACTTCATGGAAGTCACCCTCCCCTGTATGCGTAATATTGCGAATATGCACAAACGATATCCGGTCTTGTTTTAGACAATACTCCGCTATGTCTAATAAATCATTGTCTTGTCTTGCACTAAGTGACCCGGTACAAAACGTCACCCCGTTTTCTTGTTCTGGTAGTGCTTCTAGTAACCGCTTGATATCTTGTTTATCTTTTAAAATCCGCGGTAACCCGAACACTGGCCAAGGTGGATCATCTGGATGAATCGCCATTTGTATCCCGGTCTCTTTTAAGGTTGGCATAATCGACTCTAAAAAGTAGACCAAGTGATGAAATAGATCTGTTTCTGTGACTGTCTCGTACGCTTTAAATAACTGTTCAATGTCAGCTAAGCGCTCCGGTTCCCAGCCCGGCATCTGATAACTGCCTGAAGCTTCTTTCATCCTCCTAATCATGTCATCTGGTGTGACACCATCAATGAAGTCACGCTCGTAACTTAAGACCGTTGAACCATCTTCAAGCGGAAAAGTGAGTGACGAACGGGTCCAATCAAAGATCGGCATAAAGTTATAACAAATCACTTTTACACCGTAATCAGCCAAGTTTTTAATCGTTTGTTTATAGTTGTCAATGTAGGCATCACGCGTTGGTAAGCCGAGCTTAATATCTTCGTGAATATTAACACTTTCAATCACTTCAATGGGTAAGCCGGCACGTTTCGCTTTCTTTATCATCGGTTCAATCTTAACTTTTTCCCATACATCACCAACTGGTACATCATACAACGCACCGACAACGCCTGAGATGCCTGGGACTTGCTTCATATAATTTAGGGAAATCGTATCGGCAGTATAAAACCACCGCAACGTCATCTTCATTTGATTTCCTCCTTACGCATAAATTTTTCTTCCATGTGCATCATCAATCCCTGATTTACGGTAAAAGTACGTATTGACAATGTCGCGCCATTCTTTCGCCATGTATAGTTGATGATCGAGGCGTTTCATGACTGAGTCAAACCGTGCCTCATCCATCACGTTACGGAGTGATGTAAAGCGTTCAATCATCTCCTCAACTTCCTCTACCCCTTTAAAATGCGTATCATAAATGTGTTGAATCACAGTTTTCCCGCTATGGAGTTGATGCGTGTACGGCACGTGATGGAAAAATAGTAAGAGCTCATCGGGACAGGTAGTGACATCGTTATACTTTTC
This sequence comes from Bacillota bacterium, assembly GCA_051746745.1. Taxonomy (GTDB): domain Bacteria; phylum Bacillota; class Bacilli; order Bacillales; family Amphibacillaceae; genus Halolactibacillus. Next base: position 3,697 of record JBNJFJ010000034.1, on the reverse strand, counting down.
AAAGTTTTCCTTGTGGTACTGCGTGCTGTATCCACTACCGGTTTCTTTTGTGCGGTCAACCCCGACACCGTCCCGGTCCGCAAAGTGATACGTTCCCCACTTATCATACTCATAACCATCGATATTCGGTCCGTAGTGGTGTGAGATATTCACCATCCAACCAATCCCAAGTGGCGAGGTATAATGTTCATATGTCTCCCATGACGGCATGACAATCTTCAGTAAGATTTGAACAAGCGTTTCATCATGACCAAAGGTTTGTTTGATCCACTCTAAGGCAATCGTTTCAGCCGAAAGATCAGGATTCCAAATCATCCGCCCATAACCGTAAAGATTAAGTTGAGCGATTAAGTGACCGGTCCAGTTAAAATCAATCCCGACATTGGATACGGCGACAATCCCACTATGTTTTTGATTTAATACTTTACCAGTCACGAGGTCTTTCACATGAGTCCCTTCGCCTTTTTGATACGTATCAAACTCAAGCACCTCTTTCCATTGGGGCACGAGATAAACAAGATGTTTTTGTTGGCCTAAGTATTCCTGGGCAATTTGAAACTCGAGTAAATAGTTCGTTTTTTCTAAGCTACCAATGAGCGGTGAGACCGGTTCGCGGACTTGAAAATCCATCGGACCGTTTTTAATTTGTAAAATGACATTGTCTAAAAACTCACCGTCAAGCGGTAAGAAGTGATCATACGCCGCCCGAGCCCGGTCAGTCTGTCGGTCGCGCCAATCTTGTTTACAGTTATAAACAAAACAACGCCAAATCACTTTCCCACCATAAGGCGCTAGTGCCTCTGCCAGCATATTCGCCCCTTCGGCATGATTTCTTCCGTACGTGAATGGCCCTGGACGATTTTCTGAGTCCGCTTTAACTAAAAAGCCACCAAAATTCGGGATCAATGAATAGATCACTTTAGCGCGTTCTTTCCAAAAAGCTTTGACCTCATCGTCAAGTGGATCTGCGGTTGTTAAGCCTTTTTCCATTGGTGCCGCATAATTAATACTTAAATATAAATCAATGCCGTACATACTAAATATATCAGCGGTTTGTTTGACATCCGCTAAATAACGGTCAAAAATTAAGTCGGTCTCATTCTCGTGGACATTCACATTGTTGATACTGATCGCATTAATACCGACTGAACTGAGTAATCTCGCATAATCTTTCACGCGGGTGCGGTCTTTAATAAACTGATACTGATCATAAAAGAAGGATTTCCCTGCATAACCACGTTCGACTTCACCATTCATATCATCCCACTGATTAATCATTCTGATTGGGTTATTAGGGACTTCTTTCACATCAAACGTTTCAACTGGGGTCTGTAGTTGAATCTGTCTTAGTAAGTGATACACACCGTAAAGCACGCCCCGGTCATCTCCAGCCGTTAACAATAGCTGTGACGGATGATAGCTGATTTGAAAAGACTCTTTCTCTTTTGATTGATCGATTGTGATATGTAAGCCGGTTTGATCTTGTTGCGACACAATCGCCGGTTGGAAAGCACACATCGCTTTTAACCCTAAAGACAATTCTGACAAGGCGGCATCAATAATAGGAGATGTTTCACTCACCGTTATAAAGGTAAGTAGCGTTTCAGTTTGTTGCTTGTATGACTCATCCTCAATGGGAGAGTATTGTAGCCACGCCCGGTAACTTAAGACGTCTTTTTCTGATAATTGATCAATTACTTTTTCATTATTTCTTAACGCCATCGTGATCATCCTTTCTATAAAAACAGCGTACCAACTGTTCATCGGTACGCTGTTTGTGTTGTTTTACTTAACCTTTTACGCCACCAATCGTTAACCCTTTAACAAAGTATTTCTGTAAGAATGGGTAAACCATAATGATTGGTACCGATACAACTACTGTCATCGCCGCTCTGACGGATTGTGGTGTAACGACATCGACAACCCCACTTTGCGAGGCGGCAAACTGACTCGCAGCCCCGGATCCTGAGCTAAAGGCGGCATTTGAGTTACTCAGCACTTTCATCAGCTCATACTGCAAGGTACTGAGTTCTGGAATGGATGAGTTATAAATGAATACGTCAAACCATTGATTCCACTGACCAACAGCCACAAACAGTGACACCGTCGCAATAACGGGGAGCGACAGCGGTAAAGCAATCTTGAAGAATTGCGTAAACTCACCGGCACCATCCATTCGAGCGGACTCGAACAACGTTTCAGGTAAACCTTCAATAAATGATCGAATCACGATGATGTTAAACACACCAATGAGTGTCGGTAAAATATAAACCCAAAATGAGCCGATTAAGTTTAAGTCACGGTGTAATAAATACGTCGGAATGAGCCCGGCATTCATATACATCGTTAATACAAACGCAATCGTAATAAATTTCTTTAAGAAAAAGTGAGGACGCGAGATCGTATAGGCGACCATGGCAGAAGCTAGTACCCCAAGTCCTGTCCCGATCACGGTCCGAAGGACCGATGTTACGGCTGAGCGCATAATCGTTGCCTCAGTAAAGACATATTCATAGTTATACCAAGTGAACACACGTGGTAAGAGACGAATGCCCCCACGAATCGTATCCGTTGATGCATTAAGTGATATCGCGACTGTATTGATCAGTGGGTAAAGCATCACAATCACAAGAAGGATCATGAAGATCACGTTGATTGTATCAAAAATTAAATCATCGACACTGCGACGTTTCCCTTTTAAGCGGTTAATCAGTTGCATAAGATCCCTCCTTTAGAATAAGCGTGCTTCGCCAAGCTTATGGGCGACTTTATTAGCTGCAAATAAGAAAATAAATGAAATAACGGTTTTAAACATCCCGGCCGCTGTGGCGAGTGAGAAGTTTGCTTGTCTTAGACCATAGCGTAAAACAAAGATATCTAAGTTTTCAGCGTAGTCCATATTCATTGGGTTCATTAATAAGTACTGGGCTTCAAAACCTGACTCTAAGATGTAGCCAATGTTCATAATCATTAAAATAACGACAACGGGCTTAATACCAGGTAACGTAATATATAAAATCCGTTGGAGACGCGTGGCCCCGTCAATCTCAGCCGCTTCATATTGTTCTTGGTCAATCATCGTGATTGCCGCAAGGTAAATGATCGAGTTCCAACCGACACTCTTCCAAACTTCAGATGCTCCGAGTAGGCCCCAGAAATATTGCCCAACCCCTAAAAACATAATGGGTTCATCAATGATGCCTAAATTCATGAGTAAAATATTTATAATCCCGTCATCCACAGATAAAGCTGATGATACAAGCCCTGCCACAACAACCCAACTTAAAAAGTGTGGCATGTAACTAATGGTTTGAACGATGCGTTTAAACCCAACATTACGTAATTCATTTAATAGAATCGCTAACGTAATGGCTGTGACAAATCCTAACACGAGGTTAATTAAACTCATCGCAAGTGTGTTACGCATAACACCTAAGAAACGCTCATCTTGGAATAAAAACTTAAATTGATCAAATCCGACAAATTCCGATTCTTGAAACCCGCGAGCAGGTTTATAATCTTGAAAGGCCATAAGCCAGCCGGAAAGTGGTAAATACTTAAAAATAAATAACCAAATCAGAAAAGGGACACTCATCAGTAACAATTCTTTTTGTTCAATACTCTTTTTTATGAAGTAGCGGAAACCTTTTGCTGACTTTGTTTTTGCTTTCTTTTTAGCAAGGGTACCGGCTACATT
>JBNJFJ010000033.1:0-18346 GCA_051746745.1 Bacillota bacterium | reverse complement strand
ATCGCCTCGCTGTTGACCATCTAAGATTAATTCAATAATATCAGCTCTCACAACTTCTTGATCGTACTCTGTTAAATCAGACCCTCGTAAATACACAATCATATTTGTATAGATGTCATTATTGCTCTTAAAAATGGCTTTCTCTCTCGTATTGTTTTTCTTTAACAATTCCTTTGTTAATTTATTCATTGTCTTCGCCTCCTAACAGTTGATTAACTGCATGACTCATCTCCTGCCAATTGTCTTTAAACTGATTCAGATTATCAACTCCTTTAACCGTTAAACGATAATATTTACGTTTTGGTCTACTATTAGAATCTTTTAAAGTACCCTTTACAAGTTCATTCTTTTGCAACCTTAGAATAATAGGATAAATGGTTCCTTCAGATATGGATCCGAATCCATACTCCTCTAACTGTTTCGCGATTTCATAAGCATACGTCTCCCGTTTTTGAATGATTTCTAATATGCACCCTTCTAATATGCCTTTTAACATCTGTGATGGAATCAACATAAAACCTCCTCATGTATCTTGCAATACAATATACAACTATGTTGTATTGCAAGATACACGAGTTGTAAAATTTTTATAGCGGCATTGATTGATAACACTTCCGCATACAATTAAGCGTGAAGAATAGCGACCTTCTTGTTTCATTAAAGGTATTAAATCCCCACCATCAATTATTCTTCACCTCTTAGATCCTTCAGATTCTACATTTTTAAACAAAAAATAGCTCTACCATAAGTTCATAAATATTTAAAAATGATAACCAATTGACAATCAACTAAAGAAACCCTGGAAACAGCACCAATAGTGCATTTCCAGGGTTGATATTTACCATATTCTTTCTAAAACACAGACCGTCTCGACGTGAGACGTTTGCGGAAACATGTCTACCGGTTGAATCTGTTTCACCTCATAATGATCGGCTAACAACTTGACATCGCGCGCTAAGGTTGATGGGTTACATGAAACATAGACAATCCGTTCAGGTCCCATATCGATCATGGCTTTTAGTAAAGCTTCATCACAACCTTTACGAGGTGGGTCAACGACAATCACATCAGGTCTTAATCCTTGAGCTGTCCACCAAGGCATGACTTTTTCTGCTTCGCCGACGACAAATTCGGCATTGGTAATATTATTTAGTTCAGCATTTTTCTTCGCATCATCTATTGCTTCTGGCACAATTTCTACACCGTAGACGTGTTTTGCTTGTTGGGCTAAAAAGAGTGAAATCGTCCCAATACCACAATACGCGTCAATCACGGTTTCTTTACCAGTGAGTCCAGCAAAGGCGAGCGCTTGGTCATACAGGACTTTCGTTTGATCTGGGTTCACTTGATAAAATGACTTAGCTGAAATGGCAAACTTCACATCACCAATCGTGTCATAAATATAATCTGACCCATACAACGTGATTGTTTCTTTACCTAAAATGACATTGGTTCGCTGACTATTTACATTTTGAATAATCGAATCAATCTCAGGGAAAGCTTTGATGATCCCGTCAAGCAACGCTTGTTTATGCGGTAATGTTTTCGTTCTTGTAACGAGTACTAACATTAATTGACCGGTTTGTTTTCCACGTCTCACTACAATATGACGCAAGGTGCCTTTATGAATCTTTTCGTCGTATGCACGGATACCGAGTGAACTTGCTATCGCTCTTACTTTTTCAACAACGGTATCATTGACTTCATCGGTAATGATACACGTGTCCATGCCGTCAATAATTTCATGGCTTTTCTTTCGGTAAAAACCAGTAATCAGCTCGCCGTTTTTCTCACCGACAGGAATTTGAACTTTATTACGATAACGCCAAGGGTCTTCCATCCCGAGTGTTGGTTTAACTTCAACATCAGTGATATGGGCAATCTTTTTAAAGACATTCTCGACTTGTTGACGCTTCATCTCAAGCTGCATCTCGTAATCCATATGCTGCAGCTGACATCCCCCGCACTGATGATAGACGGCACATGGTGGTTCTACTCGGTGAGGGCTTTCTTTTTTTAGTTCAACTAATTTACCAATCGCGAAGTTTTTCTTCACGAATATGATCTTAACGTCAGCTTCTTCCCCAGGTAACGTATTCGGGACAAAGACGGGATAACCGTCTAATTTCCCTACCCCATTCCCTTCATGGGTCATATCTTCAAAACTTAACGTGATTGTTTGATTTTTCTTTACAGGTGCGTGTTTACTCATTATTTTCAACGTCCTTTATCTTCATTTGCTTTTGTAAGTGTAGCAGAATCTCACCTTTTTTAAAAGGCCTACATTCGACAGTATTTCCCGGGAAATACAAAAAGACTCCTTAAACAAGGAATCTTTTTACCCTTACTCAGATGCATCCTCTGGAAACTCGATTGATTCTAGGATTTGTTTCTTCTCATCCGCTTCTTTTTGTTCATCTGTCGGTAAGATGCAGGTGATATGCTCTTTTAAATTAATAAAATGCCCTGGTAATAATCCCCCGAACTCACCATCCACATTGAGTTGCATTGTTTCATCTGTCGTGACTTTAATTTCACTCGCCGTCGCATGAAAAACATTTTTATTTGAGACATGTTGGCCCCTAAGCGCATCAGAAATGACGCGAATAAATTCAGCCACATTCGATTTCTTTAAGACAAATAAATCAAAGACCCCATCATTCATTCGGGCATCGGGTGCTAACTTTTCAAAGCCCCCTACCGAATTCGAATTCGCAATTAAAAATAACATAATATCCTCTTCCATTACTTTACCGTCATATTCAATCCGCGTACGAATCGGACGGAGACGCGGCAACATTTCTACACCTTTAATGACATAGGCTAACTGACCAAGAACGGTTTTTAATTTACTTGGCACTTCATATGACACTTCAGTAATTTTCCCGCCACCGGCAATGTTAATGAAATAGTGATCGTTAACCCTACCGATATCCAATGCTTCTTTTGTCCCGTTTAAAATACTTTGAACAGCCTTATCAATTTGACGAGGAATTTTCAGTGCCCGTGCAAAATCATTCGTTGTACCGGCGGGGATAATCCCAAGCGTCGGGCGATGCGGTTGTTCTGCCATGCCAGAGATAACTTCATTGATCGTCCCATCACCACCAACCGCAATAATTAAATCATAACGCTGTTCACAGGCAAAACGCGCGGCATTTGTCGCATCACCTTTTGCGGTTGTTTGATGGGCAGATGTAATAAATCCTGCTTGTTCAAACGTCACTAAGACCTCCGGAAGCTTTTGTTTAAACCCTTCTCTACCCGATGTTGGATTATAAATAATGCGTGCACGCTTCATAATGATCCCCCTTACTTCTTTACTCTATCTATATGTTTTAAATTATATAAGTATCACGTCAAAATCATATCACTTTTCATAGCAAAAGGCTATCAATAATTGATTGATAGCCTTTCTATGCTGCCTATTTTCATGTGCTGAAATTTACCGTTTTTTGATTTCTTGCATTAAGATTTTGTTTACCATCGGCGGATTCGCTTGACCTTTTGTCTGTTTCATCACTTGACCGACTAAGAAACCAATCGCTTTATCTTTACCATTTTTGAAGTCGATAATCGATTGTTCATTCTGGTCTAAGATTGCGGTAATAATGTCTGTTAGTTGGCCTTCGTCAGAAATTTGGACTAAGCCTTTAGCTTTAACAATTTTATCCGGATTGCCACCATTTTGAACGAGTTCACTAAAGACTTTCTTCGCCATCTTAGAAGAAATTGTACCGTCTTCAATTAACGTGATCATCCGCGCAAGAGCTTCTGGTGTCATCGGCAGATCATGTAATTCTTTTTGTTCCTTGTTCAGATAAGCTGACACTTCACCCATTAACCAGTTCGATACTTGTTTCACATCGGCACCTGTTTTAATGGCTGCTTCAAAGAAATCAGACATTTCTTTCGTTTGCGTAAGAACCATCGCATCATAAGCTGGTAGATTAAGCTCTTCAACGTAACGCTTTTTACGTGCATCTGGTAATTCAGGAATCTCTGCACGAATCCGTTCTTTCCAAGCGTCATCAATATAAAGTGGCACAAGATCTGGTTCTGGGAAGTAACGGTAATCATCCGATCCTTCTTTAACCCGCATCAGAATCGTTTCTTTTGTTTGTTCATCATAACGACGCGTTTCTTGAAGGATTTCGCCACCTGACATCAACACTTTTTGTTGGCGTTTCTCTTCAAATTCAAGTCCTTTTTGAACAAATGAGAAAGAGTTTAAGTTTTTAAGCTCTGCTTTTACGCCAAACTCATCTTGGCCGATTGGACGAAGTGAAATATTCGCGTCACATCGGAGTGATCCTTCTTCCATCTTACAGTCAGAGACACCCGTATACTGAATAATACTTTTAAGCTTTTCTAAATAAGCATACGCTTCAGCTGGTGAACGTAAGTCTGGTTCAGATACAATCTCGACAAGTGGCGTGCCTTGACGGTTAAAGTCAACAAGTGAATAGCCTTCATCTGTGTGTGACAGTTTACCGGCATCTTCTTCTAAGTGTAGGCGGGTAATACCAATGCGCTTAGTTTTACCGTCCACTTCGATATCGATGTAACCATGCTCCCCAATTGGTTGATCAAACTGTGAAATTTGATAGGCTTTTGGGTTATCTGGATAGAAGTAGTTTTTACGGTCGAACTTTGTATCTGTCGCAATCTCACAGTTAAGTGCCATCGCGGCTTTCATCGCAAAATTAACGGCCTCTTCATTTAATACCGGCAATACACCTGGGTAACCTAAATCAATCGGGCTAATATTTTCGTTCGGTTCAGCACCAAAATGGTTAAAACTTGGGCTAAAGATTTTAGAATCTGTTTTTAATTCGACGTGGACTTCAAGTCCAATAATTGTTTCAAAGTTCATTTATTTTGCACCTCCCAAATTCGGGCGTTCTTTATGGTGTTCGGTTGCTTGTTCATATGCATACGCTGCACGGTAAATCGTCTTCTCATCAAAGTGCTTCGCAATGATTTGTAAACCAATTGGTAAATGATTATCTTGACTGAAACCACATGGAAGCGACATGCCTGGTACACCAGCAAGGTTAACTGGAATCGTTAAGACATCATCTGCGTACATTGTCAGTGGATCGTCAATCTTTTCACCAATCTTATAAGCTGGTGTTGGTGACGTTGGTCCAATAATTACGTCATAGTCTTCAAAGACTTTATCAAAATCTTGTTTAATTAATGTCCGCACTTGTTGGGCTTTTTTATAGTAAGCATCATAGTAACCTGAACTTAAAGCAAACGTACCAAGCATGATCCGGCGCTTCACTTCCTCACCAAAACCTTCACTACGTGATTTCTTGAAGAGGTCAATTAAGTTCTCCGCATTTTCGGCACGCTGACCGTAACGAATACCGTCAAAACGAGCAAGATTGGCACTTGCTTCAGATGAAGCGAGTAAGTAATAAGCTGCCACTGCATATTTCGAATGTGGCAAGGATACTTCATCAACCGTTGCACCTAATGATTTAAATACCTCAAGGGCTGCTTCAACTTTTTCTCGTACTTCTGGTTGAATCCCTTCTTGACTTGATAAATATTCTTTTGGTACAGCAATTTTAAGACCTTTTACGCCATCTTTCAGTGCGTCATGATAGTTCGGGATATCCACATTTGCTGAAGTTGAATCCATATTGCAATGGCCAGCAATTGCTTGTAAGACGTAGGCATTATCTTCTACTGTTCGTGTGAGTGGCCCAATTTGATCAAGAGATGAGGCAAACGCAACAAGACCAAAGCGGGATACAAGACCATACGTCGGCTTTAATCCAACAACCCCACAAAATGAAGCCGGTTGACGGATTGAACCACCGGTATCTGACCCAAGGGAATAAAAGACTTCACCCGCAGCAACAGCCGCAGCTGAACCACCACTTGACCCACCTGGTACGTAATCTGTGTTCCACGGGTTACGGGTGTCGTAATAACTTGAATTCTCGGTTGTTGAACCCATCGCAAATTCATCCATGTTTAACTTACCAATCACAACTGCTTGTTCTTTGTTTAACTTTTCCATAACGGTCGCATCATATAATGGATCGTCAAAGTTACTCAAAAATTGACTCGCACACGTTGTTCTTAAGCCCTTTGTGACAATGTTATCTTTAATCCCAGCTGGAATACCATATAACGGATTCGTTTTTTCGGGCATATTTTCATCTAATTGCTTCGCTTTTTCTAACGCTTGTTCTTTATTTAATGTTAGAAATGATTTGACTTCATCTTCTACTTCATCGATGCGGTCATAGGCAGCTTGAACAAGGTCTGAAACCGTAAGTTCTTTACTATGTAACTTCGCTTGTAGCTGTTCTAACGTATAATCAAATACTGACATATTGTTCCCTCCTACTCTAAAATAGATGGTACTTTAAACTGACCATCTTTTTGATCCGGTGCATTTTTTAGTGCGTCTTCACGTGTGATCCACTTACGTGGCTCATCTTTACGCATCACATTTTTTAAATCGAGTACGTGTGTTGTCGGTTCCACATCTGTTGTATCGAGTTCATTTAATAGTTCTGCATAATGAATGATATCACCTAGTTGTTTTGTCATCATATCGACTTCTTCTTCACTGACTGCTAATCGTGCTAAGTGAGCCACGTGTCTTACTTGATCTTTTGAAATGTCTGTCATTTCATTCACCTCCGGTTATGTTACGTCCCTTTATTTAAACATACTTATGATAATAGCAAACTTTTGATAGTTTAGGCAACTACTCTATTAAATTATCTGAAGATTTAAAGAAAATAGGCTTACTCATAAATATAGACATCCGCTTCCTCTGCATCACGCTTCCGTGTAATGAGACTCTCTTGCTGTTGGTCTGACTTAATCACCACTTCTAAGTCATAATGGGTTTGAAAGCTATCCATCACTAAACCATACACGTATTGGGTAAAGCCATTGATTTCTGCTTGCCCTTGAAACGTGAGTGGAATCTCTAATGTAAGTTTTCTTAGTTGATCACCTTGATAAAAACCTTCCCCAACTAAGCCAACATAATTCGGGAAAAACTCACGAATATCGTCTTGGAAATCCGCTACAATCGCTGATAAATCAGGATCAACTTGGCGGGCGCGGCTAGATGGGAATAATATATATTCCTCTTCAATCGTCTCCCAACCACTCACATTACCAGACCCCGCATCCACGACTGTCTTGGCGACCATATGGCCCGGTACTAAACTGTTACGCGGAGCTTCTTGATACACCGCTAACATAATTGGCACCTCCATTAACCCATCTTTTTGGCGCAAGCGCGTGACAACTTCTGATGCGACACGTTTTGCCTCTGACAACATCTTTTCATTGGAAATTGATTCATAATAAAACGGCCCCCCAATTTCCGTTTGGAATTGGTATTCTGATTTCATCGCGATCCCTAAAGAAATACCCGCTAATTTCACCGTATCTTCTTCTGTTCGTATGAGATAGTTTTGCTCTAAAATGTGGGTTAAATATTTTGGATTATCTCGTTCATCCGCTAATTTCTCTTCTAGTGGACTGTCTTCTGTATACGAGACGGCTGGATTAAGTCCGTATTGAGACGTTTCACTGTAGCGCTCAAGCCAACTATACAATTCACTACGTCCAATTTGTTGACCTTCTTGGAAGAAGTAATTATCAGGGTCAAATACATCGGTAGAATGCCGTCTTACATCATTTTCAAATGCTCGGATATCAATCCGATTAGCGATTTGATTCGTTGTGACACCGCGCGACTCACTTAAACGATACGGCAACAAGACTTGATAATCGGATTCATCGACTTGATAATTGGGAATAATCGCTGTTTCTTGTTCTTCACCCGGTAACGTTTCATCAATCACTTCATCATTATCATCATATTGCGGGGCACACCCAACAACGATTGACAATAAGATGAGCGGTATAAGTCGTTTCATATGGCGCCTCCTCTCTTTTATAAGTGACCTTTAAGTGTGGCTTCATCCCAAATCATAACCCCGAGTTTCTCAGCTTTATCTAATTTAGAGCCGGCTTCAACACCTGCGATTAAGACATCGGTCTTTTTAGACACACTACCCGTTACTTTTGCGCCGCGTGTTTCAAGTAAAGTTTTAAGTTCTTGGCGTTTATAATGTTCTAATGTTCCGGTAATGACAAACGTTTTATCTTTAAAAGTTTCATCGATTACTTCTGGTGCTTTTGGTCCGGTGTATGACATGTTCACGCCTTGATCCTTTAATCGATTCAGTAACACTTCTACATGAGGTTCATTGAAGTACTGGACGACGGCATCGGCCATTTTGTCACCAATCTCATCAACAGCCATCAGCGCTTCTTCGTCTTGTTGCTTTAGTTCATCCATAGTTTCAAAAGCGATGGCTAACGTTTTCGCTGCTTTGGAACCGATAAAACGAATCCCTAAGCCAAACAATAATCGCTCCAATGAATTGTTTTTTGACGCCTCAATCGCTGCTAATAAATTATCAACAGATTTTTCACCCATGCGCTCTAACTTTAATAAATCCTCACGCTGTAAGTAATACAGATCACTCACATCTTTAACAAGGCCCGCATGATAAAGCTGTTCAACAACCTTCTCACCTAAACCATCAATATTCATCGCCAGACGCGAGACAAAGTGGGCAAGACCTTCAGTGAGCTGAGCAGGACATTGCGGGTTAAGACAACGTAGCGCCACTTCACCTTCTAATTGTGTGAGGTCTGAATCACAACTCGGGCAATGGGTCGGCATATGAAATGGGACAGAATCAACTGGTCGTTCTTCTTCAATGACGCGCACGACTTCTGGAATAATATCACCGGCTTTTTTAATGATAACCTGATCTTTTAAGCGGATATCTTTTTCTTCAATGAAATCACCATTATGAAGTGATGCACGGCTAACGGTTGTCCCGGCAACTTTGACTGGTGTTAACACAGCCGTTGGTGTCACAACACCGGTACGACCTACACTAAATTCAACATCTTCAAGTGTTGTCACCACTTCTTCAGCTGGGAACTTATACGCAATCGCCCAGCGCGGACTTTTGGCGGTAAAGCCAAGTTGTTGTTGAGCCCGTATCTCATCAACTTTCACGACAATCCCGTCAATCTCATAGTCTAAATCCGCCCGCTTCGTCGTCCAGCGTTCAATATAAGCAATCACATCATCCATCGATGGACACAGAGTACGTTCTTTATTCGTTTTAAAACCGAGTGTATCAAGGTACGTTAAGTAGTCGCTATGCGCCTCTTTTTCAACAGGCGCCTCCCCGACCGCATAAAGAAAAATATCTAAGTTTCGCTTAGCTGCGACTTTACTATCAAGCTGACGCAGTGAACCCGCAGCCGCGTTACGCGGATTCGCAAATGGCTCTTCGTCATTTTCACGTCTTGCTTCATTTAACTTCAGAAAAGAGGCTTTTGGCATAAATGCTTCTCCGCGCACTTCTAACCGGTCCGCCGCGTCTACTTTTAGCGGAATGGTCCGGATTGTTTTTAAGTTTTCAGTAATGTTCTCACCTATTGAACCGTCACCACGCGTCGCACCTAGGGTAAACTGACCGTCTTCATACGTTAACGAGACGGCTAAACCGTCAATTTTAAGTTCACAGACATACGCGACAGACGTTTTTCCAAGTGTGTCTTTTACGCGTTCATCGAACGCACGTAAGTCAGACGCATTAAAAGCATTACCTAACGACAACATCGGTGTTTGGTGATTGACTTTTTCAAATGCATCGAGCACCTTACCACCAACACGTACCGTTGGTGAATCACTTGTTTTTAGTTCCGGATGCTTTTCTTCCAATTGAATTAAGGACTGCATCAGTCGGTCATATTCACTGTCTGGCACCGATGGCTGGTCTAATACATAGTATTCATGATTATATTTTACAAGCTTCTCTTTTAACGCTTCAATCTCTTCTCTTACTCCCATAACGTTGATCCTCCCGTTATTTTTTCGTAATCGGGGCAAATTGTGCCATTAATCGCTTCAACCCGACGGGGGCTGGAAAGGCAATGTCAAGTTCACGTTCATCCGGCTCACCGGATACTTTTACAACGGTCCCAACGCCCCATTTTTTATGTTCCGCCTTATCCCCTACGTTCCAATCAGCACTTGCGCCTGGTGACGGTTTTTTAACCGGACGTTTTTTCGGCTTAGCTGGTCGCGCAGGTAAACCAAACGGTGTGTCATCTAACGCAACGACTTCATCGCCAAAGCCTTCGATTAAATCTTGTGGAATTTCATCAATAAACCGGCTGCGACCATTAAAGTTCGTGCGACCGTACAGCGTTCGCATATTCGCATGTGTTAAGTGCAACTCTTTTTCAGCTCGGGTAATTCCGACATAACAAAGCCGCCGCTCCTCATCCATCTCTTCTTCATCCATCATCGATCGGCTATGGGGAAAGACCGTTTCTTCTAGACCGATTAAGAACACAACCGGAAACTCTAAGCCCTTAGCGGCATGCAGTGTCATCAGTGTCACTTTATTATCGGCATCTTCACCGTCTTCTAATCGGTCAATATCACTGATTAAAGCAAGATCCGTTAAAAGACTAACCAATGATTGATCGTCTGCTTGTGCTTCAAAATGTTTCGTGACGGATTTAAATTCATTTATATTTTCCAGTCGTGTTTGAGCTTCAATCGAAGGATCGCGTTTATACATATCTTCATATTCGGTCTCTTCTAACACATCATTCACCATATCAGTGGCACTAAAAAATTCTTGCTTCTTATACCAATTCAGCACCATCTCGCTGAACTGAAGTAGTTGATTAGTGGCCCGTTTACTTAAGCCAATAAAATCAACTTCTTTAATCGCGGTCATTAGAGAAATATCATGTAAGTCAGCATAGTGCTGCAATTTTTCTAATGTCGTTTTACCGATGCCACGTTTTGGTTCATTGACAATCCGGCTAAAACTGACGTCGTCATCCGGATTTGAAATGAGTCTAAGGTAAGCTAAAATATCTTTAATTTCTTTACGGTCATAGAACTTCGTTCCGCCAACCATCTGATAAGGGATATTTGCTTTAACGAACGTTTCCTCAATCGCACGGGACTGGGCGTTTGTCCGGTATAGGACCGCAAAATCACGGTAATTAAAGCGACTTTCTCTTACCGCTTCACTGATTTTATCCGCTACATAAAACGCTTCATAACGTTCTGTTTCTGCCGCATGATAGATAATTTTTTCACCTTCATGGTTATCTGTCCATAGGTTTTTCTTGATCCGGTTTTTATTATGTTCAATCACCGCATTAGCCGCATCTAAAATGGGTTTCGTTGAGCGGTAATTCTGTTCTAACAAAATCGTCTTCGCCTGTGGGTAGTCTTGTTCAAACGATAAAATATTTTTAATGTCCGCCCCACGCCAGCCGTAAATGGACTGATCTTGGTCACCTACGACACAGACATTTTTAAACCGCGCCGCTAAAAGCTTGACTAACATATATTGTGCATGGTTCGTATCTTGATACTCATCGACATGGATATATTGAAATTTACGTTGATAATAATGTAATACATCCGGCACTTGTTGAAACAGGACAATGGTCTGCATAATCAAGTCATCAAAATCAAGCGCTTGGTTTTTGCGCAAGATTTTCTCATAATCCTTATAGACATCAGCGACCACTTTCGTGTAATAATCATGTGCCTCTTTCGCATAATCTTTCGCTGATAACAGTTCGTTTTTCGCCTGGCTAATCATCCCTAACATCGCCCGTGGTTCAAACTGTTTCGTATCGAGGTTTTGGTTTTTTAAGATGTTCTTAATAACCGTGAGTTGATCGGCACTATCAAAAATCGTAAATTGCTTACTATAGCCAATCCGGTCAATATCCCGGCGTAAGATACGCACACACATCGAGTGAAAGGTCGAGACCCACATGTTTTTCGCATCTGGACCAACAAGCTTTTCGACCCGTTCTTTCATTTCACGTGCGGCTTTATTCGTAAAGGTAATCGCTAAGACGCTAAAAGGTGAGACGTCTTTTTCATCGATTAAATAGGCAATCCGGTGTGTTAACACGCGGGTTTTCCCACTACCAGCCCCGGCCATAATAAGCAAAGGACCATCGGTATGTTTGACTGCTTCTTGTTGTTTTGGATTTAATCCTTGTAGTAACGGATTGTTCACAAAAACGCCTCCTTAATTAAGTTTGACTGTTTTAATCGCTTGTTTAAAATCGGTGTATAAACTATTACCGACAACAATCGTATCGGCATATTGTTTCATTTCTTTGGCCTCTTCACGTGTTCTAATACCACCACCGTAGATGAGCTGTGTGTTTGATAACTCACTCGCAATCTTCTTTAACACGTCAGCGTCTCCTTTTGTACCTGAGTACTCTAAATAAAAGACCGGTAAGCGAAAGAGATGTTCTGCCATTTTCGCATAACCAACCGCATCTTCTACTGTTGGTAGCTTACAGTCCGTGAGTTTATAGGCTTTCGCATCAGGGTTCATAATACAGTAGCCTTCAGCGACAAGGTCGTTAAAGGGAATCATTGGTCCGAACGATTTAATCGCCTCATGTTGCGTGTCCATCATCCATTTCTTTTCCGTACTATTAAGTACCATTGGAATAAGGTAATAGTCAAAACCTGGCGTGACGGCCTCAATATTTGATACTTCTAGTGCAACGGTGACTTCATAGCGACGAATGTGACTGAGTAAATCAAGCACACCATCTAGTGTCACATTATCTGTTCCGCCGACGATAATCGCATCTGTACCTGATTCACAGACTTGGTCAAGTTCATCATCCGTTAACGATTTTGCCGGATCTAATTTAAAAACGTGTTGCCACGTATCGATTGTCTTCATTGTTTATTCCTCCAAGACTTATTCATCATTTCATTATAACAAAATCTGCCCAAGCTATGTTGAAACGTACAAAAAAACAAGAAAAAATACGCCTTGTGTCAGCGTATTTTTTCTAAAACACCTTATCTTTCATATTCATCATGACGTTCTTTCATTTGCACTTTTTCTTTGTTATTAAATCGTTGCATTCTTCGGGTTTCATCACAAATCAACTCATAAGAAAACTTAGTAATGCCATCAATATCTTGTTTCGCCAAATAGTTAACATAAGCGGCTTTATCCTTTGCTTGAATGATCAATGGTGGTAAGTCATGCTGTATTAATGCGTAATTCATCACCATCCGGCCAGTTCTCCCGTTACCATCTGAAAATGGGTGAATGCGTTCAAATTGAATATGGAAGTCCATAATCACCCTTAAAATGTCTCTATCTTTACTGACACTTTCTAGTTGATAATTAAGATTATCCACCCATTGCTGCATTAAGAAAGGTGTTTCCTTTGGAGATGCCGTTAGAAAATCAGCACCTTGAATCGCATTTTCACTTGTTTTGAATTGGCCTTTATCAACGAGTAATCGATCCATAAGTTTTTCATGGATATCCTTTAAGACAGCAAGATTTAATGGTTGCTTATCTTGCAATTGGTCAATGACATAAGCAAAAGCATCTCGGTGATTTTCTATTTCAAAAAATTCACGTCTACTATAACCACCAGGCAATGTATTATGTAAAATAATAGACACCGTATCAGGCAACGTTATCGTATTTCCCTCGATTGCAGACGAATGATGCGCTAAACGTACGAGAACATCTTGAAGATACTCTTCTGATTGACATGTATTCAGCATAATTATAACGCCCTTTCAATTGGTCTGAATTCTCACTAAGGTAAGCAGTCGCTATGAGTAAAGTAACCAAGTTAACCAGTCATCAACGTTCAAAGGTCTTCATTTTTTGATAACTCATCTTATCACAGAAATCGAATGACATCCGTTGAATGACTGGCACGTTTCTTTGATTATGATTTAAACAAAATTATTTTTCATCTGCCGGGTAAACGACCCCAATTTGGCGACGGGCTTCGTCTAACACTTTCATCGTTTGTAATGACGTATCAAACGTATTAATATCACTTTCTGTTTGCCCTGTTTTAATAAGTTCAGCAAAATGATGCGCTTCATATCCCATAGAATTAGTTAATTGTTCAAGAGAGCGCTCCTCTTTATGGCCCGCTTTATCTACTAAGTGAATGCCTGACATATCGCTCCATTTGTCAATCACGATTGAGCCGTTCTCCCCTTGAATTTCTGATGGGAGGGCGCTGTTGGTGATTTTAGAGAAAATCATATTGGCTTCTAGTTCATCATAGCTGAGTAAAACCGTCCCGCTACCATCGACACCTGATTCTAGCACCATTGCTGAGGCTTGAATCTTGTTTGGACGCCCAAACAGCTTGATGATCGGGTAAATCGTATAAATACCAATATCCATTAATGATCCGTTGGATAATTCTGGTTTAAAGGCATTGAGTACTTCCCCTTCTTTATAGCGGTCATAACGAGAAGAATACTGGCAGAAGTTTGCGATCACGCGGCGCACAGGTTTGATTTCTTCGATCAAGTCTTTAACTAACTCAAAGTTAGGGACATGTGTCGTTTTCATCGCTTCCATTAGGACCACGCCTTCTTTTTCAGCGACTGCCACCATTTTTTCCGCTTCACGTACATTTGATGCCATCGGCTTTTCAACTAAGACATGTTTTTTATGTTGCATTGCTTGAATCGCTTGACTCGCATGAAGTGCGGTTGGGCTAGCAATATACACAGCATCAAACGCGTCACTTTCAAAAAAGTCACTTAGACGGGTAAAGATTGTCTCTACCTCATACTTATCTGCGAATTGTTGAGCTTTTTCCTCTGTTCGTGAATAGACCGCCGTTAGCTGCATTTCCCCTGTTTGATGGGCCGCATCTAAAAAGCGATCGGTAATCCAGTTCGTGCCTATTACACCTAGTCTTAACATTTATTCATCCTCCTTATCAGCAAGTTTTTTTAGTACGGTCTCATAGCCACCACTACCATATGTTAAACAACGTTTCACCCGTGAAATCGTCGTTGTTGACGCGTGCGATTCATCTACAATGGCGTGATATGTTTGACCTTCTGATAACATCTTCGCAACCGTTAACCGCTGTGTCAGTGCTTGGATTTCATTCATTGTCGCGATATCATCAAAAAATTGATAACATTCCTCGCGTGACTCTAATGATAAAATCGCATCAAATAATTGATCGAGTTGTTCCCCGCGTAATTTATCGATTTGCATCGAATCCCCCCCTTATAGACATAAGTATTCTTACTATTTATTCTGTGATTGTGACACTGTCAATCCCGCGTGAGGTAGGTAATACATTCACCCATGTTTGTCCTGGAACAAACGGCACCACTTCACCATCTTCGACCGGCAACAGACGCCCGTCACGGTTTTCCCATTTGACGCGTTTGACATAACCTTTTTGAAGCAGTAAGGCGTCACCGCCTGAAGCAAAATCAATTTCCCGCCGTCCTGCGCTATCAACCACTTCATGATAAGTCTCTAAAATGAAAATATTATCTAAAGTGATTGGCGTCTCATCACTTAACTCTTTCGTTTGTGCTTGATCATTAAATCGCGTATACGTTTTTGAAGCCGCGTCATACACGTAGCGGGTTACTTCATTCCCGTAAGAGAAAGAAATGTCACTGGCTGTTTCTGTCGTATCAATCTCTTCTCTGGTAAACATAAACGGCTCAGGTGATTGTTCAACTGTATAGCCTTTATTCGTTGCCGCAGCTTCAATCCCGTCTGTAATTAAATAAGAGTTGTGCGGCGCTACTCTAAATGATTCCCGTTTAAACAGTGTTTGATTATTGTCATAATACGCACCGTTTAAATAATCAGCGGCTCCGCTCTTTAACATATCTTCAATAAATCCCGCGGCCCCGTGGTAAATATAGAGCGCACCGTAATCATCAGCTAAATTAAAGTAATACGGACGTGCACTACGCACCGGTCCAATCACGTCAGGCACCTCACTATGAAACATCGCCATCAGTCGCGTAATATTCCCTTCTGCCAAAATTTCAAAGACAATATCAGCTTCAGATAATCCTGATTGCGGACGTGCTTTTGGATGATTATTGACCATCACCGCAATGATACGATTATTTAAAGACTCATCAATCGCTTCACCAGTCAGTGGAGCCATAGTATCTGGGTTTTTACTGCCGACATCGATTGGTTCATGAATTTGTTCTGTCGGTTCTTTTTTCTGTTGATCTCGTGTTGGTTTCACTTCTTCTTCACTACATCCTGTTAATACAAGACCGATCAAGACTAATGCTATGACGACGAATTTTTTCACCTGACTCACCCTTTACTCTATTAGTTCGTTACTCTACTGTCTAGTATAACAAATCTCACCCCTTACCGGGTAACGAAATTATTGCGTAACCAAAAAGAGCTTAAACGCAACCATTTGTAACACAGTGTGTCACACACGAAACATGTCCCAATAGGTGTCTTTTGAAACCAAATACATAAAATGACTAGTCGCAAACTTTCCGTTGTATTAAGCTAAATCTAACAACACTTAAGGGGGCAATACAGATGAAAAAGAAGTTAAAAGTCGCAACGATTGGTGGCGGTTCAAGTTACACACCTGAACTTATTGAAGGGTTCATTAAGCGGTACGATGAATTTCCGCTGACAGAACTCTGGCTTGTCGATATTGAAGCTGGAAAAGAAAAGTTAGAGATCGTCGGTAACTTAGCCAAGCGCATGATCAAAAAAGCAGGGTTAAATATTCGGGTTGAACTCACACTCGACCGTGAAGAAGCACTAAGAGAGGCCGATTTTGTGACCACGCAGTTTCGGGTCGGATTACTTGAAGCCCGGAAGAAAGATGAACGGATTCCACTCAAATATGATGTGATTGGTCAAGAGACGAACGGACCGGGCGGCTTATTTAAGGGGTTACGAACGATTCCGGTCATTCTAGACATTACCCGTGATATGGAGCGCCTCTGTCCTGACGCTTGGCTGATTAACTTCACGAATCCTGCCGGGATGGTCACTGAAGCTGTCTTACGTTACTCAAATATTGAAAAAGTCGTCGGGTTATGTAATGTGCCGATTGGGATAGAGATGGGCGTCAGTAAATTACTCAATGTTGACCATAGCCGCATTCGGATTGATTTTGCCGGATTAAATCATATGGTATACGGTTTAAATGTGTTCCTAGATGGTGAGAATGTGACCGAACACGTCGTTGAAAAACTCACTGACCCAAAACAAACAAGCTTTGTGAAAAACATTGATGGGATTGGCTATGACCCGTCCTTTATCCGTGCCCTCGGCGTGCTCACTTGCCCGTATCACAACTATTATTACAAACACCGAGATATGTTAGAAAAACAACAAAAAGAAGCTGATGAACAAGGGACACGTGCAGAAGTTGTTTCAAAACTAGAAAAAGAGTTATTTGAACTATATAAAGATGACACCCTCGATATTAAGCCACCGCAACTCGAAGAACGTGGCGGGGCCTATTATTCTGATGCGGCCGTGCGTCTGATTACCTCAATTTACAATGATAAACGTGACATTCAACCGGTCAACACACGGAACAACGGTGCGATTGCCTCGATTCCAGATGATTCAGCGGTTGAAATTAGTTCAGTGATCACAAAAGATGGACCGAAACCGATTGCGATTGGGGATTTACCGGTTGCGGTACGTGGGCTTGTTCAACAAATTAAATCATTCGAGCGGATTAGTGCTGAAGCAGCTGTTTCAGGGGATATTGATTTAGCTGTTCTTGCTTTATCCATTAATCCACTTACACCTTCTGATACAGTCGCAAGAGAGATTGTCGATGAGATGATGGAAGCTCATAAAGACCACTTACCTCAGTTTTTTTAAAAAGTAACGTTCGTTCGATTAACTTTTACTATCACAAAAAAAGCAGACCGCTTTGGTCTGCTTTTTTGTTTTGTTCTTTCTGAAACTTTAAAAGATGACTCATAACCTACTGTTGTCATTAGGCTTTATTGCCGATATCTTTCCGGTAGAAGAAATCATCCGTTTGATCAAAGTAGGTTAAATAGCGATAGACTGACGCGCGTGCTTCTTTTACCGTCGGCTTAACCGACCCAACAAGTAAGACCCGTCCGCCGTTTGAGACGAAGCTATCACCGACTTGTTTTGTGCCGGCATGAATCACATAACAATCCTCATCTTCTGGAAGTTCTGGTAGTGTGACACCTTTATCATATGCGCCCGGATAACCTTTAGCGGCCACAACCGTGCCAATCGCATAGGCATCTTTAAACGTTAACTGCGGATCACGGCCTTCACTTACTGCTTCAATGACATCGATGAGATCATTTTCCAATAACGGCAAGACCACTTGTGTTTCAGGGTCGCCAAAGCGCGCGTTAAATTCAATGACTTTAACGCCAGCCTCTGTT
>JBNJFJ010000032.1:0-18897 GCA_051746745.1 Bacillota bacterium | reverse complement strand
CATTTTTTTCAGGATGAAAAAATAATGTAGAAATAAACTATTTTAACGAAAACTTTGTTAAAATAAAACTAATGACTTTATAGAGAGAGTGAATCATATGTGGAATAAATTCAAACAACACTTTAGTCACCTCTTCCATCCTGATCATGATCAAGGCACTGATGAAGAGAAGGAGCTTATACATAGAGATGAAGTGAAAGTAAAACAAAAAAGACAACCTTATCGTAAAATTGATACGAAAGTGACTTACTATTATCCGAAAGAACGTGAGTTTAAATTTCCTGTTTCAATCGATGAGGTAGGAAAAAGTAGAGAGTCACATCGTCAAGACACTTCTTTAGATGAAAAAGAAGACAAAAAGATGCCTAAGGATACGTCAAACAAACCATTTAAAGTGACTGAGATCCCGTCACCGGTCTATGGGTTTAAAAAACGCCTGCAAGAAAAAGAGGCAACATCAGAAACCAATCGTATCATGCGTCAATCATCTGATACTGTGCCAACGGCATATGTATCAAATATTTTGAATGAAGTGAGACGAACGCGTGGGGAAATGTCGGATTATGCTTATGACCGGATTGGGCAAAAAAGACAGTTACCAGTTGAAACAGTTGAAACACTTAATCCAAATGAAAAAGATAGAGATTTAGATGCGACAGACATGTTCATTGGACAAAATGAAACAGTAACAATCGAAAATACGGATGTGTTTACGAAAGAAAAGCAAGAGGCATCAAACAATTCTAAACGGGCTGTGGACATAAATGATGGAAATATAAGCAATGACATAAACGATAATAGTGCTATGAGTGAAGAAGAAGTTGTCACACACTCCGCTTCGATAGATCAGGAAGAATCTAATAAAGAGAAGCAGGACACACTATTAAAACGGTCGCCATTACACGAACCAGGTCAACGTGAACTAAGAAAGAGTCAAACGCCGTTTAATGTGCGGATGCGTCCAAGTGATAAAAAGAGGTACTATGACCGGCTGAAAGAACAAGAACAAACAAAAGATAGTGTGCAATCAAAAGACCAAGCACGAACAAAGACAGAGGTACATCAAGAGCAATCTGAGAATAAACCGTCTGAATCAATGACAACACCAGTAAAAGCCCAACTAGGTATACGTAAACAGTCAACAAGACATACACTGCCACTTCATCTACTCAATGACCCAGTTGTTTTGGCGAATGAAGATAGTACATTTATTCGTGAACAGTCGACCCGGTTGATTGAGGCGCTCAGTCAGTTTAATGTACAAGCAGACGTAGTTAATGTAATGCAAGGGCCAAGTGTCACCCGATTTGAAATTAAACCGGAGACAGGCGTAAAGGTGAGTAAAGTAAAAAATCTAAGCGATGATTTGAAATTGAGCCTAGCGGCAAAAGATATTCGAATTGAGGCACCAATTCCAGGTAAGCATGCGATTGGGATTGAAGTCCCGAATGATGAAACTCGTCCGGTGATGTTAAGTGAAATTCTCGCCTCAACGCCTTTTCAACAGGCAACCTCACCGCTTACGGTTGGACTCGGTCTTGATATATCAGGAGAAGCAATCGTGACAGACCTTCAAAAGATGCCACATGGATTAATTGCCGGTGCAACGGGCTCTGGTAAGAGTGTCTGCATTAATACTATTCTGTTATCTTTACTTTATAAGGCGTCACCAGAAGAGGTACGGTTACTCTTAATTGATCCGAAAATGGTTGAACTTCAACCGTATAATGCGTTACCGCACTTAGTTAGTCCGGTCATTACAGACGTAAAAGCTGCCACGCAAGCGCTTAAATGGGCAGTTGAAGAGATGGAACGACGCTATCAACAATTTGTTGAAAATGGGGCCCGTGATTTATCTCGCTATAACGAGAAAATGCGTCAAAGTGGTAAGGAAACGTTACCGATGATTGTGATTGTGATCGATGAGTTAGCCGATTTAATGATGGCTGCCCCGCAAGATGTTGAAGATGCTATCTGTCGCATCGCACAAAAAGCACGCGCCGCTGGTATTCACTTGCTTCTTGCGACGCAACGACCTTCTGTCGATGTTGTGACAGGACTCATCAAGTCCAATATCCCTTCACGAATCGCCTTTAGTGTTGCCTCTCAAGTTGACTCACGTACAATGATTGATACAGCAGGAGCTGAGCGCTTATTAGGTAAAGGCGACATGTTGTTTGTTGAAAACGGGGCAAGGCACCCGGTTAGAATTCAAGGGGCGTTTGTTTCCGATGATGAGATTGAACGCGTGACGAGGTATTTAAAACAACAGAGCGAGCCAAACTATTTATTTGAACAAGAAGAATTACTGCAATCTCTTGAACAAGAAGAAATGACGGATGAATTATATGATGAAGCATTAGATTTTGTCTCAGAAAACGAGACTATCAGTACCTCTTTACTTCAACGTCGCTTCAAAATAGGCTATAATAGAGCAGCAAGGATTATTGACTCTTTAGAGCATCAAGGTATTGTCTCTGGACAAAATGGATCTAAACCACGTACCATTCTTGTTTCTAAAGAAGAATTAACTTATTTACGTCAGTCAGAGCTATAAAAAAAATAAATAAATAAATGAAAATAAGGGGTTAAAACTAATGAAAAAAGAAATCAGTTTAAAATTAAATGGTGAGATTGATCGTTTGACCAATAAAACATTTAAGTTTGATGAACGTATCAAAGACGGTTGGTTTTCAGCTGTATATTTCTTAAAAACAAAGGAAATTGCCCAGAAAAAACGGCCGAATAATGAAGTGATTATGCAGTTCTTCCAAAAAGATCATGCGGTACTTTGTGGAACAGATGAAGCGATTGCGCTTTTACATACGTTTAGTGATGATCCTGAGAACTTAGAGATTCATTCGTTAAAAGATGGAGACAAAGTCAGTCCATTTGAAACGGTTTTAACTATCAAGGGTCCTTATCAGTCATTTGGTTATTTAGAGGGCATTATTGACGGTATCCTAGCACGTCGTACGTCAGTAGCGACGAATGTCTATAATGTCGTAAAAGCCGGCCGGACATCTGGTACGCAAAAACCGGTCATGTTTATGGGAGATAGAGATGATCACTATACCCAACAAGCTGGCGATGGTTATGCGGCATTTATAGGCGGATCAACGGCTCAAGCGACACATGCGATGAACGAATGGTGGGGAAAAACAGGTATGGGCACGATGCCACATGCCTTGATTCAATTATTTGAAGGCGATGTCGTGGCCGCATCAAAAGCTTATAAAGAAGTGTATCCAGATGATGAACTGATGGTGCTTGTTGATTACAATAATGATGTCATCACTGATTCACTAAAAGTCGCGCATGCGTTCAAAGATGAACTAAAAGGGGTGCGACTTGATACATCTAATAACGTTGTAGATAAGTATTTCTTACGCAATGAGCATATTATGGGACCGTTTGATCCACGAGGAGTCAATCCAGAGCTTATCTTCGCCCTGCGTCAAGCGTTAGATGATGAAGGGTTTGAGCATGTAAAAATTATTGCGACAGGTGGCTTTACTGAGGAAAAAATTAAGCGATTTGAAAAGCAAAATGTTCCGGTTGATATCTACGGTGTTGGACGTAGTTTACTCGATAATAAAATTGGATTTACAGGTGATAGTGTGATTTTAAACGGCGAACCGGAATCTAAATTTGGTCGTCGTTATCGTCCGAACCCACGCCTTGAAAAAGTTCAATTTCATAAGTAGTCCTTCCTGATGATTTAGTTTTTTAACATTCTATGATATAATGCATAGTTGTGCTGTTTAAGCGTTAGAATAAAGTAACGGTTGGGCAGAATGAGAACAGCGTTAGACACTTACGGGGGTAAGATTTATGACAATTTACCATTTTATTGGTATCAAAGGAACAGGTATGAGCGCACTCGCACATATTCTTCATGATGAAGGGGAAACTGTTCAAGGTTCAGATGTTGAAAAAACATTTTTTACTGATCAGGCATTGTTTGAAAAAGAAATTAAAGTATTGCCTTTTTCTAAAGATAACATTCAACCAGGCTTAACTATTATCCAAGGAAATGCTTTTGGTGATGATCACGAAGAGGTAGAACGAGCAAAAGCTTTAGGTTTAACTATTTATAAATATCACGAGTTTTTAGGCGTCTGGCTTAAGCAATACACAAGTATTGCGGTGACAGGGGCGCATGGGAAGACGTCAACAACCGGTATACTCAGTCACGTGTTAAAAAATATTGAACCGATATCCTATTTAATTGGAGACGGTACGGGTGTTGGCCATGCAGATAGTCGTTATTTTGCCTTTGAAGCATGTGAATATCGCCGTCATTTCTTAAGTTATGAACCAGATTACGCCATCATGACGAATATTGATTTTGATCATCCGGATTATTTTTCGAGTATTGATGATGTTTTTTCTGCTTTTCAGTCAATGGCTGAACAAGTAAAAAAAGGGATTATAGCTTGTGGCGATGATGAGTACTTGCACAAAATTCAAGCGAAAGTGCCGGTTGTTTATTATGGTTTTAATGAGGATAACGATTTTCAAGCGAAAGATATGCGCGAAACTGAAGCAGGTACAACTTTTGATGTTTATGTGCGACATGATTTCTATGATACATTTACGATTCCACTCTTTGGAAAGCATAATGTGCAAAACGCTTTAGCTGTAATTGCGCTATGTCATTATGAAGGCTTTGAAAGTGATGAGATGAAGCATCTTGAGACCTATGGTGGTGTTAAGCGACGTTTTTCTGAAAAACGCGTAGGGAATCAAGTGCTGATAGATGATTATGCGCACCATCCGAAAGAAATTGAAGCTACACTCGATTCGATTAGAAGAAAGTATCCAAATAAAAAAGTAACGGCGGTCTTTCAACCACATACGTATTCGCGAACAAAAATGTTTTTACAAGATTTTGCGGATAGTTTAATGCTGGCTGATCACGTCTATTTAACAGACATTTTCGGATCGGCTAGAGAATTAGTTGGAAAATTATCGATTGAAAATTTAGGTGACCTGATTGATAATTGTCATTATGTCACATTAGACAATATCGGGACATTAACTGAAGATGAGGCAGATGTTATCGTGTTTATGGGTGCAGGTGATATTCAATTGTTCCAAACAGCTTATGAAAAATATTTAAACAACTAAGAAGGAAAAACTGACCCACATGACGAATTAAGTGATGAGTGGTCAGTTTTTTTAGTTTTTAAGTTTACAAAATTTTAAAACAGGGTAAATACCACTAGAGCATTTTTATAAAGACAAATAAATGACGAAGGAGTGATTGGTATGGATAACCTTCTCTATATCTCGGCATTAATTGCGGCGATTGCTTTTGCTGTGCTTGTGATTTATCTTGTACGTTTATTAAAAGAGTCAGAGCGTACGATGACAAGTGTGGCAAATACTTTAGAAGGCTTAGAGAAACAAATGGAAGGCATTACGACGGAAACAACACTATTACTTAATCGAACCAATGCATTAGCAGAGGATATTAATCAGAAAGCGGATAAATTAAATGGACTTGTCGATAGTATAAGTGGTTTAAGTTCAACATTTACAACATTTAGCGCTTCTGTTAAAGAAGTATCTGAGACCATCTCTAAAATTGCGGTCGAAAATAAAGAAGAAACGGCACAAGCCATTAAATGGGGCAATGTCGCTATGGAAGTATTTAAGAAAAAGAAAGATAAAAAGCGAGCTAAGTAATAGACTATATATAACTACTTAGTAAAATTTTAAGGAGGAATTATTTATGACAAACCAAGAAAATAAAACAAACGACAATATCAATGCAAAGGACTTTCTGATCGGCTCACTGGTGGGTAGTATTGTAGGTGCATCAGTTGCCTTATTATTCGCACCTAAATCTGGTAAAGAAGTAAGAGAAGATATTAATAAGGGCGCAACAGATGTAAAAGAAAAAGCACTTGTGTATAAAGATAAAGCATTAGAGAAATCTGATGAATTTAAATCTTATGCAAAAGACAAAACAGCTGATCTTCAGCAAACAGTCAATGAAAAATCACAAGATTTCCAATCGAAATTTAATGAAACGAAACAAAGTGTACAAGAAAAAATCAATGAAACAACAGAAGAGTTAAAAAAGAAAAAAGCAGCAATGAAATCTGATGCAGAAGATGTACAAGCAGATGTAGAAGACGTGCTTGAAGAAAAAGCTGATGAAGTAAAAGAAAAAGCCGAAGCGGTTAAAAAAACAGCTGAAAGAAAAGCAGATGCAGCTAAAGATGCGGCTGAAAAAGTAACAGAAGCTGTAAAAGAAGGCGCAGAAGACGTAAAAGAAAAATAAGTATGAAACATAAGAACCCTTATGACACTTTAATGGTGTCATAAGGGTTCTTTCTTCTTGATAAGCTAGACATTATTTTGAGTAACTTCGCAGTAATTATGCGTGTTAAGATTTAGGCTCGTATTTAATTTCTAATGAGTCCCCGTCTTGAATGGGTTCTAAAAAAGTGGCTTGGGTGTTATTTTTTAAAATACTCACATGTCCGCGTTGTTTCATTAAATCAAAGTGAACATATCTGAACACATCTTGGAAAATAAACGTTGTGTCAGGTAAAGGTTTTAGCGTTAACTTAGATAGTGGTTCAATGATATCGTCGTCTTGTAATTGGCGGTCGTGATGATACAAGGCGCGTTTAGCTTTTTCAATGGTGACCAGCTCCCCGTTAAAAGTCACAGTGATGTGATCGGTAAGGTTTAAGTTGAGTAAATCAACCAGTCTTTCTTTTGTCACTTTTTGTAGGGGGCTGTAACTGATTTTATCTTGTGCTTTTAATTTTGTCTTGAGTGTAGCTGGTTTATTGTTAATGAGTAAACGTTCTGAAACTGCTTCAAAAGGGATGAATTTATCATCAAGATAAATCGCAAATGTTTCAGGTTCATGGGCCAAATAATGAAACTCAGATTGATTGAGCCACGTCTCTAAATCGATTTGATCGATGAGTTCCACTTGGTCGCCATCTTTTAGTGAATGATCAAGTGTCGTTGGTTTATCATTCACTTTAATGATAGGCAAGACATTATAAGGTTGGTCATTGAAATAAATGTTAAATGGCTGAATATCGCCAACAACATCGAAAAGCGTGACGTTAGGTTCTTGACCATCATCCCCTTTTTCAACCAGCATTGTATCATTATGTTGAATTAAAGCATCCACGTGGATGTTTTCTCCGTTTAACTGAAGCTTTGGTGGTGTCCCGTGAGTACCAGGCAAGGTAATGGTTTGATTATTGACTGAGATCATATAAGCCATACCAGGTCTTCCGTACATTTTCTTTATCTCTATACCAGCAGCAAGTAAACAGTCGCCAACGGTCAATTGTTTCATATCAAATAAGCGTACGGCGCGGTCATTGACCGTGACACTAATATAATGCACCGGATTTTGTTTAGCGGCAATCGCAATGCCAATTGGGGTAATAAATTCAGGACCTTGTGGAACATCGATGGCTGTTTGTAAATTCTTAATCGCATCCGTCCCACGCGTTGCGACCCGATTAGCTGGCAGCTCAAGTTTTTCAGCTAAGACATGGGTCAGCATCGGTGTTAAACTTCCACCACCGACTAACATGACCGCCTTAGGTGCGCGTTTGTTCAACGTCATAACCTCAGTAGCAATGGCTGTAGCTAAATCATCAATGGCTTCTTTAATGTCCATTGCCAATTCTTTTTTAGTTACAACAGTCTCAAAGCCTAAAATATCTTGTAAGGTGGCTTCACCGTGTTCGGTAATTTCTCGTTTGACGCGTTCTGCTTCATTAAAATCAAGCAAATAATGATCGCTAATTGCTTCTGTAATCTCATCACCGGCTTTAGACACCATTCCGTATGCTGTAATCGTCCCAGCATCTGTTAAGGCAATGTCACTCGTCCCAGCGCCAATATCGACAAGAGCGACGTTTAAACGTCGCATAGACTCTGGTATTAAAACGTTGATGGCAGCGATTGGCTCGAGTGTTAAAGCTTCCATATCTAAATCCGCACGATTTAGGGCTGAAATCAGTGATTCAACGACGACTTTAGGAAGAAATGTTGCAATGATTTCCACTTCAGCCGTTGCCCCTTGTTGATCAATCAATGAGCCAATGATATCACCATCCAATTTATACTGTAAAACAGAATAACCGACACAATAGTAGTGGGTGAGTTGATCTTGGTCTTTTTCTTCTTCTGCTAATTCATACTGTGCTTTTTGCACAGCACTGAGTTCAAGAAAGGAAATGGCCTCTCGGTCCATTAAAGGTTGCTGATCAATATCTGTTGATACGATTGTTCGTCTTGTTTTTAACGCACGCCCCGCCGCCGCGACACAAACTTCGGTGAGTGTGATGTCGTGACGCTCTTCTAAGCGCTCTTTAACCGTGTGAATGATTTTAGATACTGCTACCACATCATGAATTTGCCCGTCTAACATGGACCGTTCAGTATGCTCGATACTTTCGTAATCAATTAATGTATATTTTTCTTCTGTGACTTTTAGCAGCAAGCCGTTAACAGACCGCGTACCAATATCCAATGCGAAAATAATATCCTTCATAGTTAAAAACTCCTTATTAAACGATCTTAAACGCTTTCTAATCTATAGTTTAACAGATTTTTTCTGTCTCGTATCGTCTTTTTTCTCAGAAAAGTTTAAAGAAAATACTAAATATTTAAACAATGTAGTGACAATTCCGTTAATTTTAGCTATAATGAATGCTAATTATCCATTCTTTCGTTTTAGAAACATGCTAATGCGTGTTTAAAGAATATGAAAAAGACAAACCAATTACAGGGGGAATCAACATGTCAAATGAACAGTTAGATTTACTAAGAAAGCAGCTAGATGAGCTAAACGTGGACTTGCTTAACTTAATTAATAAGCGTGGAGATTTAGTTAAGGAAGTAGCTAAATTCAAGCCTAATCAAGGTGCAGACAAAAAATATGATCCTGTACGTGAACACCAAATGTTAGAAAAATTAAAAAATCAAAATGAAGGTCCGTTCCAAGATGCGACCATTATTCATTTATTTAAAGAAATCTTTAAAGCTGGACTAGAACTACAGGAGAAAGATTATCACAAAGAAATGCTTGTTTCGCGTAAGCGTAAAAACGAAGATACCATCATTGATATTAAAGGTGAAAAGATTGGTGACGGCCAACCTCATTTTGTTTGTGGCCCGTGTGCGGTGGAATCTTACGAACAAGTTAAAAAAGTCGCCGAGCAAATTAAAAAACATGGCTTGAATATGATTCGTGGGGGTGCTTTTAAACCAAGAACAAGTCCATATGATTTCCAAGGACTAGGTTTTGAAGGGCTAGAAATCTTGCGTCGTATTGGGGATGAATTTGATCTCGCCGTTGTAAGTGAGATTGTTCGCCCACAAGATATGGAACAAGCCGCTGAATATTTGGATATGATTCAAATCGGTGCACGAAATATGCAAAACTTTGAGTTACTTAAAGCCGCTGGGGAAGTTGACAAACCGATTATCCTAAAACGGGGTATGTCGGCTACTGTTTCTGACTTTATTAATGCCGCTGAATATATCCACTCAAGAGGTAACAGTAATATTATCCTTTGTGAGCGTGGCATTAGAACGTATGAAACATCAACACGTAATACACTCGATATCACAGCCGTGCCGATTCTTAAACAAGAAACACACTTACCTGTTATGGTCGATGTGACACATTCAACTGGTCGTCGTGACTTACTCATTCCAGCAGCCAAAGCAGCGATTGCGATTGGGGCAGATGCCATAATGGCAGAAGTACACCCAGATCCAGCCGTTGCCTTATCTGACCAGCAACAACAAATGAATTTCGAACAATTTGATGCATTCATGGAAGCTGTAAGAAAATAATACTCACATAAGTCTAATGGTGCAGGTTGACCTGTCCATTAGGCTTTTTTTATATTTGTTTTCATTTTCTTTCAAAAAAACAAGTGAATTTAAGGCGAAGGCTAGATAAATTTGATATACTAGACAAGAGATTTTCTTGATATATTTATGAAAGCTAGTCTATACTATATACAGATGAATTAGACAGTGAAAATGATAGAGGAGGACGTAAGAAAATGACAATCACAATATACGATGTTGCACGTGAAGCAAATGTATCGATGGCAACGGTCTCACGTGTTGTTAATGGAAATCCAAATGTGAAACCAGCGACAAGAAAGAAAGTATTAGAAACAATTGAACGATTAGGTTATCGCCCGAATGCGGTGGCACGTGGTTTAGCGAGTAAGAAGACGACAACAGTTGGGGTGATTATTCCTGATATTTCAAGTATCTTTTTCTCAGAACTAGCGCGCGGGATTGATGATATTGCGAATATGTATAAGTACAACATTATTTTAAGTAACTCTGATCAAAACATTGATAAAGAGATTAAGTTGATTAACTCTATGCTTGAAAAGCAAGTGGATGGAATCGTTTATATGGGTGGTAAAATTACAGAAGAACATATTAATCAGTTTAAAACATCACCCGTCCCAATTGTACTTGCGGCAACAGTGGACCCAAGTGAAAAAACACCATCTGTGAATATCGACTATGAACAAGCAGCATTTGAAGCGGTTCAAATGTTACTAGACAATGACAACGACAATGTGGCTTTTGTGACAGGGTTAGAAGAAACAACCGCAAACGCATTAAAATTTGAAGGCTATAAGCGTGCGCTTAAAGATGCTGAAAAAGACATTCAAGATGATTATTTAATTCGAGGCGACTTAAGCTACCAGTCAGGGATTAACGCCGTTGAGACATTGCTTGAACTTAATGAACGACCATCGGCTATTTTTGTCGCATCAGATGAAATTGCCTTGGGCGTGATTCATGGTATTCAAGATCGCGGTCTTTCTGTACCAAACGACATTGAAGTTGTTGGCTTTGATAATACAAGACTGGCTCAAATGGTCCGTCCAACCCTTTCAACGGTTGTTCAGCCAATGTATGACATTGGTGCTGTTGCTATGCGTCTTTTAACGAAGTACATGAATAAGGAAGAAGTATCAGATAACACTGTCGTGCTTCCGCACCAAATTATAGAAAGAAACTCAACAAAATAATAAATATGCCGATATAAATTTTGTGTGCGCTCTGCACACAAAATTTATTTTATTTCTCGAAGCTAAGGGGAGAGTTTATGAAAAAGACAGATATTTTAACACCGATTGGGATTACTTTAGGTCTCGTCATGATTTCATTTGGTATTATTTCAAGTGCAGGTGTCGGTGGCTTTGTTGCATTTATACAGGTCGCATCGATTATTATCGTACTAGGTGGTCTCATGGCGGCGATACTGATTAACTTTAATATTGATCAAGTCAAGTCAATGGGACGTGTCGTGAAAGAATCGTTTAGTCAAAATGAAATGGATTTAGAAGGTCTTATCTCTCTCTTTGAACGTTTATCTGAACGAGCGCGACGTGAGGGTTTGCTTGCATTAGAGACAGAACTTGAAAATGTAGAGGACCCGTTTATTAAAAAAGGGATTCTTTTAGCCATTGACGGGATTGAACCAGAAGTGATTCATGACATTATGAATGCTGAAATTACAGCAATGGAAGACCGTCACTCTAAAGGCCGTTTAATCCTTGAAAAAGCGGGGGAATATGCGCCTGCATGGGGAATGATTGGTACACTGATTGGTTTAGTACTAATGTTGAACGATTTAAATGACCCAGCGACGTTAGGTCCACAGATGGCTGTTGCCTTGCTTACTACTTTTTATGGGGCAGTTATGGCCAACCTTGTCTTTATTCCGATGGCGGGTAAATTAGAAAGTAAAACAGAACAAGAAGTATTTATGAAACAAATCGTTGTAGAAGGTGTCATTGGAGTGCAATCTGGACAGAATCCAAGAATCTTGAAAGAGAAATTAAGTGCTTTCTTGTCAGATGATATGAGAAAACGTCGTGAAGAACAGGGAGACACCGAGACGGAGGATGTCAGAAATGAAGCGTCCTAATAAAAAGGTTAAAAAAGGCGCACCGGCTTGGATGACAACGTTTAGTGATATGATGACGTTGATTCTTGTATTCTTTATTTTGTTGTTTTCTATGTCACAAATTGATGCTGCGCGCTTTGAGGCGGTGTCAGAGTCCTTTCGCAATCGGATGATTTTTACTGGTTTTCCTTCCAATCTGGATATGGATAACCCAACCGAAAATTCAAACCCAAATCAAAATGATGAAGGGGCGACGGACTTCAAAAATAATTTGTTTGATGAAGACGTTGAAGATTTAGACGAATCAACAGAAGGTAATGAAGAAGAATTAGATGAGTTACTAGAAGAAGTGGAAGGTTATCTTGAACAGAATGACTTAGAGAATGTGATTAGCGCAAACCGAACCGACCAAGGCGTCGTGTTAGTCTTACAAGAACGTGTGTTATTTGAAACAGCAGAAGCAGATGTTAAAGCTGAAGGAGAACCATTTTTAGATAAAGTCGCTTTATTACTTGAAAATATTCCGAATGAAGTCAGAGTAGAAGGTCATACGGATAATCGTCCCATTTCAACAGCGGTTTATCCATCAAACTGGGAATTATCAGGCGCAAGAGCAAGTTCAGTTATTCGATTAATTTTAGAACGACATGATTTAGACCAAGAACGGTTTATCGCAGTAGGATACGGTGATACACGTCCGATTGTACCGAATGATTCCGTTGATAACTGGCGGAAAAATCGCCGAGTAGAGATCGTCATTCTTGAACTTGGGCAAGAACTAACCTCAGAATAGTAACGTCTAACAAGCATGCTACAGCTCACCTGCAGCATGTTTGTTTTTATGCATATTTTTTAAACGTAAGGCAAAAGCGACTCAGTAAGAGTCGCTTTTTAGGTTTGATATTATTAAGGTGTTGGCGTGTTTGGATTCTCATCTGTTGGTTCTTCAGGTGTTTCGTCGTCACCCTGACCATCATCCACCTCGCCATCATCAGGTGATGTAGGTGCATCGTCAGTGTCACCAGGATTTTCGTCGTCTGGTGATTCCGGTTGTTCTGGCTCTTCGGGTTCTTCTTCAGTGAAGTCACCATCTACAAATGGAATTGAAGGTTGTGATTCACGTCCGAAATAATCAACGGCACGAATTTGGTAAACAGCCGGAGAATTTCCAACATTATATTGATTGTTTGTCGTTGAGTCAAGCAAGCTAAAGTTACTATCAGGATCATTCGCACGGTAGATGCGATAACCGATCACATCATCACTTCGTGATTGTTGCCATGTGAGCACATTGCCTGATTTTGATACGCCAGTCGGCGCAAGTGGTCGTTCGCCGTTATCTTGAATGTCTTCATCACTTAAATTTGGAAGTAACAAACGTCCCCAGCCACCCTCTCGAGAAGGGTAAAGGTCGGTTATGTCTATCAGTTCATCATAGCCTTTATCTTTTAGCCAGTCCGGGTTAAACATATACCCCGAGCTAGATGTGAATTCATTTGGCGTCTGGTCATCGACAAGGACGGCGCTATCACCTACGTTAACGACATTCGCTGAAATGATACTATAATCTTCTTCTTTGGGTACATATTTTGAGTTAAATATGTCTGAACCGACGAGTCCTAACTCACTTGTGAGACTAGACGGTGACATACCTGAGACTAAACTAAATGAACGAGACACAACGTTATTTGGTCGTGTAAAGCGTTCGGATGGCGCCATAATTTCTGGAGCTATCTCAGTAGCCGCATTGACTAATTGCGCCCAGAACACTTGATTTCGGCCGCTATAGCCGGTGTTCAGTTGTTGTTCGTATTCATACCCCATCCAACTACCGAGTGTGACGTTAGGGTTTGTCGCAATGAACCATGTATCTTTAAAGTCATTGGATGTACCCGTCTTACCAGCCCAATCAATATTTGGGTTAGCAAGGTTTCTTTTTGCGGTATTTCCTGTCCCGCTTGACAGAACGTCGCGCATCATATCAATCATGAGATAATTGGTTTCAGTACTAAATACCCGTTCAGTTGTAGATTCGTGCGCATATACTTCTTCACCATCAACATTTTCAATCTTACTAATCATAAAGCTATCGGTATACTGTCCATCATTACCAAAAGTTGAATAACCATTGGTATTTTCTTCAACAGTCGCATTATGACTACCGAGTGCCATTGAAGGGAATCGGTAATTACTTTCAGGGAAATTAGTAAAGCCCATCTTCAGTAAGTAATCTGGTACCGGATTAGCGACAGCGAGTAAATCAATATACGCTCTTGCGGCCGTGACGTTGTAAGAACGTTTTAACGCATTTCTCACAGTCGTGAGTCCGTAATAGCGAGAGGAACTGAAGTTTGTTGGTGACCATGAACCGCTAGCATCGGAATAACGGAATTCCGCATCAGCGATAATGGAGCCCGGTTGTAAAATACCTTCCTCAAATGATGGTCCATAGACAAGTAACGGTTTAGCCGTTGACCCCATTTGACGCGGGGCATTTGTCGCAAAGTTACGGTTTTGAAGATCAAAATCGCGACCACCAACAAAAGCTAAAATTGCCCCGGTTTTATTATCTCTTAAAAAACTACCGACCTGAACAGGAGCATTATAAGGAATCAGCTCACCTGTTTCTGGGTCTTCAGTCATGATGGTCTTTACAGACCCGTCTTCTCTTTTTACTGTAGCAATTTTGTTCGGCCCATAATTATTGAAATTATTTTTGACGTCTTGGAAAACGTCATAAATGTCTTTGACAATGGTTGTATGAATCTTATAGCCACCTTGTGAAATTTCACGATCAGCTAAGATTTCATACTGTTCCATTAGTGATTCGTTTGAATTGAGCTCTTCAAGTGTGTAACCATCTTCAAGCGCAAGTCTTTCTTTAAAAATATCAACCGCATCGTTCGTAATTTGTTGCGTTAAATAAGGATACCGCTCAAATGTAGATGGTGCACCTTCTGTAAAACTAGCTACTAAATCAAATTGGAGCGCTTCGTCATATTGTTCTTGGGTAATATATTCATTGCGTAGCATCCGGTCAAGCACGATTTGCATCCGTTCGAGTCCTGGTGCTAAGCCTTCGGCACTTTTCACTTGACCGCCATTGGTAAAGGGACTATACATAATTGGACTCTGGGGCAGACCAGCAATGAAAGCGGCTTGTGCGAGATTGACTTCATCAGCATCAACACCGAAAATACCTTCCGCTGCAGTTTGAACGCCTGAGATGTTTCGACCGTTCGCATCACGGCCAAAAGGCACAATATTAAGGTACGCTTCTAAAATATCATCTTTTTCTAAGAAGTTTTCAACGCGTAAGGCAAGTAAGATCTCCTTTGCTTTTCGGTCGAAAGACACTTCATTGGTAAGAATTTGATTTTTAATAATTTGTTGGGTAAGGGTACTCCCACCTGTTTGAGTAGCCGCACCGGTTAATTCTTGGAAAACGGCGCGCATAATCGCTTTAGGAACAATACCTTTATGTTCGTTAAAGTACTCATCTTCTGTGGCGATCACACCATTAATAATATCTTTGGAAACATGATTAACTGTTGTTTCTTCGCGGTAAATTTCAGACCCAACTTCACCCATGAAGATGTCATTCGCAAAATATATTTCTGATGTCGCTTCATAGTTATAAATCGCTGCGGTCATATCTTCTTCGCTGCGGAGTGGTTCATCTTTAACAAGTGCTGCAAAGTAGCCAGCGCCTAGACCGCCGACAAAAAAGCCACCGACGACAAATAAAATAATGAAGAAAAGTAAGATATTCCACGTCACATCATAGCTAATGCGGAATATTCTAGGGCCAGTTTGACTAAGTTTACCCCATATCTGTTTAAGTGTATCTTTATTAGGTTGATTCATTGTTTATACCTCCTAAAATTCCAAAATTAATTATAACATAGATGACGTCTTAAGGACGAAAAAATCAGATTTTAATTAAAAAAAGCTTGCTTCCTGGTCACTTCTATGTTTAAAATATAGTCAATATCATATTTTAACGGCGATGAGAGTTTGCAGTAGTCATACACTTCCTTTTATAGAGAGCTGACGGTTGGTGGAAGTCAGTAAATAGTGACATGATGAATTACGTGCTTGAGCTTCTTTTTGCGATACGCAAAAAGACGGTAGTGATATCGTTAATGAACGAAGTGGCAGTGAATGCAATGAGGGTGGTACCGCGAAGAAATTCGTCCCTTTTTGAACGCACTGTTTTTTTATTTGTCAAAATTATTCACCTATCCTTCAAATAAGAGATAGCGCCCCATTAATTTATAGAATAGAGGAGAAAAAAGATGAACATTATTCAAGATTTAGAACAACGTGGACTGATTCAACAATTTACTGATGAAGCAGGTCTTAAACAACATTTAACAGATCATATCGTTACGCTTTACTGTGGCTTTGACCCGACAGCGGATTCTTTGCATATTGGTCATTTAGTGCCAGCGCTTATGCTTAAACGATTCCAAAAAGCAGGACACCGTCCGATTGCGTTAATCGGTGGTGGAACCGGTATGATTGGTGACCCGAGTGGTCGGACGGATGAGCGTCAACTGAATGATGAACAAACAGTAGACTACTTTAGTGAGCGAATCAAACAACAACTTGCGACGATTTTAAAATTTGACGGTTCAAACAATGGCGCTGTTGTCCGTAACAATAAAGAGTGGTTAGGATCATTAACACTCATCGAATTTTTACGCGATACAGGTAAACACTTTGGTATTAACTACATGCTCGCAAAAGATTCCGTTCAGTCACGCCTTGAGAATGGCATCAGCTTTACTGAATTCACCTACATGATTTTACAATCTTATGATTTTATGAATTTATTCGATAAAGAAAATTGTACGTTGCAAATTGGTGGGAGTGATCAATGGGGTAACATTACCGCTGGTATGGAACTCATTCGTCGAACCAGAAAAGAAGATGAGGAAGCAAAAGTGTTTGGTTTAACGGTACCGCTTATCACGAAAGCAGATGGAACGAAGTTCGGGAAAACAGCTGGTGGAGCGGTTTGGCTTGATAAGGATAAAACGAGTCCATACGAGTTTTACCAGTTCTGGATCAACACAGATGACCGCGATGTTGTAAAATTCTTAAAATACTTTACCTTCTTGTCGATTGAAGAAATCGACGCACTAGAACAATCGTTAGTAGAAGCGCCGGAAAAACGCGAAGCACACATTAAGTTAGCCGAAGAAATTACCGAGATGGTGCACGGAGAAGAAGCACTCGCACAAGCGAAGCACATCACTGAAGCACTCTTTAGTGGAGACATTAAACAATTAAATGGCGAAGAAATTAAACAAGGATTTAAAGATGTCCCATCAAGTGATATTACCTTAAAAGAACAAACGCTCGTTGATTTACTTGTGGAAGCTAAAATTGCGTCATCAAAACGTCAGGCACGAGAAGATGTTCAAAATGGGGCGATTTACATTAATGGGGAACGGAACCAAGATCTCAATTATAAATTGCAGTCAGATGATTTAATTGATGATGCGTTTACGATTATTCGTCGTGGGAAGAAGAAATACTTCCTTCTAAATATTAAAAAGTAAGGCATGTGAAAATAATTGACGTACTATTTTAATATGAAAAAAACAAGCTGCTAGAAGTTTTATCTTTTAGCAGCTTGTTTTTTATTAGATAGCCCATTTACGATCTTCAGTAAATGATACCGTGAGCCATATTTCATAAGGATATTGTGAGAGATAGGTATGAATTTGTTCCCGGATGTCATCTTGTTCAGAAATGGTTTCAATAATTTCACTGCCCGCTTCGGCAACAAAATCAACTTCGACCCACAACGTTTGTCCAACTTTACTCACGCGGGTGAAAGCTTCGATAAATTCATGTTCATTGCGTATCGTTTTTACATACTGTTTAATTTGACCGGGAACCTTGCCTTTAGGTGGCATGTTAAGAAGTTCTCTAAGACTCGATCCCATCTCACTGATTGGTACACGAATGAAATAGGCGGAGACAATGACAACCATGAATGGATCAATATAAGGGATGATATTACTAAACGTAGGTATGCGTTGTAAGATGACTGAAAGTAAAAAGCCGATCAGCACCCCAACACTTACAAGTGAATCCATTAACCATTGGTTTGCTTCGGCATGTAACAGACCGGACCTTACTTTTTTGGCATGATGTTTGATATATATCGTAATACCAATACATAAGAGTGTGCCAAAAAAAGAATAGAGTAAAGCTAGATTGATATCAACCTCTCTGCCTCCAGTGATGATCGTCATGATGGCCTCCGCAAATGAAGTAACAACAAGCACCAATATGACCAGGTACTTCACAATCACGACGAGCGGTTCGATTTTGTCTTTCCCAAAGGGGAAGTTTTTGACATCGGTTTTACGCATGTAGTGTGAAGCAAATAGCGAAATCATCGATAAGATAAGGCTGATTAATGAGTACAGCCCGTCGAAGACGATCATTTGTGCGCCAGAAAGTATACCTAAAACAATCCCTGTAATCGCAAAAAATAATGCGCCGTAGACCGATATTCGTAATAAATGACGTTCATGACTTAATTGTTGATACATATACATGTCTCCAATGTGTTAAAAGTATTTGAATGAAAAACCAATCATCTCTGCGTTCATATTATATGACAGATTAGTAGGAGGAGTAAATAACAATCATTGGCGTAGTTGTTATTCTATCTGTTTTGGTCTGCTTGATTCTTTCGATTACGAGAAGTGAAAACTTGTTCGGTTATGAGTAACGTGATAAGCCCCGCGAATATGTACCAATGATTGTCTGAAAAAATAGCGAGCGCATTAAAAGTCATAAAATGATAAACATGCTTAAGTTTTGTATTTTACTAAAGTCGTTGCTTCGCATAATCAGCCTCATCAACAACAAAACATAACATGATTTAATACTCAAATCAAAAAAGTTAATAAGTACAATCA
>JBNJFJ010000031.1:0-19368 GCA_051746745.1 Bacillota bacterium | reverse complement strand
AGAGGTCACACCTGTTCCCATGCCGAACACAGTAGTTAAGCTCTTCAGCGCCGATGGTAGTTGGGCTTAAGCCCCGCGAGAGTAGGACGTCGCTAAGCCAACCTTTTAAGCTTTGTGAAGTAATAATATGGTTGATTTCATGATATTGTTCCACAGTAGCTCAGTGGTAGAGCAATCGGCTGTTAACCGATCGGTCGTAGGTTCGAGTCCTACCTGTGGAGCCATTTTGCTTCCATAGCTCAGTGGCAGAGCACTTCCATGGTAAGGAAGGGGTCGTCGGTTCAATCCCGACTGGAAGCTCTCTATTTTCATACTGGCCCGTTGGTCAAGCGGTTAAGACACCGCCCTTTCACGGCGGTAACACGGGTTCGAATCCCGTACGGGTCACCATTACATGTTGGAGGATTAGCTCAGCTGGGAGAGCACCTGCCTTACAAGCAGGGGGTCGCAGGTTCGAGCCCTGCATCCTCCACCATCTTGCCGGCCTAGCTCAATTGGTAGAGCAACTGACTTGTAATCAGTAGGTTGGGGGTTCAAGTCCTCTGGCCGGCACCATTTTAATATGTTGGAGGGATAGCGAAGTTGGCCAAACGCGGCGGACTGTAAATCCGCTCCCATCGGGTTCGTAGGTTCGAGTCCTACTCCCTCCACCATTTTAAATTATATCTTAACTTAGACAGTGAACTTATTCACTGTTATTTTATTGGGCTATAGCCAAGCGGTAAGGCAACGGTTTTTGGTTCCGTCATGCGTTGGTTCGAATCCAGCTAGCCCAGCCATTTAAGAGCCATTAGCTCAGTTGGTAGAGCATCTGACTTTTAATCAGAGGGTCGAAGGTTCGAATCCTTCATGGCTCACTCTTATTTTGGGGCCTTAGCTCAGCTGGGAGAGCGCCTGCTTTGCACGCAGGAGGTCAGCGGTTCGATCCCGCTAGGCTCCACCATACATATGAGTCAAAAGGGTTGGACGTTAGTATAATGTCTGATCCTTTTTTTATAACTTTGTTTAGCCACAGCCGTCTTTGGCTGTGGCTATTTTAAAAAATACAGAAGAGACCTTAACAAAACCCGCTACTCGTGGTATAGTGAATGATTGTGAATAGTAAATAAAGAGAATCAAATATAGAGTCCGAAAAACACACCACATGTGATCGTGTTGGTGAAAAATAAGTGAATAAGCTATAGGAGGCCGACATGAGAAAACGAGGATTTGATCCACAAAAGTACATCGAAGAACAGTCAAAATTCATTTTAGAACGTGTCCATCAATTTGATAAGTTGTATTTAGAGTTTGGTGGAAAACTGATTGGTGATAAACATGCTAAACGCGTGTTGCCCGGGTTTGATGAAGATGCGAAGATTAAGCTGCTTCAAAAACTAAAAGATCAAGCAGAAATCATTATTACGGTGTATTCAGGTGATATTGAACGCAATAAAATTCGCGGGGATTACGGAATTACGTATGAAATGGATGTCTTCCGTCAGATTGATGAACTCCGTGGCTTTGGTTTAGAGATTAACAGTGTCGTGATTACACGTTATAATCATGAACATTCAACGGATGTCTTTATTTCAAAATTAGAAAGACGAGGCATTAAAGTCTATACACATGTCGCGATTCCAGGTTATCCTTCGGCTGTTGAAAAAATCGTGAGTGAGGAAGGTTATGGGATTAACCCTTATGTTGAAACGGCAAAATCAATTGTCGTTGTAACGGCACCAGGACCAAATAGTGGCAAGCTCGCCACCTGCTTAAACCAGCTCTATCATGAACACAGGTTAGGTAATCAAGCGGGCTATTCTAAGTTTGAAACATTCCCAGTCTGGAATGTACCACTTAAACACCCACT
Source organism: Bacillota bacterium (assembly GCA_051746745.1). Taxonomy (GTDB): domain Bacteria; phylum Bacillota; class Bacilli; order Bacillales; family Amphibacillaceae; genus Halolactibacillus. The sequence continues at coordinate 17,519 of JBNJFJ010000031.1, read as the reverse complement.
TAACGTAGCCTATGAAGCCGCAACAGTTGATTTAAAAGATGTCAACATGATGGATTACTTCCACTTTGAAGCTTACAATGAAGTGGCTGTTAACTATAACCGTGACCTTGAAATGTTCCCAGTTGTGAAGCGCAGCATCGAAAAGATTACCGGTAAAGAATCTATCTATCAATCACCAACGGATATGGGTGTCAACCGGGTAGGCTTTGGTATTACGGATGATGACGTCGTTAAAGAAGCGTCTAAACAAGAAATTATTCGTCGTCATTTCCATACGGAATGTGATTATAAAAAAGGCTTATTAGATGAAGAAGTCGTTAATCGCATGAAACTCATCATGGAAGAACTTGAATTAAAAGAAGAACACCGTTTGCCGGTCGTACCAGCACGAGATTACGCGGAGAAGCTAAAGACAGCTGATAATAAAGATAAAGCCGCCGTCATGGCGTTTGAATTAAATGATGGTACTGTTATTACAGGTCGGAGTTCTAACTTGATGGATTCTTGTTCAGCCGCTATTTTAAATGCGATTAAACATTTAGCGAACATTGGTGATGAGATTTTCTTATTATCTCCGATGATTATTGAAACAATGAAGGATTTAAAAACAGATAAATTGCACAGCAAAGTGACGACACTAAATGCAAATGAAGTCCTTATCGCTTTAACGATTGGTGCGGTTACCAATCCAACGGCACAATTGGCGGTTGATAAATTACATGAATTAACCGGTGTCCAAGCGCACTCTACCGTCATGTTAAGTAAAGATGATGAACAGATTTTAAAACGACTCGGTATTGATGTGACGTGTGATCCGGTCTATCCATCTGAAAACTTATATTACATGTAACAATAGACACATGCACATAGACAGCAAGCGGGATAAAACAGATTTACAATTACCACAGTGGTAGTTATAAATCTGTTTTTCTTCATTTGTAAAGCCGTATGAAAAAGTCATGAGTCGTCATTATGAGAGTAGGATGAGAAGTTGTTAAGAAAATAAGGAAAAATGATGGATAATCGCTCAAGTATTTAGAAGATATGCTATAATGGGGCTATCTGTGATTCTAAATGAAGTGAGTGGTAATCTATGAAAAGAAGGATGTGGCATCATGCTTGGTGAGGGATTTTCGTTATTTAATTTATTACGTTTTACGGTTGATATTGCCCTTGTCTGGTATGTGTTTTATAAACTCATTATGTTGCTTCGGGGAACGAAGGCAATTCAACTACTTAAAGGAATTTTTGTTGTATTTATTATTTATTTAATCAGTTATTTCTTGAACTTACAAACCGTTCAAGTCATGATTGAACAAATTATCGTATGGGGGCCATTGGCTGTGATTATTCTTTTCCAGCCAGAATTAAGACGGGCGCTTGAACAGATTGGTCGAGGCAGCTTCTTTAGTCGAAACCGGCGTTCAGAGGAAGAAATTTTCCATGAATCACTTGATGCGATCATTAAGTCAGTGAATTATATGGCAAAGCGTCGGATTGGGGCACTCATCACGATTGAACGTGAAACAAACATGGGTGACTTTATTCAAACCGGTATCCCGATTAACGGTCAATTAACCCATCAATTATTGACGAATATTTTTGTGCCGAATACACCGCTGCACGACGGTGCGGTCATTATGAAAGGGAATCAAATTATTGCGGCAGCGTGTTATTTACCGCTGTCAGAGAGTCCATTTATCTCAAAAGAACTAGGGACAAGACACCGGGCCGCAATGGGAATCAGTGAAGTGAGTGATGCGTTAACCATCATCGTATCTGAAGAAACGGGTCACGTGTCACTGACAAAAAATGGGGAGCTTTACCGTGATATTGATGAGAAACGTCTCATCGATCTATTATCAAAGGAATTGGCACCTGAGCTGGAGAAAACCTCAACCTTTAAACAATGGAGTTGGAGGGGGAAAAAGAAATGAATGATTGGTTAAATAAACCGTGGGTCATTCGTGTGATTTCACTGTTCTTGGCAATCTTAACATTCTTAGTGATTTCATTCGATAATCAAGACACGCGCAGTGCAGATGTTGGTAGCTTTGATTCTATTTTTAATAATTCTAGAGAATCTGAAACATTAGAAGATGTCCCGGTGAATATTGTGATCGATGATGAGAAGTACGTGGTGAGTGGTGTACCTGAGGTTGTGACAATGTCACTCACCGGGACTGTGAGTGTTGTTCAATCGACTGTAACACAACGTAACTTTGATGTATATGTTGACCTAGAAGGGCTCTCTCCCGGTACACATACTGTGCCGATTAAGCATGACGGTGTATCAAGCCGGATTGATGTGAGCTTTGAGCCAGAAAATATCGAAGTCACGATTGAAGAACGCGGTAGTGGTACTTATGATGTGTCGGTTGATTATAGCAACTTAGATCAAATGCCTGAAGGGTTTGAGATTGAATCTACGACCGTTACCCCTCAACAAGTCGAAATAACGAGTGCACAAAGTGTGATTGATCGTATTTCAAGTGTTAAAGCCTTCGTTGATGTGGAAGGTATAAAAGAGTCAATGACCTTGACGGATGTTCCGGTGCGCATCTATGACAATGAAGGAAATCAAATGAATGCACGAATTGAACCAAGAACGGTGACCGTTGATTTAGAAGTCATTAATCCGAATAAAGAGGTGCCCATTGACGTGAATACTTCCGGTGAGTTACCTGAGGGCGTGCGCCTTGTCGAGACTTCTGCTCAAGCTGAGAACGTGACCGTCTATGCGCCGTCAAGTCAGCTGGAAGACATTGACCAAGTAGAGACCGCACCGATTGATTTGTCCGAGATTACTGAGACAACGTCGCTTGAGGTTGAATTACTTATTCCAGATAACGCGACAAGCTTAAGCCAAGAGACAATCGAAGTGACAATTGAAGTGGAAGAAGAAACAGAAACGACGTTAGAGAATATAGATATTACGATTGATAACGTAACCGATGGATTAAATGCGACATTTGTGAGTCCTGAGAGTGGCCGGATTGCGGTCACTCTTAGCGGCTTTCCATCAGAACTTGATGAAATAACTGGTGGTCAACTCGACTTAGTCGTCAATGCGAATAATCTCGAAGAGGGTGAATATAACCGCCCGCTAGAGTATAATCAATTAGATAATATAAAAGTAACATTGCCGGTTGAGGATGTTACGATTCGAATAAATTAGGTACATAAATAAAGGAGCGAATTTCTTATGGGAAAATATTTTGGTACAGATGGTGTCAGAGGTGTGGCCAATAAAGGCTTAACACCTGAACTTGCGTACAAATTAGGTCGTTTTGGTGGCTTTGTCTTAACGAAAGAAACAGAACGTCCACGTGTATTAATTGGAAAGGATACGCGAATTTCAGGTGACATGCTTGAAAATGCGCTCGTTGCTGGTCTACTGTCGATTGGGGCAGAAGTGATGCGTCTCGGTTTTATTTCAACACCGGGGGTTGCTTACCTGACAAAAGCGATGTCAGCTGAGGCAGGGGTGATGATATCAGCGTCACACAACCCAGTAGAAGATAACGGGATTAAGTTCTTTGGTTCAGATGGTTTTAAGCTGACTGATGCACAAGAATTAGAAATTGAGGCGTTAATCGACCAAGAAGAAGATACATGCCCGCGTCCGATTGGTAAAGATTTAGGTCAAATTAATGATTATTATGAAGGATCGCAAAAATATTTACACTTCTTAAAGCAAACCGTTGATCATGATTTCGATGGTCTCCACGTCGCACTAGACTGTGCACACGGAGCGACATCATCACTTGCGACACACTTGTTTGCGGACTTAGATGCTGATGTTTCAACCATTGGCGCCTCTCCTGATGGCCTAAATATTAACGATGGTTACGGTTCAACTCACCCTGAGAAACTACAAGCATTTGTACTTGAAAAAGAAGCAGATATAGGCTTAGCTTTTGATGGGGATGGTGACCGTCTCATCGCAGTAGACGAAAAAGGCCAAATCGTTGATGGTGATCAAATCATGTTTATTTGTGCTAAATACTTTGATAGCATTGGACAACTGAATGAGCATACGGTCGTTTCAACTGTCATGAGTAACTTGGGCTTTTATAAAGCGATTGAAGCCAATGGTATGAAGAGTGATAAAACGGACGTCGGTGATCGTTACGTGATGGAAGAAATGCGTCGCGGTGGCTACAACTTAGGTGGTGAACAATCTGGACATATCATTTTCCTTGATTATGTGACAACAGGTGACGGTATGCTCTCAGCGCTTCAGCTTGTCAATGTGATGAAGGAAACAGGTAAGCCGTTATCAGAGCTTGCCGCTGAAATGGAGAAGTTCCCACAAGTCCTTAAAAACGTGAAAGTCGTCGATAAAAATCAAGTACTCATCGATCCATACATCCAAGAAGCGATTAATAAAGTCGAAACGGAGATGGGCAGTGATGGCCGTGTGCTCGTTCGTCCATCAGGTACAGAAGAACTCGTCCGCGTGATGGTAGAAGCTCCAACGATTGAGCGTTGCCATGAAGCGGCCGATCCTGTTGTGAACATTATTCAAGAACGCTTAGGCTTAAAAGCAGAATAATTGTTGATCTACTAGTTAAGGTAAATCATTCAAATAGTTAGTAGCATGTGCTATTAGAATTAATACGTAAAGAAAGGGTGTCGCACTTGTGCGACACCCTTTTTGACTAGCTAAGCTTATACAATTAGATTAATTAGAAAATTGTTGTCTAAATAATTATTTAAACCATGCTTTGGCGAATTTGTTACCGACAATCCCACCGACAACCATGAAGATTAAGAAAATCCAGCCAGATAGTGAGAATTGTGCGATTGGTGTATAAAGCGCCCCAACGTTACAGCCGTTAGCAAGACGGGTACCAAAGCCCATTGCCAGTCCACCTAAAGCGAATAAGACAAGCTCACGCTTTGATAAGTGCATTTCTGACATGAATGTTTGTTTGAATTTATTAGCTGTGAGTAGGAAGAAAATCGTTCCTAACATAATCCCAACGTTTTGTGTGTTGATTGGGTGACTAAAGAATGGTGCACTATAATGTTCTGGTGCGCCTGATGTGAAAGTAGCTAATGATTCAGCTGAGAAACCGAATAACATTAAGACTTTACCAAACCAGAAACCGTAAGGTGTTGAAGCCCCCCACCCTGATTTAGTTACACCCATTAATAACGCAAAGATAAGTGTAATAACGACTGCTCCTTGCTTCAGTGTCCAAGGACGAACGAATAAACGGTGATACGTTTCTGATGAGAAAAGACTGTAATCTTTCGTATCAAATGTACTAGGTTGGTCTTGTTGTGCTTCAACAAAGTGACCAGAATACGTTTTGTTTTGTTTGCGGTAACGCTCGTACTTAAAGCTAAGGAATACAACAATTCCACAGAAGATAGCCGTAAGGACTAAAGCACCAATAAAACCATTTAAACCATCCCATTTGAACAGGTCGGGTAAGAAAATGCCGCGTTCAAATGTCGCAGAATTAAACCATGTTGTTGTAACGAATTCACTGTTACGTTGGATAGGGAAACCTAAGAAGACACCCATCCCGAAGAAAATCAAGGTAACAAAGGCACGTGGTAAGGCTGTGACTAAATCTGTGAGCACCCCACTTGCGCAACATGCTGAGAAGGACATACCGAAACCGAACAGAATTGCGCCGGCAATTAACCCTAAGTTAATCGGATTAATCCAAAGACCAAATGTTGTGGGATCGCCATTTAGTAAAAAGGCGGTAGTGACAAGTGTTGAGATAAAGAACATAAACATTAACGTGCGTAATAATTTTGTTGATCCGGTTGTGTAGGCACGATTAACACTACCCGCAAAACCTGTGTAAGCGCGTGATAAAGCGTAACCTAATCCAAGTCCGACGATTAAACGGAAAAATAACATTTCTGTTTCTAAAAAGTTAGCTCCTAATAAAATGACACCAGCTAGAAAAATGAAACCGATGACAGGCTGCATGTTAGAAACATTAGCTGTTTTAACCTGCGTTTTTGACATACTCATAAAACTTTCTCCCCTTTAAAAAATATAATGTGATTTATTTCACATTTATTATACCCCTATACCTAACCCTATTTCAATAGTTTGTGAAGAAAGTTCATAATTTGTACACTTTTTCACATATAAAGATTAAAAAGTGGTGACCGTTTCTGATATCATCAACCTGCAACACTTAGGAAAAAGCCGAGGATAAGTGCTTAGTCACTTAAGAACCAATATAGGCATAAGCTAAAGTTAGAAGAGACGAATAAGATTAGGGGTTATTTCATTATATTAAAAGAACTACCAGATTATGAAAAATGCTATTGAAAAAATCATGAACTTTCGATAAAATAGAGAAGTCGCCCAGCGACATAGTCAGAAATAGAAAGGTGGATCAGGATAAAAAGTATACAGCGCCAGAACTACACGGACGGTGTAGTTGACGAGGAGGAGGAGTATCGAACGTTTCGGCGGATGCCTCCCAGTTGTCACTCCAACTGTAAGCTATAAATAAAACAAAAAGGTGACTTTTTGGCCAATATTTATAGTCAGAGTACAAAACTTAAAAAAACGAGAAAGGGGTAATAAACGCCCCTTTATTAAAGTGTGGCTTTTATTACCCCTCATTAGGAGGATATAAAAGTTATGTGCGGAATCGTTGGTTATATTGGAACAAATGAAACAGTATCGGTGTTATTAAATGGATTAGAAAAGTTAGAGTATCGAGGGTATGACTCAGCAGGGATTGCGACGCTAAGTGATGACGCGGTTAATCTATTTAAAGTTAAAGGACGTATTCAAGCGTTACGTGATAAAGTAGGAACAGAAGGTGAATCAACGATTGGGATTGGTCACACGCGCTGGGCAACACACGGTGAGCCGTCAGAAGCAAATGCGCACCCTCACCAATCACAATCCGGTCGGTTTACGTTAGTGCACAATGGTGTGATTGAAAACTACTATGAATTACGTGATGAGTATTTAACAGACATCACCCTGACAAGTGAAACAGATACTGAGATTATTGTGCAGTTAATTGAAAAGAAATTCAATGAAACAAATGATGTGTTAACAGCTTTCACAAACGTCATGAGTATGTTAAAAGGTTCGTACGCGATTGGCTTACTAGATAAAGAAAATCCAGAGCTTATTTATGTATCAAAAAATAAGAGTCCGCTCCTTGTTGGACTAGGTGATGACTTTAATTTAGTCGCAAGTGATGCAATTGCCACATTAAAACAAACAAACACGTATCTTGAAATTGAAGATGGTGAAATTGTGTTAGTTGAAAAAGAACAAGTACGCATTCAAAAGCTTGACGGAACAGCTGTTGAAAGAGAACCTTTCATCGTTGAAACAGATGCCGCTGATACCGAAAAAGGCACGTACGATTACTTCATGATGAAAGAAATTGATGAGCAACCATTTGTTATGCGTAAAATCATCCAACAATATCAAGATGAATCAAACAATATTAAAGTAGAACAAGCTGTCAGAGATGAAATGGCGAAAGCCGATCGGATTTACATTATCGCAGCAGGTACAAGTTATAACGCTGGTTTAGTTGGAAAGCAAATTATTGAAAATGTCGCAGGTATTCCTGTTGAAGTCCATATTGCGAGTGAATTTTCATATAATATGCCACTCCTGTCTGAAAAACCATTGTTTATCTTTATTTCTCAAAGTGGTGAGACAGCGGATTCGCGCTCGGTGCTTGTTCAAACACAAGCGATGGGTCATCCATCAATCACAGTTACAAACGTACCAGGTTCTACCCTTTCTCGTGAAGCGGACTACACATTACCGCTTTATGCTGGACCAGAAATCGCGGTTGCTTCAACAAAAGCTTATACCGCGCAAATTGCTGTACTTACAATCCTAGCGGTTGACACAGCAAAAGCAAAAGGTAAGACACTGACCTTTGATCCGCTTCAAGAATTAGCGATTGTCGCTAATGCGATGGAAACATTGACGGATAAAAAAGAAGTATTTGAACAGATGGCACTTGACTTATTTAAAGATACACGCAATGCGTTCTACATTGGTCGCGGTGTTGATTACTATGTGGTACAAGAAGCGTCACTTAAGCTTAAAGAAATCTCTTATATTCAGGCAGAAGGCTTTGCTGGTGGTGAATTAAAACACGGGACGATTGCTTTGATTGAAGAAGGCACACCTGTCATTGCGATTGCGACACAAGAGAATGTTAACTTATCCATCCGTGGTAACGTACAAGAAGTAGCCGCTCGTGGCGCTAACACATGTACCGTAAGTATGGAAGGCTTAGAAAAAGATGAAGACCGTGTTGTACTCCCGCACGTTCATCCATTGTTAACGCCACTTGTGAGTGTGGTACCAATGCAACTGCTTGCTTATTATGCTGCTGTACAACGTGGTTGTGATGTTGATAAGCCAAGAAACCTGGCAAAGTCAGTCACAGTAGAATAAGTTATTTCTGACGTGAGTCGTTAGTGTGGTTTTATAATAAAGTTTGATCGTTTAGAACAAAGTTTGATCATTCATAATAAAGATTGATCATTTATAATAAAGTTTGATTAAAATAACCTCTTCAGATATTATATCTGTAAGAGGTTATTTTATTATTAGGAGATGAAATAATGGCGAAAAGAAAGCGAATGTCATCTACTGAAAACAAAATAAAGAAGGGTTATGGTGAAGGTCAGGGTGTAGACTACAAGCCTTGGATTACCATTCAAGATGTTCCCTCTTTAGGGCGTGTTACACGCTTAAAAGGAATAAAGATTCCTAGACAGTTTGAATTTCTGTCAGACTTGGAGCGAAACTACTTTTATTTGTTGGAATATTCAGATAAAGTAATTGATATTAGAGAACAATACCCGTTATTACCGTTAGATGATACGCTTTTGATTGCAAAAGAATTGGGTTTGAAGCATCCGATAGACCCTAAAACAAAGGAACCGATTGTTATGACTACAGACTTTTTAGTCACTATGCATAATGGAACAGCTAACATGCATGTAGCTCGAACGTTGAAGTATAAAGATGAACTAATGACTGAGCGAACGCTAGAAAAGTTTGAAATTGAACGAGTATATTGGGAAAAACGAGAAATAGATTGGGGTATTGTAACGGAAGGTGAAGTGTCTAAAGTGATGGCAGCTAACATTGCTTTCGTTCACAGTTACATACGGTTGAATGACATTGAAGGCTTTGATCAATTAACATCTGTAGAGATAGATGAGATGGTTGTCTACTTTGTGCAAAGGTTAATGGCTGAAGATCAATCTGTTAAACAAATTGCTAGAATCTATGAACGGGATTTTGGAATGCCATCAGGTAGTGGTCTAGCCTTGTTCAAACACTTAATTATAACGAAAACGATTAAAATAGATTTATTATCAAAGCTGAACGTTGAAGACATTGTGCAAGTAAAAAGTATTCAACAAGATTTCTCAGAAAAAGTGAGGGCCTTATGATTTATAACAACCAAGTGTACCAATACGTAGACAAAGAAGGTAAAAATCGAATTCGTGTTATCTCAATAGACTCAGCAATATTGTATTACGTTGATTTGCATGGCGGAACTGCTATGCCCAAAAAAGCAACAATAGAAGATATGGAAATAGAAATAGAGAGTAATGTATTAATCCCTATCTCGGATCCATTTTTAAAGAGTTATGCAGAAGAAGATTTAACTGAGAAACAGCTAGAGAGACGTAACCTAAACTGGGAGATAGTATTTAAAGCATGGAGTCAATCAAAAGAGTCTATTTTGAGTAAGAAAAATCGTAAAACTGCTTTTCTTGAGATTGCTGAAGAGCATCAAATTACTGAACTTAAAGTGAAACGACTATTTACGCGTTTCTGGCAACGCGGCTTAAATAAAAATGCTATGTTACCCGATTACATGCATTCTGGTGGCAAAGGGAAAGTTAGAGAGTTGTCTCAGGAGAAAAAAGTAGGACGACCAAGGATTTATGGAGAAGAAGAACAGGGAATCAATATAACAGAAGATGTAAAAAAGCAGTTTAGACATGTGATAAAGAAATATTATAGAAAATCAGAAAAGCTTACGTTAAATGATACTTATCAATATCTGTTAAAAGAATTTTACTCAAATAAATATCATGAAGGAGAATCTGTAAAATATAAGGTTTGGGATAAATCAAAGGTTCCAACCTATAATCAATTTTATTATTGGTACAAGAAAACAGAAGAGCCACAGTTAGATATCCAATTGCGATATAGCAAAAAAGAATATGAGCTCAAACATCGCCCAATACTAAGTCACTCTGCGCTGGAAACTGATGGCCCAGGAACACGATTTCAAGTTGATGCGACGATTGCGGATATTTATCTCGTTAGTTCATTTGATCGCAACCTAATTATTGGGCGCCCTGTTATTTATGGCATTATGGATGTTTATTCGCGTTTGATTACTGGTGTTTATGTTGGGTTAGAGGGTCCCTCTTGGATTGGTGCGATGATGACACTGGATAATATGACAATGGATAAAGTTGAATTTTGTAAGCAGTATGACATTGATATCGATGAATCTGAATGGCCCGCACACCATTTACCAGAAACCATTATTGCTGACAGAGGGGAATTTGAAGGTTATGGTGTTGAACAATTAATTAACAATTTAAACGTTAAAATTGAAAATACTTCTCCTTATCGTGGTGATTTAAAAGGAATTGTAGAGCGTCAATTTAGAACAATTAACGAGAAGATCAAACGTAAAGCACCTGGTGCTATTCAGAAAGAATTCAGGGAACGAGGAGATCGAGATTATCGGTTAGACGCTAGTCTTAACCTTGAAGAATTCACGAAAATTATTATTCATTTAGTCTTGAATCATAATCAGCGAACCATTGAAAAGTATCCATTAGAGAAGGCGATGATTAAGGAGCATTTGACACCTTCTCCGTTAAATCTTTGGAAATGGGGTCTTTCAAACAGGAAAGGTTCTCTTCAAACGGTTCAAAATCGTAGTATTCTAAGGCTTAATTTACTTCCAAAAGGAAAAGCGCGAATTACAAGAGCAGGAATTAAATTTAAAGGATTGTCTTATGGTTCTGATAAAGCACTGAATGACCAATGGTATTTAAAGCGAAAGAGTGAACGTATAGATGTCGTTTATGATCCGAGATCAATGGATAAAATCTATATTCCGTATATTGACGGAAGAGGTTTTGATACGTGTTACCTATTAGAGATGAGTTCTCAATATAGAGGTGAATCATTAGAAGAAATTGAATTCTATCAACAGATGTTGCAGGAGTTAAAACAGGCAGAAAGCCTTAAACAAAGAGAAGAAAGATTAAATACTGATGAAGAAATTGAGTCTATTATCAAAAAAGCTGTCAAACAAAAGAAAGCAAATGCTAATGTATCAGCAACAAAGGGTGAAAAAATCAAAGATATTCGTGTGAATAAAAAAGCAGAAAAAGCGATGAATCGCCAAAAGGAATCTTTTGATTTGAACCAAAACAAAAAGGAGTCGCCTGCTCAAGTAGTTTCAATTGAGAAGGAAAACGAGGAGGTTGAACAATCAAAAACGTCTTCAAGCTTAATGGAAAAACTTCGCAAGAAACGAGATGAGGAATTTGGAAAAGATCAATGATTTAGTTCTAAAGGGTACATTTAAAACCGCAACGTATGAACAACAAGTCTTGTCAGAATATAATAACAATCCTTTTATAGAAGCTCTCCCTTCGATATTTAATGAAGACGATGTCTTAGAACGCTTTATGGTGACCCCGAGAATTAGTGAGACTGATAAAAAGAGCGAGTCTAATATTCGATATCACATTTTGAAAAGAGTAAGAAATTTTATTCAACCTTTACCTATTCACTTTGAAGTTGAACGCCGGTTATCAACTTTAATTAGAAGAGGATATCTTGCTAGGAATCCTTTAGATAAAACTTTTTTAGAAAGAATTCGCGTATTACATGAATTAAGAGAAGAACAAGAACTGGCTCATAAACACATTGAGGATCGCTTGAATTATATTCGTTCAACAGCAGACAGTTTATCAATTATCGGTATTTCAGGGATTGGAAAAACAACGGCTATTGAGCGGCTCTTACTTATGTATCCACAAGTTATTAAACACGAAACATACGCAGGTCAACCATTTAATCGAACGCAAATTGTTTGGTTGAAAATTGATTGTCCCTATGATGGTAGTTTATCAACCTTATGTAAAAGTTTTTTTAAAGCTATTGATGATTTATTAGGTACCCGTTACTTAGAAAAGTATGGCTATTTGAATCGTGTAACATCGACGATGTTATTGCACATGACTTCTTTAGCAACCATGTTTGGTATTGGAGTTTTGGTGATAGATGAAATCCAGCATTTGCTACACTCTAAAAATGATCAAGAAGAAATGTTGAATTTCTTTGTGACATTATCAAATACAGTAGGCATACCAACCGTGTTAATTGGGACATCTAAGGCTCAACAATTGTTTAAGGGGAATTTTAGGCAGGCAAGAAGAGCATCAAGTGACGGGGCGGTCATATGGGATCGAATGGCTGAAGAAAGTGAGGAGTGGGAGTTCTTTTTAGAAACGTTATGGAAGCTACAGTGTCTAAAGACGCCAACTACGCTGACTAATGAACTGAAAGTAGCATTCTATAGAGAGTGTCAAGGAATCACAGCCGTTGCGATTAACTTATTCATATTAGCTCAAGAACGGGTTCTATTTGACGAGGGAAATCCCGAAGAGATTCTAACACCACGTGTGTTAAAGAAAACGGCAGAAGAAGATATGCAGACACTACAGCCAATGTTAAATGCCATTCGTAATAATAATTTAGCAGATATGATGAAATACGAAGATATCATGATTAATCTTGATGAGGTTATGTTAAATCACAAGAGAGATACTGAAATAACCGGTCGTATTAAAGAAGCGTTTAAAGAACGACAAAACACGATTGATTTAAAACGAAAAGACATTATTGAAAGCTTATCAATTGAAGTAGCTGCACTCGGTATATTTGAACATTTAAGCAGTCAAGATATTAAAACACTTTCGACAAAAGTTGTAGAGACGTACCCTATAGATGTAGATGTCTCAAAGTTAAAGTCTGAAGTTATCCAGAAAGCAATTAAATTAAATGAAGATAAGAACAGTCATAAAGAAACAGCCAAACTAAAAAATATAGAAACTTTACCTTTGTTAAAGCTAAGGAATCAGGCGTTAACTAAAAAAGTACATCCATATGATCATTTAAAAGTCAGGGGTTACATTAAACAGCCAATTGAAGAGTTCTATTAGGGGGTTAAAAACTTGTTGCCTTTCTTTACTGAACCTTATCCAGATGAATTAGTTTATTCAATGATTGCACGCTACCACTTTTATAGTGGAAATATTGATTGCAAAGATACTTTAGAAGAAGTATTTCAAAATCGTTCTGTTATCCCTAGCGTGGAAATTGGTAGCCATTTTGATGCTTTAGCTCATCAAATGGGGAGTGCCTATTCTGCTGAATATTTACTGGCTAAACATACGGTATATCCTTACTATGCGCCTTTTTTATCAGAAAAACGTCAAGGCGAAATTCTTCAAGATGTGAAAGGCGATGGTAAAGGACTTTACACACGGTTAGGGATAATCGCTGGTAGTATATGCAGAAGGAAAGGCTTATATTATTGTCCGTGTTGCGCTAAAAATGATATTGAAAAATATGGTGAGCCTTATAATCATAGAGAACATCATTTACAAGGTATTGATTTATGCCCTCATCATGGCAATCACTTAAGAAAATATCCTGTTGTCCTTAATACACGAAGTCGAATTGAATTTGTTCGTTTTGAATCAAATAAAATGGATTTGCATTCCATTGGTGATAATAATGAAGAACAACAGTTAAGGATAGCTAAAATGGCTTATCAGCTTTTGATTAGTGAAATAGCTTTATCATCGCGTGAGCAAACATCAAGTAGTTACCGAGCGCTGCTTAGAGAGAGAAATTATATCACATCGGCAAACCGCGTACGACAAACAGATCTCTATCAGGACTTCAATAGGGTATATTCACAAAAAACACTTAAAAAATATCAGTCTATTTTAATTGAGAGCGATGAATACAGCTGGCTAAAAGTACTGACCCGTAATATCGAACGCCATGTTCATCCATTGCGGCACTTATTGTTTATGGATTTTTTAAATGTAGATTTTGAGGCTTTATTGAATAAAAACCGAGATAACGGTCCTTTTGGTGAAGGACCGTGGCCGTGCTTAAATAAAGCAGCTTCTCATTATAAGAAATTAGTTATTAATAAAGTTATTGTTTCTAGAGACTCTAAGTCTGGTTTGCCAATAGGCACCTTTATATGCGGATGCGAATTTGTATATTCAAGAAAAGGCCCTGACAAAATAAAGGATGATATATACCATATCGGCCGACTTAAACGCTTTGGAAGTGTTTGGATGGCCGAACTAAACACATTGGCGAAAAAAGGCTATAGTTTAAGAGGAATGGCGAAAAATTTAGGTGTTGATGTCAAAACAATAAAGAAGTATTTAAATCAACAAATCGAAGGACAAAATGAACCTAAGGCTACTGATACGTTGACTGTCCAGCGGTATCGCAATCAATTAATAGAAGGGATAAAAGCCTATCCTAATCAATCGAGGACCGGAATAAGAAACTTATTTCCTAGTGTTTACATGTATTTATATCGTCATGATCGCGACTTTCTATTTTATCATCTTCCAACAAGGCGTAAAGGGGTTGCGAAGGGGAATAATGTAAATTGGAAGATTCGAGATAACAACTATTACAAAGCTATATTTAATCTTAATAATGAGCTGAGAAGGATGGAAAAACCATTACGTATAACACGTTCCCTTGTTGGAAAAAGGTTAGGGATATTAACGAATTTAGAGAAACATATTGATAAACTGCCCAAAACAAAGATATTACTTGAGGCAGTAACTGAATCGACTCAAGAATTCCAAGTTCGGCGTTGTCGTCGTATTATTGATGAGCATATAAATCAATTTAATGAGGTGGCCTTATGGAAGGTGCAACGAATAGGTGCGGTAAGATCGAGCCATTTTGCGGTAATTAGACCAGTACTTGAAGAGTATATCTCACAAAAGAGAAAGGAGACAAAACATGAAGAAACATCATATTAAAATCTCTTGGCCATTTCCAGACAACGAAGATGCCCAGTTGATTTGGATAAGTACCCCTTTTAGATACAATAATAAAATGATGATTCATGCCTATTTTAGCCTGAAGGGTGAAACAAAGAAGATTCGCCTTGATTGGGGTAGTTTACCTTTTTTAGCTATACAACATTATTATCAAAATGGAGTTTTATCGGCTAGTAAGCCAACAGAGGATTTGAAGGATATAGAAATAACAATTAATCCTAGTACGGTACATTATTATGAAAGAGAATGGGCTATACAAGGCTCGCCAGATATAGATATATCACAAAGTTACAATTTTACTTTTCAAAACCAAAAAATTGTACTCCCACTCATTGAAGTTATTCGAAGTGTTTTAGCACCAAATGTATTCCTTTTATACCGTCTGTTTGAATCCAATTCATTTCCTCAGTATTTCACAGAAAGTGCAGATGCAGATATGTTTCATCTTGATTTTTCATCGCAATACGAATTGACATATACCCGCCCAGAATATTTATATCAGTTGTTATGGCTATTAACTAATCAAGATGTACGTCAAGTCTATGAAAATATAGCTTTTGCTTGGATTCAGACCAACTCAATAAAGTTTGATTGGGATTTTAAACAACCGATTACGATTACTGCGCGTGTTAAAGAGAACCGTGGTTATTTAACAATTCTTCAAATATTAAAAGTGAAAAATAAACAAATACCATATCAGCGAGTATCAATCTCACATCCTGAATTACAGTTAAGAGAAAAATCAAATCAACCCAAAAAATACACATTTCATCGCCTTTCTTCAAGTAATAAAGATGATGCGCTCTTACTTGATCAACAAGTTGATGGCTCTCACCAAGGCATGGAACTTGTTCAGATGAATCAACAAAAGCATGAATACATAACGATACCAACTATAAAAAAGCTTAAGAGGCATACGACAAAAGAACGAAATCAAATAGATGAGAATACAAAGAAATACTATGGAAACACGGATAATATTCGTTCAACGGCAGATGTTGGTGGTTCTAGGTTGACTAGAGGTTTAGAGCACCAAATGCTGCAGGACATTCAAGTTCAGGGAGATTTAAAAGACTTTATCAATTTATTAAAGGTTCTTGAGTCCAATCAAGAGGTGCTGTCTATTCGTGTAGCAGTAAAAGAGTTACCACAGGGAGTTGGTAAGCGGAAGTTTGCCAAGCTGAATGATGGGATTACGGATAGGAAGTGCATCATTGCGAATGTGAAAATGAAGGGTGGTCAATTATATCAAATAATTGAGGTAGACCGCGAAAATAAATCTTTATCTACAATAATTTTATCGTCATACAAAAAGCAAAACTGGGAAGAAATACACTATCAATTACTACGTAATCTTGTTCTCGATAGTGGTTCGTGGACAAGTCAATCGTTAAATAGGTTGAATAACAAGGGGATAAGTGTTATGAAGTCTAAACACAGTAAAAAAGGAATAAGACATCGAGCAATGTTAATGCTTGAGAAATTAACTTGATTACTTAAATGAAATGAATCACCTAAAGAATAGATAAATTTACCTTTTCACTACTAAAGTAAGAAATGGAATGTTATAATTGATCGTATAAATGATTGATTATATAAAATAACAACTTAGATGAGGTGCAATAATGATTACTGGTGAACTAAAAAGTAAAGTGGATAAAATTCAAGAAACATTTTAGACAAGTGTGGGATTACTCCCCCCTTACTTTGATAGAGCAATTTACGTATTTGTTATACATAAAGGGTCTTGATGATCGGGAACTAAAAAAGAAACGCGATAGTAAAATCCTTCCACACCGTATTTCTAGAAATAGGTAATGGTTTAGCTATCTGTCTTTCACTCTCACCTTTGATATACAGTTCAATCACTTGTTGTTTTAGTTTTAAATCTACCACTCCAGATTTTCCTCCTAATAATGCATCATTAGGATTATTTTCGGCTAAAGTGGTTCACTTTTAAGATAACACATACAGAAGGAACTGTATTATTAAGTGATGGGATGTTTAACATGACGATTATAACTAGATAAGACCTCGTGGAAACAGAAAAATATAACAATTGCGGTGGATATAAACATTGATGGTAAAATTTCATTTCTTTAATCAGTGACATGGTAAATAATAAAACTTTTATTTATTTTGTCATTTTATGAAATCTTTTTTGTAATTTATTTACAAATATATTATGAGCTTTTATTTAGAAAGGAGGTAAGGTTTCAGCTTGTATTATTAGAAATTTAATTTATAAAGTTAAAAAAAATGGAGGTGTGAAAATTGTTTAAAAAAAGTATCTTAGTATTCGTGTTACTGCTTTTTACATCTATTGTTTTATTTAACAATGAAATTGAAGCTAATGACGACAGCAAGAACCCTTA
>JBNJFJ010000030.1:5622-19473 GCA_051746745.1 Bacillota bacterium | reverse complement strand
AATATATTTGGCTGAAGCGCGATAACTTGTTCAGTTTAAACTGGGCACCTGCAGATATTCCGATTGTAGAAAAACTTCTAACAGAAAAGAACAGACACTAATCGCTTGTGTCTGTTCTTTTCCTTGTATTTATGAACTTGTGAGTCAATGGTTTTCTTTAATCAGTCAATTAGAGGATTAATCACTTACCTTTCCCTTATTTGTCAAATAGTCATATAAACCTTTTTCGACAGGTGTTTTCATTTTAAGCAACATTTTGACGATAGACACAGGTTTTTGCGTTGTCTCCATTCGCATCTCCTCAAATGATTCAGGAATCGGTTCAACATCACCCATGTAATAGAAAGACAAACCTTCGTCATTATGTTTTTTCACAAACAATGGGAGACGCATATTGTGGTCCCGATAGTGCTGAATCGCATGAACATCTGGTGAATTTAACGTTCGTTTAGATTTCGACATCCACTGAAACAGTTGGGGCGATAAAAATTGATCGTCATATTTTGTCGTTTCGCTTATACCTTCTTCTTTATGATAATTAATAAAAATCGCACAATTTGATTTATCTTGACTAATAATATAACCACCCACATTTTGCGCCAACGGATTTTCCTCCCACAACAATAACCGAAACACATCTTGACGGGTATACTTCTCATACAACATGAAACCATTATATGCGTCATGTGCCTGTCGCTTTTCTTTATAAAGATGTAGAGCATACTCTACTTGGTCAGATAAGGCTGCCTTAAAATCAGGCTCTAACAAGAGTTCAGAAAAGATCGGATGCCGAATATACCTTTTTGTCGTTTCATCATAATCAACAAAGCGCACCGATAAAAAGTCATGAGGTGCCCGTCGTTTCTTCTCGTAATTTTCTTGATAGTACTGTAAATTTACATTGCGCAAGACTGACACTCTAATATCCTCACTAAAGTCATCATAGACGTCATTCGTAAGGGCATTGATAAATGTTTGTTCTGATATTTCCACATGATCGATCAGTCGTTGCAATAACAAAGCTTCATGCGGACGCACACCGTTTAAGACGTGTTGAGAGAGATAAACTAAGCTCTTATCTGCTTTTTCTGATAAGGTATTCTTTAATTTCTCAACTTTCACAACATAGCGATAGAAAGATTTACTGTAGCGGACATAGCTCATCGGATCGCGTGAGCCGTGTGCCACAAAGTCCATCATTGATGGAATCTTACCAACTTTATATTTTAACGTTAAATAATCTTGATCCAAATCTTTTTTCAACAACATATTCTTTTGATCAATTGCTTCAAAGATACGTTCTTCAGCAATCCGCTCGAAATTAATCGTTGATTCTCCTGGGATACCGCGGCTCCGCTCAACGAGTTGTCGACGCAATTGGTCTTTGTTGTAACTTTGGTCACCATACAGTGCGACGGGGATCAAATAGTTATTCTCATGATTACCGATAAAATCAATCACGGTTAAAAAGTCTTTTGATTCGTGTTTTCTAAGTCCTCTACCTAATTGTTGAACAAAGATAATACTTGATTCTGTTTGTCTCAGCATGACGACTTGATTAATCTTAGGTATGTCTATGCCTTCGTTAAAGATATCTACCGTTAAAATATAATCTAGTAAACCGTCTTCTAACTCTTTTACCCGTTGTTCCCGTTCTTCTTGGCTATTATCCCCTGTTAAACTAACCGTTTTTAATCCGGTATTATTTAAAGCGAACGATAAATCCTTTGCTTCTTGTTTCGTCCCACAAAAAATGAGACCGTGAGGGCTTTCACCCGAGAAACTATAATAATCTAATTTCTCACGAATATGACGCACGCGATCGTCTATTGATAAATCTCGAAATGATAGATCTTCTCTCATTTGCCCATTGACTTCATAATCACTGACTCCAAAGTAATGAAACGGGATAAGTAAATCTTCCGACAGAGCTTCTTGAAGACGAATCTCATAAGCAATGTTGTAATCGAATAACTTAAATAAGTCATAGCCATCGGTTCTTTCTGGTGTTGCGGTCATACCCAACATAAAGTTGGGTTTGAAGTGATCAATAATCTTTTGATAACTGGTTGCGCCTGCCCGGTGCGTTTCATCAATCAAAATATAATCAAACCACTCCGGATTAAATTGCCTCAATGTCTGCGCTTTTGATAACGACTGAACGGTCGCAAATAAATAGCGCGCCCCAACATCTTTACTTGTACCAGAAAGAATCCCGTAATCATCATCATGACCGCCAATAACCCGTCTAAAGTCCGCCATCGCTTTTTTAAGAATTTGTTCTCGGTGAACGATAAATAATAGACGTTTTGGACTGACGCGTCTCACGTCAAAAGCAGCTAAGTACGTTTTTCCTGTCCCAGTCGCAGAGACAACGAGGGCACGTGATTCACCGCGTGACCGAACAGCTTCAATCCCCTTTAAAGCTTGGACTTGCATCTTATTCGGTTCAATCTGTAAAGCATCTGACCAGTTGTTGTGATAGCTTGCCGGAAATTCTGCTACTGTTTGGATGTGTTGCTTTTGATAGGCTTTACGATAGTGATTAATCCATTCCGTCGTTAACGGTGTACTGTCTTGCCACATCTCTTGAAACTGCGCGGTAAAATGGTCAATGATCGCCCCGTGTTCATGCGAGGTTAATTTGATATTCCATTCATAATTCACTTTTAATGCACTTGCCGTTAAATTGGTGCTCCCAACAATTAACGAGTGGTAACCACCTTGGTCAAATATGTAACCTTTTGAATGAAAGCCATCAACATCTGAGATTCTTACGTCCAGGTTTTTTAACTTCAACAACTGTTGAAACATTTTAGGCTGATTAAAGAAGTTGTATGTTGACGTGATCAGTTGTCCTGTCACACCTTTTCTATGTAGATCTAGTAAGTGGGCCTTTAATGTTTGAATGCCGGACTCTGTGATAAAGGCAACGGCGAACTTAAATGATTGTGATTGTCTTAGTTCATCGATCAGTGTCGTTAAGACATCTTGTTTTTTCTGTTGGTGGTTCATTAATAATTGTGGTTCGAACGGTCCTGAATAAGGTATCGTTTTATCAATCAAACCCTTATGTATGCCTAATTCTAATTCGTTTAACCATGCTTCCATATCGATCACCTGCTTTTCTTTGGTGTTACGTTCATTTTACCAAAGATTGCCGCTTATCTGTATCCCTTTTCTTATTTTCTTATACTTGACCTCGCTCAGCTTAATATGACTCATCATTTTGAACATCAAAAAGACTGTTTGCTCATGAAGAGAAACAGTCTATGATTGAGCATTTAATTTGAATAAATCGATTCATATGAATGAAACCCGTCTTCAATGACGGTCTTTTCAATCGTCTCTTTGGTGACACTGATAGGCGTCAAATAGATGGTTGGCACATCCTTTTTGCCGTTGTTTATTAAATGATTCGTTTCGATTGGTTCATCTTTGGCTAGCTTAATGGCGACTTCGGCTGCCTTTTCTGTTAGTTGTTTGATTGATTTATAGACCGTCATCAGTTGCTCACCGTTAATTAAGCGGGTAATGCCTTGTAGCTCAGCATCTTGACCAACAACGGGAATCGTTTGATCAATGCCTATCTCTGTCAGTGCTTCAATCACACCTCCAGCTGTGGCATCGTTGGCGGCGATAACGGCATCAATATCGTTGTTGTTAGCGGCGAGTGCCTCTAACATATTGGCTTTCGCTTCGCTCGGTTTCCAGGCGTTGGTCCATTCATCATAGACAACTTGAATCTTTCCATCATCAATATGGGGCTTTAAGACTTCATAGACACCTTCACGCATTAAGTGCGCGTTATTATCCGTACTTGCTCCGCCAATGTAGACATACTGTCCCGACGGGACAGCTTTCACCATCGCTTCTGCCTGAAGGCGACCCACTTCTTCATTATCAAAGGAAATATATAAATCAACATTGGCATTTTTGACTAAACGATCATATGAAATGACAGGGATTCCTGCTGCTTGGGCTCTTCCGACAATCGTCGCGGCTGCTTCTGCATTATGCGGCACGAGTACTAACACATCTACACCGTCTGAAATCATCCGTTCAGCTTGAGCGATTTGGAGGGCATCGTTACCATTGGCGGCTTTTACGATAATATCAGCGCCGAGGGCTTGAACCGCTTCAGAAAACATATCCCGGTCTTTCTGCCAACGCTCTTCAATCAACGTATCCATTGATAAACCAACGGTAATATCATCGACAGATAGAGCTTCTACTGGTTCAGCTTCCTCATCAGGCATTGAGTCAGGAGGCGTCTGGCAACCGGCTAAAAGAAAGACCAGACTTAACATAAATATTTGTTTAATCATCACGATCCCTCCCACTGTTTCATCTTGATTTTATTTATGTTGCCTTTTTCACTTATAAATCAATTGTTTACGATAAGCGTTCGGTGTTTCCCCAGTGACTTTTTTAAACACCTTGCCAAAATAATTCGCATCATGATAACCGACATCAACCGCAATCGCTTTTATCGTCTCGTCTGTTTCGAGTAGCCTGCGTTTTGCCTCATCTATCCGGCACGTCGTTAAAAATTCAATGTAATTCATACCAAGGCGTTCCTTAAAGACTTTACTCACATAAATCGGACTTAACTTAGCTTCTGTGCTTAATTGTTCCAGCGATAAGTCTTCATCAATGTGCGTTTCAATGTAATGCGTCATTTTCGTAAACCAATCATCATTTAACTCACCTTGATAGGTCTTTAAGGCGTCACGTATGTGATGCAGGTAGTTTTTCAATTCTTCTTTTAAGGTTGTATAGTCCTCGGCTTTGAAATGATACTTCTGCCAAGTAATCTTCATATGCATCTCTTCTAGTGTTTGTCCCATCAATTGAATGAGTTGGACTAAACGCAAACGAAAGTCAGATAACGGTACCTGTTCCGATTCGTAACAGAGCGAAATATCTACTAACGCTTTTTCAATCTTCGCCCATTTCCCTAACCGTAACTGGTCAAAAAAGTTTTGTGAAAGGTAGTCATCAAATTGTCGCTCACACAAATGCGTCGATTTTGGTAAGTCCTGATAAAACAAGACCTGATAATCCCGGCGTGTTTCCATCGCACTGATGACCGCCTCTTGATAACTTTTACTTAATTGATCAATCGATAATTCCTCGTCACTGACCCCGATATTGACGGGTTGTTTCAGGCTCTCACATCGTTGTCTTATTTCTCTAGTCAACGACGTCAATTGTTGACGGTAAGACTGTTCATTCCGAAACACCACAATCGGTAATTGCCGGTGATAGAGTGGACCAATTAAACATGCCTCATCGATGGATAGTTCCTCAATTAATTCATGGTAGGAATAGCGCGGCACGTCATCAAACTTTAAGATGATCACCCCGTAACCAAGTCCTGAACTCTTATTTAAATAATCTAACAACAATGGTGCCTCCACGTCATGGACATGGCCGAGTAACAATTGGGTAACAAGGTCGCGTTCAATGACTTTTTTTGATTGTGCGAGCTCTTGTTTTACCTCGATTGTCGCTTGAAGTTTTTCTTGGTCTTGTTCGACTTCCTTGATCACTTTTTCGACAGTGTCGATAATGTCTGAAATTTTGCTTGGTTTGAGTAAGTAATCTTTTACCCCTAGAGTGATCGCTTGTTTGGCATAATCAAACGTATCATACGCGGTGACCATCACAAACTTGATGTGATGGGTGGATGTATTGATCTTGCGAATGGCATCGAGCCCATTCATCTCTGGCATCTTAATATCCATCAGAGCGATATCTGGTTGATGTTCACTCGCCAGTTGGACCGCTTCTTGTCCATTCTCTGCGAGGATAATCTCGAGCTCTCTGAATGTTTTCGTCAATATTTGTTTCATACTTTCGCGTTCAACCCGTTCATCATCTACGATCATCAGTTTCATCTGTTGGGTCCCCCTTCATCTCCGGCAACAATAAACTTACCTTGGTGCCCCGATTTTTATACGAGTCAATATAAACAAGCTGGTCTTGATTATAAAACAAGCGCATCCGCTTAATCACATTGGTAAAACCAATGCCCGTCGAATGGCCTTCTTTTGGCATGAGCTTCCCGGCGAATAGTTGATCGATCGTCTCATTTTCCATCCCCGGACCATCATCACTGATTTCGACACGGGTATAGCCGCCTTGTTTAAAGACACGTAACGTAATTTGACCGCCCTTTTGGTACGGTTCCACCGCATGAATCACCGCATTTTCAATGATAGGCTGTAAGGTGAGTGCCGGTATGTGACTGCCGAGTAATGTCTGATCAATGTCTTCTGAGTAGATGAGCCGGTCACTAAACCGGGTTTGTTGAATCTGGATGTATTGCCGAATTACCCTTAGTTCATCCCCCAACGTAACGGCGCGGTCGAGTTGCTTTAAGTTATACCGCAATAAGTCCGCGATGGAGACGAGTAGATCACTCGTTTCATACGCCTCTTCTAAGTAAGCTTTTTTCGAGACGGTATTCAAAGTATTAAATAAAAAGTGCGGATTGATCTGGCTTTGTAAGCTTCTCAGCTGCGTTTGTTGTAATAACATCTTCGATTCACTCAGTTCTTTTTCTACTTTTGCTTTTTCATTAATCTCATGAATCAGTTGTTTAATATTCTCGCGCATCCGGTTAAATGTTTTACCTAAAAACGCCAGTTCATCTTGTGAATCAATCTGAATCTCCTGGTCTAAGTTTCCGAGTGACAGACCATTGGCAGCCCGGGTCAACTGATGAATCGGGTGAGTAATTTGGCGCTGGAATAAATAAGTCACCGCGATTAGGACTAAGACGAGTAAGACGAGTAACCAGAAACCGAAAGCATTGATCGCCCGTGACTGGTCAATCATGCCACGGTAAAAACTATCGTACGTCTTTAATTCTTGATCAAGTAGTTGGAGTGTTGTATCCGATATATATGTTTGAATCCGAATCGCATCGTTAAGCTCGCGTTCTGCTTGGTCGATGTCTTGTTGTTCATAGAGCCGCATCGCCCGGTCGGTCGATTCGACTAAGCTATCGAGTAAATGAATATAGTTGGTCAGGGCATTTATGTTACTGCCATTTTCAAGGTCGGCTAACCGATTTTCTAAGCGCTGAATCTCACGCCATTCACGTTCTAATTGATTAAGACTCAAAGAATCGACGTCAACCCGCTCGGTTAAGAGACTGCTTAAGGTCGTCATTAACGTTTCACTTTTGGTGTTCGCTTCATTTAAGATTAAGTATCGTTCTAGTATATCATTATAATCATCTTGTGTTTGCCGGTTAAAGTACGTCAGTGACAACCAAATGACAAACAACGTGAGGATGACAATCATCATAAAAAGTGCGACTTTATGTTTGATCTTATGCATCACTTTGCCCCCCTCTCAACGGAGAACGGGGTTAAATAGCCAGAAAACTCGAGATGATCGCGTTCATTATTGATCCATTCACTGAGCACGTCTACACTTGTACTCCCCATCTTTTCAGGTGATTGTTTAATTAACGCATCAATCTCACCTTGTTTCAGTAAAGGATCCAAATCACGTTGTTCATCAAAGGTATAAATCCCGAGGGGTTCAATTTGACGTCGGCGTTTAATCTCTTCAATCACGATTGGCGCGAGCTTCGCATCTAACATGATCACCGCGTCAAACGTCGGATACTGATTAAGGGCGCGTTGCGTCTCTAGAATCGCTTCATCGGTTGATGATGGTAAACCGATATAGCGGACCGTCAAATCTGATTCATTTAGAACCGCTTCTGCCCCTCTGAGGCGCTCCCGTTGATAGAAGGGACGGGTTTCATCATAATAAATGACCACGGTCTCATCAGCTTGATAATCTTCTGTTACTACATTTGCTAATGTTTGGCCCATCTGGAAGTGATTAGAACCGACATAAGTTCGTCTTAAACTCTCTTCAATTGGCACATCTTCTGAGATGGTGACAACGGGGATGCTATAAAAGGCTGCTTTAACTTTTGTTAATTCTTTAAAAGCTTCGGTATCTTTCCCTTGCACAATGATGCCGTCTACTTTCGCATAAATCGACCGCTCCAAATCCGTTAGTAACGCTTCATCATTCTGATTGGCATAACCAAGCACTTCTAATGCCATCCCTTGCTGAATGGCAGCGGCTTTTGCCCCTTTAACGATCCGGTCATAAAAAGGCGTCCCAATTTGGTCCGTAATAAGGACGAGTCGTTTCGAATCAGCTTGGGTTGCTTCATTCGTTGGCAAGTCCATATCAACCGATAAGACGCGCGTCAACGCTTGTAACGTAAACAATGTTGTCACGATTAACAACCCAATAAATAAAGCGGTTGCAAATTTACGCATAGTTAAAACTCCTCTTGGTGAAAGACACAGCTTTCAAAATCATGTTGCCCTTCATATTTTATCACAAAACAGGTCCAATGATAGCGGTTACTTTCACCTGTCTTTGTTCATGCTGTTATGTAGACGACAATAGACCCCGTAAGGAAGCCTTTTGGGGTCAGTGTCTGTTAATCTTGTCAATCTATATTCCATTCGTTTCTTTTAACATGTCGCATCCGGTTGGGGATGCTTTCGTTATTATTTTCCGCGTTTTCTCGTCAACACATCGAAGATCACCGCACCTGCAAGGACACCCCCGCGAATCATGTATTGATAAGAAATACCAACACCGAGTAAATTCATCCCGTTTGTCAGTGAGGCCATAACAATCGCACCAATAATCGCACCGGTCACTTTACCAACACCACCCGCAGATGACACCCCACCAACGTAAGCCGCCGCAATTGCATCAAGTTCAAATAACATCCCAGCGGTTGTTGTCGCTGATTGTAAGCGTGAGGTATACAAAATACCTGAAAGAGCTGCCAGCATTGACATTGACCCCATGACCATGTAGGTGACTTTTTTTACATTAATCCCACTTAAGTGCGCCGCTTCTGGGTTACTCCCAACGGCATACACTTGGCGACCGAGGACGGTTTTATTCGTAATGAAGTGATAGACCATCGTGACAAGTAAGACGATGACTAATGTCCAACTAATCCCGTTATAGCCTGCTAAAATCCACGTGATATAAGCAATAATACCTGAGACAAACACAAGTTTAACTAAGAAAATCGGCAGTGACATAACATCAAAATTATACTTCAACTTATCGTGTCTCGTTTTAAGTTCAGAAAAGATGAATAACACAATACCAACAGCACCAATGATTAACGTTAACATGTGGCGGTTGTAGAAATATTGAATCGCTGGTAAGTAACCATTCCCAATCGCATTAAAGATATCATCTTGAACAATGATCGTTCCGGTACCTTCTGTTACTTGTAAAAGTGCCCCACGAAAGATGAGCATCCCCGCAAGTGACGCAACAAAAGCTGGGATCCCGAGTTGGGCAATAAGGAAACCATTCATGAGACCGATGACAATACCTAAGACTAAGATAATAGGTATGACAAGCCATACAGACAGGCCTTGTTGCATTAAAAGAATCGCCGCAATCGCCCCTAGAAAACCGGCCACATAACCGACCGATAAGTCAATGTGACGGATAACAATGACGAGTGTCATCCCGACCGCTAAGACAGCGATATAGCCACTCGCATCGAGTAAATTACTAATGTTACGGGAAGACATAAACGTTCCGCTCGTCATCACGTTAAAAGTAACCATAATCGCCACAAGGGCGATATACATCCCGTAGTCACGGATATTGTCTTTTACTAAATTCGATGTTTCTTTAATAATATTCATGATTTCTCCTCCTACTTCGTGGCTAATGCCATGACTTTTTCTTGATCGGCTTCTTCTCTATTAAGCTCTCCAGTGATTTTACCTTCTGCCATCACATAGATGCGATCGCTCATGCCTAGAATTTCACCGAGTTCTGATGAAATCATGATAATACTCATGCCTTTTTCAATTAACGTATTCATCACGGAGTAAATTTCAAACTTCGCCCCAACATCAATCCCGCGGGTCGGTTCATCTAAAATAAGAATGTTCGGTCCAGCAAACAGCCATTTCCCGAGCGATACTTTTTGTTGATTACCCCCACTCAGTTTTCCTACCAATTGTTCAATCGAAGAGGCTTTAATGTGGAGAGAATTTTTATAGTGTTCGGCAACTTTAATTTCTTCATTGGTATTAATAATGCCGTTATGTGCAATGCCAGATAGTTTCGAGGCCGAAACGTTTTTCGTAATATTATTAAGTAAAAAGAGACCATTCCCTTTTCGGTCCTCTGTCACATAAGCCATACCTGCTTTAATGGCGTCACTCGTATGTTTAAAGTTTTGTGGTTGGCCGTTTAGGGCCATGTTACCCATCAATTTATAGTTTTTTGGATTGCCAAACATACTTAAGGCAAGCTCAGTTCGTCCTGCTCCCATTAGTCCAGCAACGCCAATGATTTCACCACGCTTTAGGTGTAGGTTGGCATCTTTTACAACCGCTCTTCCGAGCTGGGTATCATAAGCGGACCAGTTGATCAGTTCTAATACCGTATCACCAATGTTTCTGTTCGCCCGTTCCGGATATATTTGATTCATCTCACGACCAACCATGTGACGAATAATCGTCGGTTCATCGATTTCACCTTTGTTTGCATCCAACGTGATAATGGTTTGACCGTCTCTTAAGATGGTCGCTTTATCCGCAATCGCGGCCACTTCTTTTAATTTGTGCGAAATCATAATACAGGTAATGCCTTGTTTCTTTAATTCTTTAATCAGTTCTAACAGGTTCTCTGAATCATCTTCATTTAACGCGGCGGTTGGTTCATCTAAAATTAACAACTTAACTTGTTTACTCAAAGCTTTTGCGATTTCGACGAGTTGTTGTTTCCCAACACCTAAGTCTTTGATCAATGTTTCTGGATTGACTTTTAAATTAACTTTCTGTAACATCTCTTTCGCTTTCACGATCGTCTGGTTCCAATTGATAATGCCGCCTTCTTTTACTTCATTGCCCATATAAATATTTTCATAGACAGATAAATCTGGAAATAACGCGAGTTCTTGATATATAATCGCAATCCCGACGTCAACACTGTCTTGGATTTTATTAAATTGTTGAACTTTACCTTCATAAATAATATCGCCTTCGTAATTCCCATAAGGGTATACACCACTTAATACTTTCATTAAGGTTGATTTACCCGCACCGTTCTCACCGACAAGAAAATGAATCTCACCTTTTTCTACTTGAAAGTTTACTTGATCGAGGGCTTTTACCCCTGGAAAAGTTTTTGTGATATTGGCCATTTCTAAAATAATTTCTGCCATTGACTCGCACCACCTTCGTTTTAAAACGGATAGAATAGTGGGGCACACTATTCTATCCTGTTTGAGACATGATTCTGTTATATTAGAGACACACATGTTACTTTAAGCTTACTTAGCTGGGTTTTACTCTAAACCAGTAAATTCACTTGCTTCGTAGTAGCCAGACTCAATAAGTTCAGCTTCTACATTGGCTTGGTCAACGGTAATGACTTCAGATTGTAAAGCTGGTACATCAACAGCACCGTTATCATATGAACCGGTTGTTTCTGGGTCGCTACCATCAAGGATGGTAATCGCCATACCCATCGCATCTTTAACTAAACGACGAACATCTTTAAAGACGGTCATCGATTGTTTGCCATCAATGATGTATTGGATCGATGCTTTCTCTGCATCTTGTCCAGTAATGATGTAGCTTGTTACTTCACTATCTGAGCTAAATGTATCGGCAATCGAACGTGCCGTACCATCGTTTGGTGCAAGGACTGCCACATCACCTTTTAATTCTGCACCAGCACTTGTAAGGTGTGTTTGTGCTTTGTTGATGGCTTCGTTTGGATCCCAGTTTGTTGTAACTTGGTTAAGGATTTGACCTAATTCATCACGCGTTAACTCATTTTTACTTGATAATTCTTCTGCGGCACTTGAGTTGGCAACAACAAAGGTACCATCGGCAATTTTCGGTTGAAGTACGCTCCATGCACCTTCAAAGAAGAGGAACGCATTGTTGTCTGATGATGCCCCTGCATATAAGTAAAGCGGAATACCTGAACCGTCTGTGTTATCAATTAAATATTGACCTTGTGCTTCCCCAACGGCGAAGCTATCAAATGTCACATAATAGTCAACCGCATCGGTATTGGTGATTAAGCGGTCATAAGAAATCACTTTAATGCCTTCCATGCTGGCAGCTTTTGCAGCGGCACCCGCAGCATCGCCATCATGTGGACTCATAATCAGTACATCAATCCCGCGGCTAATCAATGTTTCAACGTTTTGTAATTCGTTTGAGGATGACCCTTGTGAGAATAAAATTTCTGTTGTATAGTCTGAATCGGCAATCGCGTCACGGAAACGTTGCTCATCTTGCACCCAACGTGGTTCGTCACGTGTTGGTAAAATAATCCCTACATCGATTGAATCACCATCTGATCCTTCATCTGAAGACCCACCATCACTTTCACTATCACTTCCCTCATCTGTCTTCGTGTCAGAACAACCGACGAGTAGTGAAAAGAATAAGGCTCCGACAAGTAATACCCATAAAAACTTTGAACGCTTTAACATAATTTAACCCCTCTCAAAACATTTAATTTGTCTTACAACTAGAAGTATAATGTAAGCGCTTTACTCATGTAAGCGCTTCTATAGGTAAATAATTATCCTAGAGGGGAAAGATTTATCCTTTGTGATTGTTTTAACATAATTACTTTCTAAATCATCCATTCACTGATGATATACTGAAGTAACATAAAGAAAGGACATCACCCTTCATAAGGTCATGTCCTTTCTGTCACTTATTTGGTTAAGGTGTAACTAAGCTCAAGGTCGTTCACTTGAATAGTTAAGATAAAGTCATCGATGCTTATGTCCCGTTCACTTATGAATGTGTCTCGAATACTGAGGGATTCAAGATCGACAACTTCCTCATAGTCCTCTGTTTTTTCACTTGTCCCCAGTGGTTCTATCACCATTTCATACTGAAATGATTCCACTTCCATCGGTTGTAGCGGCGTTAATTGTGCTTCTATTTCATAGTTTGTATCACTGTCTCCTGTTGATTCCGTTATCGTTGCTTCTACTTTAAAGTACTCATCTTCAGCTTCATAGGTCGCACGCTCACTACAACCGGCGATGAAGATGATGAGTATAAGCATGATCCATCCACCAACCTGTTTCATATCCTGTCACTCCTTTACGTATCCATTATGAACGAAAACAAGCGGTCAGTTTGACCGCTTGCCATCGTCTGTTCATTAACGTCTTGTTAATTGTTTCCGCTTCCCGAGGTAGAATAAACCACCACTCATTAGGAGTAATGTCGCCCCGATCATTGACCAGTTAAACATCATCGTACTTGTATTAGGTAGTGTTTCACCTGTGGCACTGTCTACTTCCGCTTCAAACACGCCGTAAGTAGAAAAGCCTGAAACGATTAAACGGATAACACCGTTCTCTTCGTCGTAATCACCACCGCGTAATTCCCAACCGTCTTCACCTAAATAATAGACCGCTGGATTTTCTGCATCGGCATTTACACCGAGAGTTAATTCAAACTCACCTTCATAGCCCTCAGAACCGTCAGGGAAGCTTAAGTTAACGGTAATGATCTCACCACTGACGTTAAGGGTAGTTCCACTTTCAGCGGTAAAGGTTTCTTCATTATACGTATCAACTGTCATCGTTGTCCCTGCTGGTAAATCATTTGGCATTTTGATACTCGTGTCTAAACTATCAATCACAACCGTTTCGCCTTGAGATACAACAACAGGTGCTTGTGATAAACCAATCACCTTGTCAGTCTCAGCTTGTGTGTCATCATTGTCTGTTGGTTCATTTGTCTCTTCTGACTCATCTGGTGTTGG
>JBNJFJ010000030.1:0-5522 GCA_051746745.1 Bacillota bacterium | reverse complement strand
GTTGTATCGTTCCATGTCGCAACACCGGCTCTTGTACCCTCTTCTCCGTCATTAATTTGTAAA
The DNA here is from genome assembly GCA_051746745.1 of Bacillota bacterium. GTDB lineage: Bacteria > Bacillota > Bacilli > Bacillales > Amphibacillaceae > Halolactibacillus. The sequence goes on along the minus strand of JBNJFJ010000030.1, from coordinate 5,459 downwards.
TCAAAACCAATAACGGTCTCATTTGTTGGTGTGATTTCCGTTAACGGAATCGCCATTTCAACGGTATAGCTTGTGCCATTGATTTTTGTGCTTGACTCAAAGCCTTCATACACATTGCCATTACCGAAGGATTGTGTATTCTCGGCATTCACACGGTACTGGCCGATACCTTCAGCAGCGTCGTAATTCGGTGCTTTACTGTTTGTTTGATCGACAAACACTTCGACCGAGTCTTGTTCCCAAGCATTTGCGCTTGTTACATCAAGCACGTCATTCGCTACATTCACGAGGACGTACAAGTAATCTTGATCATAGATGACTTTTGCCTCTCCTGTAGCCGTTGACCATGCTTGTTGGAAGCGGTCAATTGATAGGACGGGTGCATGCTCATATGCATCATCTTCTACACCATCAATCACTGGCTTTGTTTCTGCCTGGAGTGCTTGTCCTTCTCTTACAGGTACCGTTGTTTCCTCATAATTTTCAAGGAATGTTTCTGGGTCCATAATTGCTTCATAAGCTAACTTACTTTGTAAGTTGGCATCAAATAATAGTGGCGATTGTTCAGCACGCCAGCTCGTCGCATCGTTCAAGCCCCAAATCGTCACACGTGAAATATGGTCTGCGTGTTCTTTGTAGAGCTTAAATAATTCTGCATAAATATAAGCTTGACGATTCGCTTCTCTTTCTGTTTGAACACCACCAGAACCTGCGGTGACATCAAGTTCTGTCACACCAATTTCCACTCCTAAGTCAATGAAGCGTTCCATTGATAAACGCACATTGGCTGGGTTTGTGTTCATGTTGTAGTGTGACTGCATGCCCATCCCTTCTATGAGTAACTCACCTGGGTGTTCTTCTTGGTAACGGTCATTAATATCTTTAATCATATGATAGATCGATTGGGCTTTATTTTGTTGATCATCGTTATAATCGTTGTAGTATAAAACAACGTCAAGTCCTAAGTGATCAGCTGTTTCACGTGCCTTCTTAAAGGCGAGTTCAATATAGTCAGGACCAATTGCTTTGTACCAACCTGATTGACGTAAGTTACTTTCCCACTCTTCATATGGAGCACTGGCGCTATCAAGCATCGCTTCATTCACCACGTCCCATGAGATTAAGTGATCATCATAATCTTTAAACGCGGCCATTGTTGTTTCAATATGTGTGTACATATTTTCTAATGCCTCTTCACGTGAGAGTGGATTTCCTGCTTCATCTTGATAGAGCGCATCACGTGATTGTTGGTGCCACACTAAGACGTGACCATGTACGTTAAAACCTTGTTCAATCGCTGTTTCAACAATGGTTTTCTCAGCGTCAAAATCAAAGTTTCCATCTTCATCATACGCATAACTTGGTTTCATCGCGTTTTCAGCTGAAACTAAGTTAAAGTGTTTTTTCAATAATTCTAAACGAACCCCTTCAAACTCCGACATTGAGACCGCATTCCCGATTAAAAAGTCATCTTGGTAGACGTCTTTTATTGGGGTAATGTCTTCAATCTCAATCGGTGCCGTTTCAAGCTTTGTGAACGTCACGTCATCCAAATAAAAGCTAGACGTTGCACTTGCACCTTCAACATAAATACTTAAGTTGCCATTGCCTAAGCTTGAGTAGCGATACGTGCCTGTAAGGTTGACCCACTCATCTGCCGTTACTTGACTTGAGGTGATATTATTATAGCTTGCGGTATCACCATCCCCTACTTGTGTGGATAGTTTAAGCTCATCTGAGCCTTCAACCATCTTAACCCAAGCAGAAACCTCGTATAACTCGCCTTGGTCGACAAAATTGTACACATCAAGTGATGGTCCGTACCAGTTTTGACTTCTATTTTCTATTTTTAAACTCATCGTACCGTCTGGCGTATGATTCGTTTCATCCGTAACGGTTAACACTTCTTCTCCGCCGCGTGCCACGAAACCACTCGCATCACTTGATTCAAAATCAATGGCGGTTAGGGTATCCGCTGCTGGCTTATCCGTTGATTCCTCTGTTTCAAGTTGAACGATTTCGACTTCATCTAAGTAGTACACCGCTGGTGTACCTTCTGTTTGATCTGATTCGATATAGATAAGAAATTCTGTCGTTCCTGGTTGGTAGTTAAACTCACCAGATTCAAAGGTTACCCAGTCTGTTCCGACTTCTTTATTACTAATAATCCAAGGATATTCATTCTCTGCCTCTGGATAACTATGCTTGGATGCGAGACGTAACGTTTCTGTCCCTTCAGCTAATTTTAGCTGAAATCTAAAGATATAGTTTTCACCTTCTGTCAGCTGATCCGTTAAGTTTAGGCTTAACTTCGCATCCATTGTTGTACGGGTCACCGCTAAAGATTGGTCACCAGTATAAGCTTCATCTGATGTTAGTGTCGTCGTTAAATCACCACCCCAACCCAGTTGTGTCCAACCATTAGTGTCTGTTTCAAAATCATGATAAAACACTTGGTTTTCTGTTACGTCTGTAGGTGTTTCTTCAACAGGCGCAGTTTCGACTAAGTGAAGCTTCACATTATCTAAGTAATAATCCTGTAAACTTTCACCTTCCCCGAACTCAATATACAGTGCCACTTCCTTCAGGCCTTCTGGAATTGTGAACGTCGGGGTTTCAACAGCTGTAAATGTTTCAGCGCTAATGGTGGCGCCACCATTGTTTAAATATTGCTCATCGGTCCCACCAGCTACTTTGACTGTTGGAAAAGCAACATCTGCTGTTTCTGACATTTTCATATCATAACTTATTTTATACGTTGCTCCTACGTCGTATGTCGCATCTGTAATATTGACAAACGCTCCTGAGACCCGCTTTTCTCTGTCAGTTACTTTTAAGGCATAGTCACCTGAACTGCTCGTTTCATCTGTTTGACTGACATTAGCCACACCTTGCCAACTAATAGATGTCCAACCATCGGTACCTGCTTCAAAATCATGATGCAAGATCACATCACTCGTTTCGGCATAGACCGTGAGTGGTGAAAAGTTTGGCAACAACATCAACATAATAAGTAAATAAATAAATCCTTTCGATAGCTTCTGTTTCGACATGTTTAACCTCCTAGTATAATGAAATGAATACGAAAAACGGCCTCCTTTCAAGAGTCATCGTACATACTCCATTATAGTAAAGCGCTTACATTATGCGTACCATGTGAGGTTTAGCGTCTGCTTTAAAAAGTTTAGCTATCATGTGTCATCTTCCACGCACTTTAGGCTCTTATCTATTGAATTTACAGTTGTTTTCTTAGTGACATCCGTTTAATCACTTAAAAAACTATAGAAAAAAGGTAAGACCATTGTTAGTGCTAATTGCACTGATGACGGTCTTACCTCGGTTGATTCATGCATTTTTAAGTCTTACAAATGTGTATCACGGTCAATATGAACTTTTAATTGTTTTTTCTTTACTTTTGTCTGTTTCATTTGCTTTAAGACCGTTTCAGCTTTACCATTTAAGATCTCTACTGTCGTATGTCTCGGATACACCGTTACCGCTCCAATATCATTAAAGTCCATGCCTGGTAAAGAACTGATGGTGCCAACGAAATCAAAGGCACGTAATTTCTTCTCTTTCCCGCCGTTAAAGTACAGTGTCTTGACCGAATCATTGGTCTCGACTTTCTTTTGACGGCCAAGCATCTTCACGTACTGCTTTGTATCATCCTGTTCTCGCTGGGGATACGTAAGCTCACGATCATGAAAGCTAAGACTCTCCTTCATCGTTTCATAGCTCGCGCGCTCATCCGGCGCAAGAAGATGTACGACCTTCCCTTTCTTACCCATACGGCCCGTACGACCCATCCGGTGCGTAAAGACATCTTCTGTATAAGCTAAATCATAGTTAACCACAAGTGGTAAGTCGATTAAATCCATCCCTCTTGCCATTAAATTTGTTGTCACAAGAATCGGGCGATGTTTTTCTTTAAATTGTTTCAGTGCTTTAATTCTAACGGGCTGCTTTAAATCGCCATGAAGTCGTACAACTGGAATCCCTAAGTCACTTAGTTCATCAGCCACTTCATCAACCGTCCGCTTCTCCTCACAGAAGATAATCGCTTCAGGGACATCTTCTTCGACTAAGACATCGACGACCGTTTCGATTTTATCGTAAGGGTCAACATCAACGCGAATTTGGTCAAACACTTGTTGATTTTTCGGTTCAATCGTTACACGTACAGGCTCGACTAATGTTTCGTTAATAAACGGTTCAATCTCATCACTCATTGTTGCTGAGGTATAAATATTTTGTCTGTCATACGGTAACAAACTAATAATTTCTTCAATCGTCTCCGCGAACCCGCGGTCAAATAAATGATCCACTTCATCGATAATCAACGTATCAATGAGCGCGCGTTTAATTGTGCCCTTACTCATTAAATCTAAGACGCGGCCTGGTGTACCAATGACGATATGACTTTTTTGTTTCAGTTGGACTTCTTGGGCTTCATAAGACATATCTCCAATCACCGTCACCGGCTTTAACCGCTTATACACGGCAATATCTTTCACAACTTCTTCAATTTGAAGCGCCAACTCACGTGTTGGTGTCAAAATAAGAACAGATGGATCGTTCGCATTAAAATCTAATCGGTCTAATACAGGTAGTAAGAAAGCCAATGTTTTACCACTACCCGTCTCAGCTTGACTGAGCACATCTTTCCCGTCCACAATCATCGGTAAGAGTTGTGTTTGAATCGGTGTCGGTGTGGTAAAACCTTTCTCATTTAAGCGGCGCAATAACGCCTCGTCTGTCAACATCATAAAATCTTGCATATATTTTTCTCCTTTTTAAATAGAGAAAACTGTCCACTAAAAAAATGAACAGTTTCTCCACGTTTTATTGTTTTTATCTCGCGTCAATCAAATGATGCAGTTATAATTTGTCACTTAACATAGCTTGATACAGTATAACCTTGAGTTAGTCTATTTCTTTTAAGAGTTTTAATAACGCTTGGTCTGACAAGTTCAACAAGCGCAACTCTTGTTTCAACTTGGGCAACGTTTGTTGTTGAAACAGTTGTTTTCGCTCTGTTAATACGCGCGCGTATGCATCTTCTGTCACAAAGAAACCTAAGCCACGTTGTTTTTCAATCATACCATCATTCTCTAATATATTATACCCTTTTGTGATCGTATTTATATTTACTTCGAGTTCCACTGCTTGTTCTCTGAGCGACGGTAACTTATCCCCTCGCTTTAAATCGCCGTTTAAAATCTGATCTTTAATTTTGTCGGCGATTTGACGATAGATACTTTGATGTTCACTAAAAAGTTCGCTCATGACGTCACAACTTCCAGTTTGCGGTGTGCGTAGTAATCAATGAGGAGTGACACGATTATGACAAGGCCGACATACGTTAAATCAACGGTGTTCGTTACGAATCGTATATTCGAGATATAGTCATACAAAATGAACGGAAAGACGACGATATAAGTGATACTCAATTGACTTTT
>JBNJFJ010000029.1:0-20029 GCA_051746745.1 Bacillota bacterium | reverse complement strand
CGTCACGGTTGTCCCGCATCCACATGCGGGTGGGTCGATGGCGACGTATAGTTATCAACACATGGAAGAAGCGGTTGTGATTGAAACCATTGAAGCGGATGCAGGGATGGATATTGGTGAGACGATGATTGGGATGCATCTCTTACCGGTGGCGGTACCGCTTAGATTCCAGACAAAGTTTTTAGGTCAAGCACGTCTAGCGGGTGCTTATAGCCGTCCGAAACTCATCGGCGGTGCACGCGCAAAGTATGAATAAGTCGACTGTTTAGTCTAACTTAAAAAAATAAAACCAATACTTTAGGGGGAACGATGTGGATGAAACATGTACAAGCAAATGATGTAGAGTTATTCGAAGCGATTGAATTAGAGCGTGGTCGTCAAAATGATAAGATTGAGTTGATTGCCTCAGAAAACTTCGTCACAGAAACAGTAATGGAAGCACAAGGGTCGGTCTTAACGAATAAATATGCGGAAGGTTACCCAGAGAAACGCTACTATGGTGGTTGTGAGTATGTGGATATCGCAGAAAACTTAGCACGTGACCGCGCAAAAGCAATCTTCGGGGCAGAACATGCGAATGTTCAACCACACTCAGGGGCACAAGCAAATATGGCTGTCTATCACGCTTTCTTAGAACCAGGCGATACGGTGCTTGGCATGAATCTATCACACGGTGGTCACTTAACCCATGGAAGTCCGGTGAACTTTAGTGGTAAGCTGTATAACTTCGAAGAGTATGGCGTAGATAAAGACGCGGAGACGCTTGATTACGAGGTTGTCCGTGAAAAAGCGTTAGCGGTAAAACCGAAATTAATCGTCGCTGGTGCGAGTGCGTATCCGCGTGAGATTGACTTTAGTAAATTCCGTGAGATCGCCGATGAAGTCGGCGCTTATTTAATGGTTGATATGGCACACATTGCGGGTCTTGTCGCGGCGGGTGAACATCCAGATCCTGTCCCTTACAGTGACTTTGTCACCACAACGACACATAAAACGTTACGTGGTCCACGTGGTGGCATGATTCTCACAAAAGAAAAGTACGCCAAACAAATTGATAAAGCGGTCTTCCCTGGTATTCAAGGTGGCCCACTGATGCATGTGATTGCGGCCAAAGCGGCAGCGTTTAAAGAAGCGCTTGATCCATCATTTAAAGATTACGTAAAACAAATTAAATCAAACGCCAAAGCTTTTGCGGAGTCACTAACAACTGAAGGTGTGCGTCTTGTCTCAAATGGTACCGATAATCACTTACTGTTACTTGATGTAAAGAGCCTAGGCTTAACCGGTAAAGTCGCAGAAGAAGCGTTAGATGACATTGGTATTACAACCAACAAAAACACGATTCCTTTTGATACTGAATCACCATTTGTGACAAGTGGTGTTCGTGTCGGAACAGCCGCTGTGACGACACGCGGTTTTAAAGAAGATGAACTTAAAGAAGTTGGTCAAATCATTGCGCTTGTACTAAAAGATGTTGAAAATGAAGCAGTGAAAGAAGAAGCGCGCAAACGTGTGAAAGCTCTTACTGATCGTTTCCCACTATACAAATAATATGAAAGACACGTCTCTACATGGGACGTGTCTTTTTGATGCGCTTTTAAAGTTAGAATCTAATGGTTATACTAACGATGAAACATACTATCATACAACCCAAAGAAATGGGAAGGATGTCTTCTCGCTTAAGGAGATAAAATGGGTCATCGAACAACGGGCTGGTGTTGCGATAAAAAACAGTGAAAATATCATGTTGATTCGAAAAATGATGTTATATTAGAGGGTAGCTTAAAGCATTAACTTTCAAAATTAGGTTGAATTAATCCTAATTAATAGGTATTCTAGAAATAGAAAGGGGTGAGTTTTATGAGAATCAATGTAGAAAATTTAGTTTCTATTTCAGAAGCCAATCAAAATTTTTCGAAAGTAGCAAGAATGGTAGATGAAAATGGCACAGCTGTCATACTTAAAAACAATAAGCCTCGCTATATATTAATAGAATATAATCAATTAGACGAAGATGATAAAATTGGAGACAAAGAAATACATGAAGTAGCTGAGAATTTAATCTCAAAGCACATGAAAGCCTTTAAGGAATTAGCCAAATGAAGAGGCTGACAAAAGACCAAGTGATAAATATGCACAGTCTACTTATTAAATCATCTGATGGCAGCGATGGCATAAAAGATGAAGGTTTACAAGAGTCCGCTTTAAATGCACCGTTTCAAACATTTGCTGGTGAAGATATTTATATAACGATTCAATCAAAAGCGGCTAAGCTAGGCTATTTTCTAGTAAACAATCACCCTTTTATTGATGGGAACAAGCGAATTGGCATATTAGTGATGCTTGTATTTCTTGAAATTAATGGAATGGAAGTCACTTGTACAGATAATGAATTAATTACACTAGGACTGGGCTTAGCAGATGGATCGGTCAGTGATAAACATTTATTGACATGGATCATAGACCATAGTTAATGGCAATAAAGGATGCACAAAAAAGCTAAGGATTTTGTGGATGTGAGTTTGTTGGTATGTTCGGAGTAGAACATGTTTACTCAAGCAGATGTAGAATAAGCATTAGATGATATCGGTATTACAACCAACAAAAATACGATGTCATCCATAGAAATAATATGAAAGACACGTCTCTACATGGGACGTGTCTTTTTGGTAAGATTTTCACCTGGTAATACATTTGATGGTGGTAGTAATATATCCGGCAGCATTATTGTTAGAATTTTAAAGAAAACTAGTAATTATCGATTGAATTGTAACGTAAAAAGCGTTACAATTTTATAAAGGAGATGAAAGATTATGGCTAATAAAACAACATTAAATTTAAGAGTAGACCCTAAGGTAAAGCAACACGCTGAAGAAATTTTATCAGAACTTGGAATTTCTATGTCAACGGCAATCACGATGTACCTGAAACAAATAAATATGACAGGCGGTATCCCATTTCCCTTAGAGATACCTAAAGCGCCTGTGGAAATCAATGCGGAATTAATGACAGAAAAGGAGTTGCGAGACAAGCTCCAAAAAGGCTATGAAGATATGAAAGCAGGAAGGGTAGCCGAAGCATCAGAAGTATTTGAGTTGATAAAAGAGAAACATTCAATATGAAAAAGTACAAGGTAGAGATAACAAATGAAGCGATTAATGATTTAGAAAAGATCTATTTGTATATCGCAAAAAGTCTGTTATCTCCGGAAGTCGCGAGTGGACAATATGAACGTATCACGCAAAGCATATTAAAATTAGCGACTATGCCGGAAAGGTACCGGTTAATTAAATTAGAACCAGAGCATTCGAGTGGGCTTCGGATTATGCCTGTAGATAATTATTCAATCATTTATGTTGTTAAACATAAAAGTGTTGTCGTCACAAATATCTTATACAGTGCGTCAGATATTCATCATCGACTGCTTTAATGATGAATATATAAGACACATATTTTCATATAAACCATTTCCCATTCTGATTAAACAGTAACATTCAAAATTAACGATTTTAGTACAAGTTCGACTGTATTGATCACTTGTATTCCTATTGCAGTTAAGCGTAAAGAAGTGGGTCAAATCATTGCGCTTGTACTAAAAGATGTTGAAAATGAAGCAGTGGAACAAGAAGCGCGTAAACGTGTGAAAGCTCTTACTGATCGTTTCCCACTATACAAATAATAGTTAGCAGGCACGTCTCTACATGAGGCGTGTCTTTTTTATAGTATAGGAAAGTATAAAAAATTTGCTGATATACCAAGGGTTAGAGCGTTATTCAGAGTTGAAATTTAGTATGGAAAAGAGTTAAGATAATAGTATGGCACATGAAGAAAATATTCCAGTTCAAATGAATATTTTAAATGCCATATTCAGTGATCATTGGTCTAGATTTCTTAAAGAAAACAAAGATAAGATGCTTCCGGTTATCATCGAAGAAGTAGAAAAGTTTTTACACTGTGGAGAGTTATCAAATGGTTTTTTGACATTTAAGTGTGAGACTTGTCCGAAGGTAAAGAAGATACCTATTCGGTGTAAAGGGAAGTTTTGTCCGACATGTGCGGTAGGCGAAGCACAAAAATGGGCAGATATACAAGTAAACGATATGTATCGTAGTAACCATAGACACGTTGTTTTCACGATTGATGAAGGTCTGAGATTCATCTTTGCGGGGGAATATCGTAAGAAGTTATTAAAAAAATTAATGGATGAAGCCGCGCGGTTTCTCAATGAATGGTTTAAGAGATGTGGATTTAAACCAGGTATTGTATCGGCGTTACATACCCTTGGGTCTAAGTTGGAGTTTAATCCGCATATTCACATGCTTTTCAGTATGGGTGGTGTCACACCAGAGAATGAATGGAAAACAAATGATTTCATTCCATTCACAAAATTGCGTAAGCAGTGGCAGACTGTTGTATTGAAGCTGATTAGACGTACGCTATCTCCGGCAGCTAAGAAAGTTATTCAACCAAAACTTCAAGCAGCCATCAAGAAGTATCGTTTCAGCTGGAGCGAACGCGAAAAAGAAATACGAGAACGGGAACGTCGAATTCGTTTGTCGGAGTTGTAAAGTAACGGAAGATATACCGAAAGAAGTTGTTGAGCAGTTTGATATGATGGATATGGGAGATCCGACGGATCCACCAAGGTTTAATTGCGAAAAGTGTGAGTGAGAAATGCTTCCTGTGTATTATACAAGCCTTCATGATATCACCTATAAAAATCCAGAATTGAAAAGCTCGGCTAACCTCTAGCCCGAAAAGGGCGAGGCCTAGCTGAGCTTTTCTTAATTGTTTAAGTTGAACGCGTATCGCTATGATGGTTTGGGAAATAACAATAGTCTATTTGTTAAAATGTTAAAAACAAAAGAATTAATCTGTAAAAATATTGTTTTTTTATTGGTGAAACGTTAAGATAGGAAAGGTAAAAGTTTTATTTTGTCATTAAACTGTAACATAATGAAGATGACTAACGTCTAATAAGGCAGATAAATACATAATGAGGCAATGAATAATAAGATAAAGATAATTGGAAGGGGATAAACATCATGTGCGGATTTGTTGGCGTGTTAAAAAATAGCCCAGGTATTTGGGAAGAGGCAGCTCGAGAACAATTTAAAAATAGTAATAGGATGATTTTTCATCGTGGGCCGGATGATGAAGGTTATTTTGAAGATGAACAGGTCTTATTTGGTTTTAGACGGTTAAGTATTATTGACATTGAAAGTGGTCATCAGCCGTTTAGTTATTTAAATGAACGGTATTGGATGGTGTTCAATGGTGAAGTGTATAACTATATTGAATTACGCAACCATTTGCTAGAGATGGGTTATACATTTACGACGGATTCCGATACAGAGGTCATTATTGCGTTATTTGATTATTACCGAGAAGAGGCGTTCGAGAAGTTAAGAGGAATGTTTGCCATCTTAATTTGGGATACCGAGGAACAAACATTATTCGGTGTCCGTGACCCCTTTGGTATTAAGCCATTTTATTACCGTGAAACCGATCGCGGTCTCTATTTTGCGTCAGAGAAAAAGAGTATCATTGAACCGTTTACTGAATCTGTTTGTCACGACACGCTGCAACACTATTTGAGTTTTCAATACGCACCAGAACCTTATACGATCAGTCAGTGGATTAAAAAGATAGAACCAGGCCACTATTTTATAAAAAAAGCCGATGAACCACTTGTTTTTAAGCGATATTTCCATTCGACTTTCCAACCCGTGAATCATGAAAAGTCGGTATTCATTGAGAGAATTCGGTCGGTCATGTATGATTCGGTTAATGTCCATATGCGTAGTGATGTACCGGTCGGTTCGTTTTTATCAGGAGGCATTGATTCAACGATCATTGCTTCAATCGCAAGAGAGATTCATCCGGATATAAAAACATTCTCAGTAGGGTTTGAACAACACGGTTACTCTGAAGTGGATGTGGCTAAGGAAACGGCCGCAGCTCTTGGTGTGCAGAATTATGAGTATATGATTTCGCCGGAAGAGTTTGTGAGTAAAATTCCAAAAATTATCTATCATCTCGATGATCCCCTTGCCGACCCAGCGGCTATTCCGCTTTACTTTGTCGCACGTGAAGCAAGTAAACACGTCACTGTTGTGTTGTCAGGAGAAGGTGCAGATGAGTTATTCGGTGGCTATAATATTTATCGTGAACCGTCATCGTTAAAACTGTTTGAGTCAATGCCAACGATGTTAAAATCAGCACTAAATCAAGTCGCTAAAATTATTCCTGAGGGAGTCAAAGGGAAAAGCTTTATCGAACGAGGCACAACGCCTTTAAAAGACCGTTATATTGGCAATGCGAAGATCTTCGAGGAACGAGATAAACAAGCTTTATTACCTTTTTACAATCATGAACGTCCATACCAAACGATTACCTCACCGTTCTATGAAGCAAGTAAAGAGACGCCACTTGTGAATCAAATGCAGTATGTCGATATTCAAACTTGGTTACGCGGGGATATCTTATTAAAGGCTGACCGAATGACAATGGCGCATGCGCTTGAGTTACGAGTGCCTTTCTTAGATAAAGAAGTCTTTAATGTGGCACGTGAAATTCCTGTTGACTTTAAAATTGCTGAAGGTACAACCAAACATATTTTAAGAAAAGCAGCAGAAGGTATCATTCCCGATCACGTGCTTAATCGTAAAAAGTTAGGCTTCCCAGTACCAATCAGACATTGGTTGAAAAATGAATTACATTCTTGGGCCAAACAGTTGATCGAGGAAAGTGAAACAGACCACTTATTAAATAAGGCAGTGATTCGCCAGTTATTAGACAATCACTGTCAAAATAAAGCCGACAATAGCCGGAAATTATGGACGATTTTTATGTTTATGGTTTGGCATCAAATCTATATGGAGGATAAATTTGATTTAGAGGCACTTAAAAATGAAGACCATGTCAAAAGTAAGTTGATCTACACATGATTGTTGTTGAAAATCATTCATGAAACTGAAAAAGTTAGCAATTTAAAAGCTATCATGAAGAAGAGTATGTAAAAATACCGTCCCATTTTTAGTTTTAAACTAAGCGGGGACGGTATTTTTATGCAGACGTTTAGTCATTGATTGACACCGAAAGGGCTTGTCTTCCCATCTGCTCCCAAGCAGAGATGAAGTCTGCTCTATTTTGTTGTTTCATTTGACCATCATAAGGGTCATTAAAATAAATATTATCGTGATCATACCCCGTGATAACAACCGCATGCATTTTATATGTGATGTCAATCGGTCCATCTGTTGTCTGCCAAGTGGTAAATGCCTCACTCGGTAAAGTTTTAAATGTTGTATTGGTGATCACAAGCACGGGTTGATGACGCCCAACAGTAGCCAAAAGGTCATTAAAATCTTGCCCCGTTAAGTTTGTTGCGGTAACACGATCATAACTGTTGGCTAAGTCAACTAAAGGTCCATGATAGACGCCGAGACCAGGTTCTTCAAATGTATACATATTACCAACAAAACCATTTTGTGGATTGCCAAAATGAACCCGTTCATCAATGACGTTATAGGGGCTGGTATCTTTTTTTACTTGTTCAGCTAAGGTCATCTTATCCGTCTCGACATCATAATACTGCATTAACATCGCAAGGGCTGTGACTTCACATCCTCTTGGTAATTCAGGAAATTGATTGATCAATGGAACGTGAAGCAAGCTTGAATGAGGCATTTTATAGCTGGCTAACCTTAGTGAAGATGTAAGATCCGTTACAGACCTAGGTTCAATAGAGAATGATACTTTAACCTCATCCGCCCACGCCCGATACGGAAGCGCACTAAAGAAATGATAACCAACAAATAATAATAAGCCGATGTATACATACAAATGAAACATCATCAGTTTGACTAATCTATGGGGATGTTTTTTCCTCGTGAAGCGATGTAATAAAAAGATCACGAGCATAATTAAAACCAGTATCACACCTAATAGGATTGTTTTCATGTGTCACCTCTAGTTTTAAAATCGATGATTTACGTTGGCGAAACTTTTGATAAGAATCAAGATTCAAACTACGTGATTCTATCATAACAGAATCATAATAACTTCGGCGAGTGAAGAAGTGAAAATCATTCTTTTACATCATCTTGTGATAATGGATTGTGCGAAAACAGTGCCACTGTAAGTGATAAATTCTAATGAATTTCAACTTTTACTTGAAAGCACGTGTCGTTACATGTAAACTCTTATTAGTTATGTACAAAATACAATAAGGGAGCGGATAAGATGGGTAATGTATATGTATTAGATCATCCACTAATTCAACACAAATTGACGTATATTAGAAAAGAAGAAACAGGCACGAAAGAGTTTCGTGAACTCGTTGATGAAGTTGCTGGACTGATGGCGTATGAAATCACACGTGATTTACCTCTAGAACCGGTAGAAATTGACACGCCTGTCACAAAGACAACGTCACACGTGATTGCTGGTAAGAAAATCGGGATTGTACCTATCTTACGCGCAGGCTTAGGAATGGTAGAAGGTGTCCTACGTCACGTACCAACCGCAAAAGTTGGCCACGTTGGACTGTATCGTGACCCTGAAACATTGAAACCACACGAATATTACTTTAAAATGCCGAATGATATTAATGAACGTGAACTCATCGTTGTTGACCCGATGTTAGCAACAGGCGGTAGCGCCAATGACGCGATTAGCTCGCTGAAAAAGCGCGGCGCGACAAACATTAAACTGATGTGTTTAATTGCTGCGCCTGAAGGTGTTGAAGCGGTGAAAGCATTACACCCAGATGTTGATATTTACCTTGCGGCACTGGATGAAAAACTAAACGAAAAAGGTTACATCGTCCCAGGTCTTGGTGATGCAGGTGACCGTTTGTTTGGAACAAAATAAGTACGGTTGATTCATTAAGAATAATGCTTCTATTTTATAGAGGTATTATTCTTTTTTGTATTTTTAGAAAGGTGTGACTGATTGTATATCAACTCAGTTAAGCACTATAGGTATCGATGAGAAATGTAAATGTATCACAAATGAAATAGGAAAAGCCAATAAAATATGTTAAAGTAGTGAGAGATTCTAGCAAAACATTTACCCTTATAAAAAACTTAATGGAGTGTGTTCTTATGAAGAAAAAAATAAAAGTGATGCCGGTGTTTGGTACACGACCAGAAGCCATTAAAATGGCACCACTTGTATTAGAACTACAAAAACGTTCAGATGAATTTGACACGATTGTCACCGTGACAGCGCAGCATCGTGAGATGTTAGACCAAGTATTAGACATCTTCGGGATTACCCCGACGTATGATTTAAACATTATGAAACAAAACCAAACGCTCGCAGAAGTCACCACCCGTGCGCTTGTCGGTTTAGATGAAGTAATGAAAGAAGCAAAGCCCGATATCGTCTTAGCCCATGGTGATACCACGACCACCTTTGCGGCTTCACTTGCTGCTTACTATAACCAAGTCGCCGTTGGACATGTGGAAGCGGGATTACGCACATGGAATAAATATTCGCCGTATCCAGAAGAGATGAATCGTCAACTGACCGGTGTGATGGCTGACTTACACTTTGCCCCGACCGCTCAGTCTAGAGATAACTTACGAACCGAAAACAAGCAAGACGATTATATTTATATCACCGGTAATACGGCGATTGATGCCTTAAAAACAACGGTAAGTGAAGATTACACCCACCCAATGTTAGATCAAATCGGTGATAAACGTCTCGTTCTAATGACGGCTCACCGCCGGGAAAACTTAGGTGAAAATATGGGGCAGATGTTCCGCGCGATTCGTCGTTTAGCGGATACGCACGCGGATATTCATGTCGTTTATCCGGTTCACTTAAATCCAAAAGTACAAGAAAAAGCGAACGAGATCTTAGGAAACCATGACCGCATTGATTTAATCAAGCCACTTGATGTTGTGGACTTTCATAATTTCGCTGCGCGTGCGACATTAATCCTTACGGATTCAGGTGGCGTACAAGAAGAAGCACCATCACTTGGTGTGCCTGTCCTTGTGCTGCGAGATACAACTGAACGACCCGAAGGTGTAAAAAGTGGCACGTTAAAACTTACCGGTACGGATGAAGACACAATCTATAATGAAGCCAATCTATTGCTTAGCGATCAACACGCGCACGATAAAATGGCCAAAGCCTCTAACCCGTACGGGGATGGTTTAGCAAGTCAACGGATTTGTGAGGCGATTCAGTCTTACTTTGATCCATCAAAACAAAAACCAGCCTCGTTTGAAGTGAAATAAGGTATAACTATTTATAAGCAAAATAATAATCTCATCCTGAAATATTCTAGGGATGAGATTATTTTATTTTCGTCTTATTTTTAGACGACGCTCTCAAACCGATGTCGCAACATTTACAAAGCTGAAAGAAATGATGAAAAAAGAGGTCAAAGAGAAGAGTTATTTAGCCAGCTAAGTTTGTGAATGTAAAAATATCCTTGTGGTTTTTCATGTGCATTTTTCACAATCTCCAATGCGCATTAAACCCACGTAATTACTGAGGTTTAGAGAGGTAGGGTATGCGGAAACGCTTTATCTCAAGAAATTTTCAATGTAAACGCTTTTATACCAAAGAATTCGAGTAATTGGGATGCATTTTTTAAAATCGGTGCTATAATGTGAATAGTTGGCTTTTAATGATCAGATGAGAGGCAAGGTGAAAGTGTGTGGAGACATATTATGACATGACAAAAAAACATCATCATATTTTTTTCGTCATACTCCTCTCCTTATTTACGATGACGCTTTTACTTCAAGGACATCCCATCTTATTTGGTTTACTACTCGGTGGAGTAGTAAGTTACGTAAACTTATGCTTACTACAATGGAAGGTGACGCATCTTGCGCGTGTCGTCACAACAAACAAACGTTTTGCGACGGCTGGGACAATTTTAAGAATTGGCGCAGCTTTACTTGTCGTTGTGTTGGTTGAATCATATTTGACGCACATTCCGATTCTTGCAGTGATTATAGGTTTAATGTTTAAGTATGTTGTTGTTCTTATTGCTGGCTTTTGGTCGTTATTAGAAGCTAAGAAATTTATAGAGAAGGGGGAATAACAAATGGATCATGGTGCACCGATTATCGAGAATATCTTCGGTATCCCTTGGTTAAGTGTCAACCTGTCAACCGTTTTGATGATGGTTATTTCAAGTGCGGTCACTTTTTTCGTGGCATTCTTTTTGACGCGTAACTTGAAGATGAAGCCAACGGGAAAACAAAACTTTATTGAGTTTATCGTTGATTTTGTTAAAGGTATTATTAATGACTCAATGGACTGGCGGACGGGTAAGAAGTTCTTGCCACTCGCACTGACACTGATCACGTTTATCTTTATTAGTAACATTTTAGGGATTATCGTGACTGGGATTTTTAATGGTGATGTGTGGTGGAAATCGCCAACGGCTGATGCTGGGGTTACGTTAACGCTTGCGGCTTTTATTATTATTTTAACGAATTATTATGGCATCAAAATACGCGGCGTTAAAAAGTACGCAAAAGGCTTTGTTAGCCCGGTTTCATTTATGTTGCCATTTAAAATCATCGAAGAATTCACCAATACGATGACACTCGGTTTCCGTTTGTATGGAAATATCTTTGCGGGTGAAGTGCTTTTGTCGCTGCTTGCGAGTATGGCATCGATGACGCTTATTGGCGCCATCATACCGATGATGTTGTGGCAAGGTTTTAGTTTATTTGTCGGGGCGATTCAAGCCTTTATCTTTACCACATTATCGATGGTGTATATGTCACATAAAGTAGTCGATGATCACTAATCACAGGTAATCAATCATATTGAAACGAGTAAGAAACGGTTCGTGCGAACCGTGTCGTTATAAGCACAGTGAGAAAGCTGTCTTTCATTAACGAAAGTAAGAGTCAAACTGAAATAATTAATATTAAAAAACAAATTCAAACAATCCTAGGAGGAAACACACATGAACGCAATCGCTGCTGCAATCGCTGTAGGTCTTGCTGCTTTAGGCGCAAGTTTCGCTAACAGTATTATCGTAAAAAGTACACTCGAAGGAATTTCTCGTCAACCAGAATTACGTGGGCCACTACAAACCATTATGCTCATTGGTATCGCACTTGTTGAGGCGATTCCTATTTTAGCTGTCGTTGTTGCCTTTATGATTCTTTAATTGAGAAAACCTAATAACTGAGGTAGAGAAAGAGAGGAGTGCATAAGGCATGCTGACAACGAATATGTTAACCCTCGGATCAACGGTCGGTGGGTTTCAAGTGTTAGATACCGTTGTGGTTTTAGTGAGTTTTTCTATTTTAATGGTCCTGTTAAAGAAATTTGCTTGGGGACCACTCATTAAAGTGATGGAAGAACGTGAAAACTTCGTCGCCAATGAAATTGAAACGGCGCAAGATAAAAATCGTCAAGCACAAGTGGCAATAAAAGAAGCTGATGAAAAATTATCAGAAGCTCGTCAAGAAGCGAAACACTTAGTTGTGAATGCAAAACAACGGGCAACAAAATTAGAAGAATCAATCGTTCAAGAAGCAAAAGATCGTTCCAAACAAATGCGAATCGACGCTGAAGATGAAATTGAACAAGAAAAACGCGAATCATTCCAAGAGATGCAAGAAACGGTCGCAGAAATTGCGTTCCAAATTGCGATGGATATTATTCAAAAAGAAATGAGTCAAGAAGACCAAAAACGCTTAATTAAAGAACGTCTGGATACATTAGGAGACGATCTTCTATGAAAAATTCACGTAATGCAAGACGCTATGCTGAAGCATTATATGATGTGGCAAAAGAACATGAGCATGAAGACCAAATTGAACGTGAGCTACTCACGGTGCGCCAAGTATTTAGTGCCCCGTCTGAGTTAGTCGATTTCCTGCAAGATCCGAAACAATGGATGAACCGCGCGCGGATCATTAAATCAACGTTTATGACGTTCTCTAGTGAAATGGTGAAGCTCTTACTCATCATGGTCGAAGACCATGCCGAACAAGACGTCCCAGGAATGGTGGACCATTACACGTATTTAATTAATGAAAAGCGCGGTGTCGGTGTCGGAAAAGTCTACTCAGTCACGCACTTAACGCCACACCAACTAGAAGATATTGAAGGGCATTTTGCTGAAGGATTTGGTTATAAGCGTTTAGCGCTGCAAAATGAAATTGATGAGACGGTCATTGGCGGGTTTAAAGTTGTCATTAATAACCGTGTCTATGACGCGTCGCTAAAAGCAAAATTAGAAGATGTTAAACGGAAGTTTGTTCCGTTGTATAAACGATGATAGGGGTGACATGAGATGGAAATCAGAGCGGAAGAAATCAGTGCCCTGATCAAGAAACAAATCCAGTATTATCAAAAAGACACAGAAATCAAAGATATTGGGACCGTTATTGAAACAGGTGACGGGATTGCGCAAATTTATGGACTCAATAACGTGCTCTCAGGTGAGCTCGTTGAATTTGAAACCGGCATAATGGGTCTTGTCCAAAGTTTAGAAGAAGACCGGGTCGGTGTGGTTATTCTCGGGTCGCATCTATCGATTCGTGAAGGGGATGAAGTCACCCGTACAGGACGGATCATGGAAGTTCCTGTAGGAAAGTCTCTCGTAGGCCGTGTCGTCAATCCGTTAGGTCAACCGATTGATGGTAAAGGTGAGATTAAAACGAGAAAAACACGTCCGATTGAACGCGAAGCACCGGGTGTTATGGCGCGTAAATCGATTCACGAACCACTTCAAACCGGACTAAAAGCGATTGATGCGCTTGTCCCGATTGGCCGTGGCCAACGTGAGCTCATTATCGGTGACCGTCAAACAGGTAAAACAACGGTGGCGGTTGATACGATTCTTAATCAAAAGGATCAAAACATGTATTGTATTTATGTCGCGATTGGACAGAAAGACTCGACGGTGCGTGCGACAGTTGAAACATTCCGTCGTCACGGCGCACTTGACTACACCATTGTTGTGAACGCCGGCGCAAGTGCACCAGCGCCACTCCAATACCTTGCCCCTTATGCGGGTGTCGCCATGGGTGAAGAGTTTATGTATAACGGCGAACATGCGCTTGTTGTGTATGATGACTTATCTAAACAAGCGGCCGCTTACCGTGAACTGTCACTCTTACTTAAGCGCCCACCAGGCCGTGAAGCCTTCCCAGGGGATGTGTTCTACTTACACTCACGTTTACTTGAACGTGCCGCTAAGTTAAACGATGATTTAGGTGGCGGGTCAATGACGGCGTTACCGTTTGTTGAAACACAAGCAGGTGATATTTCAGCGTATATCCCAACCAACGTGATCTCGATTACGGATGGACAAATCTTCTTACAATCTGATTTGTTCTTCAGTGGGGTGAGACCAGCGATTAACCCTGGTTTATCTGTATCACGTGTTGGTGGATCAGCTCAAACAAAAGCGATGAAAAAAGTAGCTGGGACACTGAGACTTGACCTCGCAAGTTACCGAGAGCTCGAGTCATTTGCCCAGTTTGGTTCAGACTTAGATAAAGCAACCTTACAAAAATTAAACCGTGGTAAGCGGACGATTGAAGTGTTAAAACAAGGCTTACACAAGCCGATTACGATGGAAAAACAAGTGATGATTATTTATGCGCTCATTCATGGGCATCTCGATGAGATACCAATTGAAGACATTCGCCGCTTTGAAGACGAATTTTATGAATATCTTGATGCCGCCTATCCACAAGTCTTACGTGACATTCGCGAATCAGGCGAACTCGCAGCGGATGAGGATATGAAAGAAGCCATCACGACATTCCAACAACAATTCAGTCGATCATACTAAGGAGGCGTGTTTATGGCTTTGTCATTACGAGGGATCCAAAAGAAAATCGAATCAACACAAAAGACGAAGCAAATCACCAGTGCGATGCATATGGTGGCTGCCTCTAAATTAGGTAAGTCAGAAACCTCGAATAATGCATTCGTGCCTTATGCTGAAAAGATCGAAGAAATGGTAAGACATATTGTCTTAAGTTACGGGGAGCATAGTCATCCGATTTTGATCCCCCGCCGTGTGAAAAAGATTGCGTACCTCGTGATGACCTCTGACAGAGGTCTCGCCGGACCATTCAATTCACAGGTGTTAAGAAAATTAGAGAATTTAATTAACGAGCGTCACCGTCATAAGAGTGAGTACACGATTATTGCGATTGGTCGGATTGGAAAAGAATATTTTAAAAATCGTAATATGCCGGTACTTCGCTCAGTAACTGGCTTACCGGATCACCCATACTTCAGTGATTTAGAAGATTTAACGTATGATACGGTCCAATTCTTCATTGACGGTGAGTTTGATCAATTAGAACTCGTCTATAATTATTTTTATTCAGCGATTAGTCAAGAAGTCGTGGTGAAAAAAATCTTACCGCTGATCACAGAAGCAGAAGTAGATGAGCTACGTCATGAAATGCACAGTCCATTCTTATTCGAACCGAATGAGGAGAAAATATTAAAAACACTGTTACCGCAATATGCGGAAAGTTTAATTTACGGTGCTTTTCTTGAAAGTAAAGCGAGTGAAAATGCCTCGCGAATGAACGCGATGCGAAATGCAACAGATAATGCCGACAATATGATTTCAGATTTACGCTTACAGTACAACCGTGCCCGTCAAGCGCAAATCACGCAAGAATTAGCGGAAATTGTAGGTGGCGCAAATGCCCAACAAGGCTAACTTGTTTGCCGGTTTAGGGAGGAAATAATCGATGAATAATGGACAAGTCGTACAAGTAATTGGACCGGTCATCGATGTCAAATTCGAAGACGGAGAATTACCTAAAACAAATGATGCGCTTATCGTGACAGCGCACCAGAACGACCAAGACGTAAAAGTTACACTCGAAGTTGCCTTACACTTAGGTGACCATAAAGTACGGACCATCGCGATGAACGCGACAGAAGGTATTCGTCGTGGTGATGAAGTGATTAATACAGGAAAGCCGATTTCTGTCCCTGTAGGGGAAGAGACATTAGGACGGATTTTTAATGTCTTAGGTGAAGCGATTGATGGCGGAGAAGCTGTCGGTGAAGACGTTCAGCGTGACGCGATTCACCGCCCCTCACCTGAGTTTAGAAAACTATCAACCGAAACAGAAATCTTAGAAACAGGGATTAAAGTCGTTGACTTACTTGCCCCATATATCAAGGGTGGTAAGATTGGTCTCTTCGGTGGTGCCGGTGTTGGTAAAACCGTTTTAATCCAAGAACTGATCCACAACATTGCCCAAGAACACGGTGGTATTTCTGTATTTGCCGGTGTCGGTGAACGTACCCGTGAAGGAAACGACTTATACTTTGAAATGAAAGACTCTGGCGTTATCACGAAAACCGCGATGGTGTTCGGACAAATGAACGAACCACCAGGTGCCCGGATGCGGGTAGCCCTTACGGGCTTAACGATGGCGGAATATTTCCGTGACATAAAACGTCAAGATGTGTTGTTATTTATTGACAACATCTTCCGTTTCACCCAAGCAGGTTCAGAAGTATCTGCACTTTTAGGCCGGATGCCATCAGCCGTTGGTTACCAACCGACGCTCGCAACCGAAATGGGTCGCTTACAAGAGCGGATTACCTCAACCACCCAAGGGTCAGTCACATCAATCCAAGCGATTTATGTACCAGCCGATGACTATACCGACCCTGCACCAGCGACAACCTTTACGCACTTAGATGCGACGACAAGCTTAGACCGTAAACTGTCAGAGCAAGGGATTTACCCAGCGGTAGACCCACTCAGTTCTAGTTCACGCGCACTTGACGTTGAAGTTGTTGGTAAGGAACACTATGACACGGCACGAGAAGTGCAACAGACGTTGCAGCGTTACCGTGAACTACAAGATATTATCGCGATTCTCGGTATGGATGAATTAAGTGATCAAGATAAGCAAATCGTTCAGCGTGCTCGTCGAGTACAGTTCTTCTTATCACAAAACTTCCACGTCGCGGAACAATTTACCGGTCAAGCCGGTTCATACGTCCCAGTTAGTGAAACAATTCGTGGCTTTAGAGAAATCTTAGAAGGTAAGTACGATGACTTACCAGAAGAAGCATTCCGTCTTGTTGGAACCATTGATGAAGCAGTCGAAAAAGCTATGCAACTGTCAGAGTAGGAGGCCGTTATTATGGACAAACTGTTGTCAGTAGAAGTGGTCACCCCCGACGGTCAGATTGTGAATGACACCTTTGATATGGTCGTTGTTCAAGCCGAACAAGGTGAGCTCGGGATTTTACCAAATCATACGGCTATGATCTCACCTGTCGTCATTAGTACCGCCCGGCTTAAAAAAGACGGGGAGTCAATGAAAGTGGCGATTGGTGGTGGCTTTATCGAGATTGACGATAATCATGTCACCATTCTCGTTCAGTCAGCTGAAACACCGAAGAAAATCGATGTCGAGCGTGCGCGTAAAGCAAAAGAACGCGCCTTACGCCGGATTAAACAACGTCGTACGGATGTTGACTTTAGACGGGCGGAACTTGCGCTTAAACGCGCGATTAACCGGTTAGATTTAGTCGGTGAAGACCAAAAGATGTGAGATGAATCACTCTAACTAAAAAAGTCTAACAACGGCCATGACGCTGTCATTTAACTTGTTAGACTATCAAACAGATGAAAAGACTTTAACTCAAGGACTTACTTGTGTTAAAGTCTTTTTACGTGGTAGGTGCATTAAACCTCATATGTATATGACGAAGAAACAGACATAAAGGATCTATTTCCCGGGAAATTGTCGAAAGAAGGTGAAAGGATGTTCGTAGATTTAGGTGTACAAGCGTTGATTAGTATTATCTCACACAGTGTTTTTATTATTATTACTTGGCGGGCGCTACAATCCATACGGTTTGATGTGTTATTTAAGAAACATAAAGTATTTGAAGCGCGGTTATTTATGGTGGTGCTCACCATCGTGATTGCGAGTATATTAAGTCATTTCTTTTTAGATTTACTCAATTGGTCCCAGCAACTGCTCTATTTATTCTAACCAATGATTAAAACCATCGCTTTTTAGTTATACTCTCTAATAACTAGAAAAGGCGGTGGTTTTTTGCGTGTCGTGTGTCTTTTGATGTGTTTCTTATCTGTTTTAGTTTTAAAAGTTGATGGGGTGGGAAGTGATTATTATCCGGTGGAAATCATATCCGGAGATTTAGACAAGAGTGTTTTGATTGATCAAGTAGAAACAGTTGTCGTGGAATCAGTAAATAGAGAACCTGAGTCTATCAAACAACAACTTCTCGAACGAGGATTTACTGAAACGAAAGATTTAAACAGTGATCAATCTAAACGTGTGTTTACGAGAGTCAGTGACCTTGGTGAAGAATCTTTTCGTCTTTATTTAATCAATCATGAATCAAGTCAATCGACGGTAACGAAGCTACAATACCATGTCACGCTAAAAGGCCTAGAGAAACAACGAGTTGTAAGCTATTACAAACGACTCAATTCGTTCATTGCGACTATTTACACAGATGATAGAAACATTTATAGTTGTGGTAGTCTCATTTTTCGTGATATGATAGAGAGCAATGAGTTTTTAATGAAAGTAATCGAAACATTAGATGTAGAAACAATCGATCAACGATTTGATGAAGATTTACATATGATGACCGGATATACGAAACAACTGACACAATATTATCTAGAGAACACAGAGAAGAAAAACCTTCAATTAGCCAGTCGGGTAAGGAATGACGGGTCTGTCTACGTTTCAATTGGCACACCTATCCTAACGATTGAATACTAATAGTATATAGTGTTTTCTATAGAATGGAGCGAATAACTATGGAAAAAATAATTATTAACGGTGGTGAAACACTATCGGGAACGGTACGTGTAGAGGGAGCTAAAAATGCGGTATTACCGATTATTGCCGCAACGATTTTAGGACAGATGAAGGCATCTGTTTTAACGAATGTACCCGCACTGGCGGATGTGTATACAATGAACGATGTATTAACGAATATCGGTGCTGATGTTACGATGATAGGTGATGAACTTGTGATTGATGCTTCTGGTGATTTAACAACGGAAGCACCGTTTGAATTTGTCACGAAGATGCGTGCCTCTGTCTTAGTCTTAGGACCGCTGTTAGCACGTTATGGGCATGCGCATGTCGCGATGCCAGGTGGCTGTGCGATTGGTTCACGTCCGATTGACTTACACTTAAAAGGTTTTGAAGCGATGGGCGCAACGGTTGAAGTTGGACATGGCTTTGTGGAAGTAGCAAGTAAAGGACGCTTAAAGGGTGCCACTATTTATTTAGATATGGCCAGTGTTGGCGCAACAGAAAATATTATGATGGCCGCAAGTCTCGCAGACGGTACAACCATTATTGAAAATGCGGCGAAAGAACCTGAAATTGTTGACTTAGCTGATTTTATTAATGGCATGGGTGGACGTGTTTACGGTGCAGGAACGTCAACCATCACGATTGAAGGGGTCGAAGAACTGACAGGGACCGATCACACGATTATCCCAGACCGGATTGAAGCAGGGACCTTTATGGTTGCGGGTGCTTTAACGGGTGGTGAAGTGACGGTACTCGGTGCACGTTCACGTGATTTACGGGCGGTTATTTTAAAGCTAGCGGATATGGGTGTTGTGGTTGAAGAAGTCGAAGGTGGACTGAAGGTTCATCCGACGGATGAACTGGTCGCCGTTGATATTAAAACATTGCCTCATCCAGGCTTCCCAACGGATATGCAGTCACAAATGATGGCTTTAATGATGAAGGCAAGAGGGACCAGTATGGTCACAGAAACGGTCTTTGAGAACAGGTTTATGCATGTCGATGAATTCCGCCGTATGAATGCGACCATGAAAATTGAAGGTAGAAGTGTTGTGATTGAAGGTGAAACAAACCTACAAGGCGCTGAAGTAAAAGCAACGGATTTACGCGCAGGTGCGGCCCTTGTCTTAGCTGGTCTTATTGCGGAAGGTCAAACAACGGTGACCAACTTGTATCATATTGACCGGGGCTATGTCGATTTTGTTGGTAAATTA
>JBNJFJ010000028.1:12217-20544 GCA_051746745.1 Bacillota bacterium | reverse complement strand
AGGGTAGCTGTATGTGTTTCGCCTTCCCCGTGATCAACAACTTCAAATACATGGATGCGATAATGGCCGTTATCGTCTTTACCGTCATAGAGGTAAGTCATGTCTATATCAAGGCCTTCTGCTTCTAAGTAGTCTTCAACTAGGCGAATAGCGTCATCTGAACTATATCGTCCCCCTGATTCACTCGTTTCAGTGTCCGTTGACGTCTCGGAATCGTCTGTTGTATCGTTTTGATTTGAGTCATCATTCGTTTCATTGGAATTGTTTGATGGGTCATCTGCTTGATTTGTCTCATCATCTGTCTCATCACTGACATCTGAATCTTCATTACCGGATGAATCGTCCTCAGGTGATTCTGTTGCGGTTGACGTGTCTTGTTCTGTCGCATCCGAATCATCAACAGGCTCGGTGTCATCGTTACTACAAGCCGTTAATAATAGACCAAAAGCTAAGATGATCGTGATATATTTTTTCATTCTCTAACGCCCCATTTCCTATATATTTCTAATGATAAGCTTTCATTTAATAGTAAGGCTGGAAACAGGCAAAGTCAATCGGCCTTCCGGTTGATTTTCTCTTGGTTTTAGGATGAAAAATAATTAAAATAATTCACTAAGTCGTAAAATCTGTTGTTCAGTTGGGTGTAAGTTCGTGCTATAATGATAGTGGCGATGTCGTGAAAGCGCCATCAATAAACGAATAACTAATCGAAAGAAAAGGAGGCACTTTTATGGAGTATAATTACCAAACCCCGCGCTATCTTCTCGTGATTGAACAGATTAAAGAAAAAATACAAAGTGGTGAACTGGAACCAGGAGAAAGATTGCCTTCTGAAATGGAATTTTCAAAACAATTACGTGTGTCTCGCAATACATTAAGAGAAGCGTTACGTATATTAGAAGAGGAAAATATCATTTTAAGAAAACACGGTGTCGGTACGTTTGTCAACCGTAAACCGCAATTTAGAGGCGGACTAGAAGAGTTATTTAGTATTACCGATATGATTAAACGGGAAGGAAAAGAGCCAAGCACAGAGTGGCTATCAACCGGTTATGCCGAGCCACATAGTGATGACCGTGAAGAGTTGGAGCTTGAAAAAGAAGAGCGGGTATATTTAGTGAAGCGGTTGCGTAAAGCTGACGGTGAACCACTTGTTTACTGTATTGATAAAATGCCAGAACGAAAGCTATCAAAGGATTTTGAGATTAAAGGTGAATCAATATTTGATGCCTTGCAGCAAGATGCTGGTATTACGATTAGTTATGCTAAAGCAGATATTAACACGATTGCTTATCATCAAGAAATATCTAAAATGTTAAGCTGTGACCGTGATGTACCTCTACTTGTGTTAAAACAAATTCACTACGATTTAGACGATCATCCGATTTTATATTCACTTAATTTCTTCCGTTCAGACCAAGTAAGTTTTAACGTCTTTAGAAAGCGGATGGTTTAATAGCACTTCACTGGTTGGACGTCAGAGGATGGTCCTCCATCAATCATAAGAGAAGGCGTAAAACATTCATGTTTTACGCCTATTAGCGTGTTTATATAAGACGCTTAAAAGTCATACTGAGCCTCTTTTTTTTGCCACACCCCATCATATGCTTCTTTAAGTAGTAAGGTATCTTCTACGAGTGTTTGTATTCTAAAGTGAACATCATCATTGACAATCGCTTTCAGATGAAAGTCTTGCTCCTCAATAAAGACATAAGCACTTGAGACGACAGCTTTCATATAACTTAAGATCGGCTTTAGTTGTTGTTCGATTACGAGGTAATGCTTCGCCGAACCGGCGGTCACAACAAGCCCAACGACCTTTTTCTCTAACGCTTTAGTTGGTAGTAAATCAAAGACATTTTTAAGCGTACCAGGGATAGAAGCTTGGAAGATGGGTGTGCCAATCATTAAGATGTCTGCTTGCATAATTTTTTCTGTGACTATTTTTGTATCCCCAGTATAGTCAAGATAATGGCGACCGTCGCTAAAGATAAGGTCATAATCTTTTAAATCAATCATGTCTACGGTTAATGCTTCGTGCTGCTGGAATGCTTTTTCAACCGCAAGCATCGCGGTCTTAGTTTTGGAACCGACGGTTGAGCCTGATAGAATGACGACATGCATGTTACGACTCCTCCTTCGTGTATTTTTTAACTTTCGGTAATATTTTTTCCCCTAGGTACTCAATATTTTTCATCAATTGTTTAAACGGTACACCACCAAAGTCCATTTGACCAATGTAACGCTGGTGCTTAAAGACGTCATGTTGATAAAGGATTTTTTCCGTAACTTCTTCGACACTTCCAATGTTCATGACGTTATTTTTATCTTTGCCTAGCGCAAAGGCTTGTTTTGGAAAGCCTTGTCCATTTGTCCGTTTCATTCCTTCATTAATATAGGGATACATTTCTTTTTGAGCTTGTTGGGTCGTTTCAGCAACGTGAAAGAAACCTGCTGTTCCGACGGGGAAGTGATGCGATTGAAAGCCACTTTGGTCGAGAGCCTCTCGGTAGGCATCAATCACTGACTTAAATGTTGATACCGGGCCACCAAGCATTGCTAAATGCATTGGCACACCCATACGTCCCGCTTTAATCGCACTACTACGGGTACCACCAACCGCTCGCCAAATCGGTAACGGCGCCTCAGCACGTGGCAAAACATGGGCATGATTTAACGCTTTCCTGTAGTCACCTTGCCACGTCACATACGCTTCTTGATTAATCTGATTGAGAAGGGTGAATTTTTCTTCAAATAAGCCCTCATAGTCGTTTAGGTCATATCCAAGTAAATCAAATAATCCTACGCGTGAAGCGCGACCGGCAATGATTTCCGCACGGCCACCGGATAATAAATCAATCGTCGCAAAATCTTCATATACTCTGACGGGGTCTGAGGTTGATAGAATCGTAGCTGATGATCCAACTTTAATACGCTTGGTTGCTTGAGCGATGGCGGATAAGACAACGGTATGGGCTTGTGTCACAAAAAAGTCTTGGTGACTTTCCCCGACACTAAAGAAATCAAGACCAGCCTCGTCCGCTAGCTTGGCAAGTTCAATGATTTGATTTAATCTTTCTTTCGCAGATAGTCGTGTACCGGTCTCGGGATTCATTAAATGATCGCCTAGTGTATAAATGCCAAACTCTAACCCTTGGCTGGGATTCATTCGAAATCTCTCCATATAGTGTCACTCCTTGTGAATTTAACGATTATTTTCAATGTAAGTCTTTTGAGAGCGACATACAAGGAAAAAGTCTCGAATTCAAAATAAACACAATAAATATGGCGAAAAAGTATGGTTTTAGTTAGTCGGATGAGTGAAATCGCAAAAGCGCCATCGGGATTTCGACAAGCAATAGAAAGAGAGTATAATATTTTTAGAAGTTTTCGCATAACCATTGACTTGTAGGACGTCTTACTAATATAATGAAGAGGTAGGACGTATGTAAGGGATTTCAAATCTTAGTTAAAGGTTGGACGTCCTATCAAAAGATTAATATCAATATAAATAGATAAAATAGTAATCACCTTAAGGGATATCAAATATTTCAGGATAAAACAGACTGAAATCAGGGTATACCTTTAATGTGGTCTGACTACTCTCTCAGTACGCTTAAAATAGAACGAAAAAATAAAAAATGTATTGATTATGAAAGGATGAATGAAACAATGCGAATGGTAGATTTAATCGCGAAAAAACGTGATGGAGAAACGTTAACTAAAGAAGAAATTGACTTTATGATTGAAGGTTATACCGAAGGTGAGATTCCAGATTATCAAATGTCAGCGATGGCGATGGCTTTATATTTTCAGGATATGACAACCGAAGAACGGGTCAACTTAACGATGGCCATGGTCAATAGTGGTGATACGGTTGATTTATCAGGTATCGATGGCATTAAAGTTGATAAACACTCGACCGGTGGTGTGGGTGATACAACCACGCTGATTCTTGCCCCACTTGTCGCAAGTGTTGGTGTGCCGGTCGCAAAAATGTCTGGCCGAGGACTTGGTCATACGGGAGGAACGATTGATAAATTAGAATCAATCAAAGGATTTCAAGTGGAACTCGATGGCCAAACCTTTAATGATCTCGTGAATAAAAACAAAGTCGCGGTCGTTGGTCAAAGTGGTAACTTAACACCTGCAGATAAAAAACTGTACGCCTTGCGTGATGTGACCGCAACCGTTAATTCTATTCCACTGATCGCAAGCTCTATTATGAGTAAAAAGATTGCCTCAGGTGCTGATGCGATTGTGTTAGATGTTAAAACGGGTTCAGGTGCCTTTATGGAAAACTTAGAGGATGCAAGAGCACTCGCAAAAGCGATGGTTGGCATTGGTAATGGCGCTGGCCGTCAAACCATTGGCGTTATTTCTGATATGAATCAGCCACTTGGTTTTGCGGTAGGAAATGCGTTAGAAGTAAAAGAAGCGATTGATACGTTAAATGGCCACGGACCAGAAGATTTAACGGAACTATGTTTAACGTTAGGCAGCCATATGGTGCATTTAGCGAAAAAAGCGGACTCCATTGATGAAGCGCGTGCGATGCTTGTTGAAGCGATTGAATCAGGCCGAGCACTTGAGACGTTCAAAGTCTTTGTTGAAGGACAAAACGGAGATAGTTCTGTGATTGATCAACCTGATCTGTTGCCACAAGCGAAAATGACTAAAGAAATTCTTGCGGAAACTTCAGGTTACGTACAAGAAATTGTGGCCGATGAAATCGGAATTGCGGCTGGTATGTTAGGCGCAGGTCGGATGACAAAAGAATCAGAGATTGATTTATCTGTTGGTCTTGTTTTAAACAAAAAGGTCGGCGACTACGTTGAAAAAGGTGATGTGCTTGTGACGCTTCATACGAATACCGATGAGACATCGGAAGTAGAAGATAAAGTAAAAAGCGCATATCGTTTATATGATGAAAAACCAGAAGCACGCGTCCTTATTTATGATGTCATTACTGAATAGTGGATGCGAACAAAATTGTAACCAAAAATAGAAAGAACTAATCGATGGCGATAGTAAAAAATAAACATTTTAAGATAAGGAGACCAATCATGAAAGAAGTTATTTTAGCGTTAATCGCAGGGATGCTTGTAGGAATATTATTTAAATTCTTAAAGTTACCTTTACCAGCACCACCTGTATTTTCAGCAGTAGTTGGTGTATTTGGCGTGTATTTCGGCGGCGTTGTCGCAGAATACTTACGTGCATTTTTTAGTTAATAACCGACCCGTTGTTTAACCGGTGTGATGACCGGTTAAACATAACTGATGGGTTTATGTGTGAAGTGAATATGTTTTGAACAAAATATAAATAATGAACGATAGAAAGGATGAAGGAACATGGTAGAGAAATTCAAGCGAATCTTTTTAGTTGTCATGGATTCTGTAGGGATTGGTGAAGCACCAGATGCGAAACAATTTGATGATTTAGGTGCTGATACACTTGGGCATATTGCTGAGCGTATGAACGGCTTAAATATGCCGACAATGGGGAAATTAGGTTTAAGTAATATTAGAGAAATTAAAGGTATTGAAAAAGCCGATCAACCCCTCGCGCATTATACAAAAATGCAAGAAGCATCTAATGGAAAAGATACGATGACGGGACACTGGGAGATTATGGGTCTTTATATTGATCAACCATTCCAGACATTCCCTGATGGCTTCCCAGATGATTTATTAGACGAATTAAAGGAAAAAACAGGCCGTGGTATTATCGGTAATAAACCAGCGTCAGGAACAGAAATTCTTGTCGAACTAGGTGAAGAACATATGAAAACCGGTGATTTAATCGTTTATACATCAGCGGATTCCGTATTACAAATTGCGGCACACGAAGATGTTGTGCCAATAGAAGAACTGTATGAGATTTGTGAAACCGCTCGTAAAATGACAATGAATGATCAGTACATGGTCGGTCGAATCATTGCCCGCCCATTTACTGGTGAGCCAGGTGCGTTTGAACGTACATCTAATCGTCATGATTATGCCTTGAAACCATTTGGTCGCACGGTGATGAATGCGTTAGAAGATGGTGGACTTGATGTGGTTGCTTTAGGTAAAATCTCTGATATTTATGACGGAGAAGGTGTCACAAAAGCGATTCGCACGAAAGATAATGATGATGGCATGGAGAAATTCATTCAATCCATTGATGAAGATTTTCACGGGCTAAACTTCTTAAACCTTGTCGACTTTGATGCGAAGTACGGTCACCGTCGTGATCCTGAAGGATACGGGAAAGCACTTGAAACGTTCGATGAACGTTTACCAGAAGTGTTAGAAAAACTTAAAGAAGATGACTTACTCATTATTACGGCAGACCACGGAAATGATCCGGTCCATCACGGTACCGATCACACGCGTGAATATGTACCATTGATTGTTCACCATAAAGGTGTGACATCAGGTAAAGCCTTACCTATCCGTGAAACATTTGCTGATATTGGGGCAACCGTTGCTGAAAACTTTGGTGTTGATATGCCGAAGTATGGTAAGAGTTTCTTAGATGAGATAAAATAGTAACAGATTGTTATAATGATTGTTAAGGAGGAGCAAAATGACACAACTACAAGAAGCAACAGCGTTTATTCAAAAACAATTAAGTGAAAAGCCACAAGTAGGACTCATTCTCGGTTCAGGTTTAGGTATGCTGGCAGATGAAATCGATCATCCTGTTAAAATTAAATATGATGTGATTCCAGGCTTTCCAGTTTCAACGGTCGAAGGCCACGCAGGTCAACTCGTGATTGGTGAACTAGAAGGCGTGAGCGTGATTGCGATGCAAGGACGTTTTCACTTCTATGAAGGTTACGGGCTTGATGCGGTAACGTTCCCAGTACGCGTCATGAAACAACTAGGTGTTGAAAAATTATTCGTGACCAATGCCGCAGGTGGTGTAAATGAAGCCTTTGAACCTGGTAACTTAATGTTAATCACCGATCATATTAATAATACAGGTCAAAATCCATTGATGGGACCTAATGATAACGAACAAGGGGTACGCTTCCCAGACCTTTCACAAGCTTATGATCGTAAGCTTCAGTCCTTAGCCAAAGATGTCGCAACAGAATTGTCATTAGACTTAAAAGCAGGTGTCTATGTATGGAATACCGGTCCTTCATATGAAACGCCAGCTGAAATCAACATGCTACAAAAAGTAGGCGGCGATGCTGTCGGTATGTCAACTGTACCAGAGGTGATTGTTGCTCGTCACGTTGGTTTAGATGTACTAGGTATTTCATGTATTTCAAATATGGCTGCCGGTATTTTAGATCAACCATTAAACCATGAAGAAGTGATTGAGACAACGGAAAAAGTACGAGAAGACTTCTTGCGTTTTGTTAAAACAATTTTAAGTAAAGTGAATGCCTAATGTTTGCTAGGGCGAGTTAATGATACTCGCTCTTGTATATTCGGGGGTACGTGCGGTTAAGGATACGATAAAGGAGCTAACGGTTTATGACTGATCAAACGTTGATTCAAGAAGCTAAAAAAGCAAGAGATAAAGCTTATGTACCTTATTCAAAGTTTAAAGTAGGCGCAGCACTGAAAACAAAATCAGGTAAAGTTTATCACGGTTGTAATATTGAAAATGCCGCTTACTCAGCCTGTAACTGTGCGGAGCGCAGTGCGCTCTTTTCAGCTTATAGCGATGGCGAACGTGATTTTGAATCACTGACGGTTGTGGCAGATACGGATCGTCCGGTATCGCCTTGTGGGGTTTGCCGACAAGTCATTAGTGAGTTATGTGAAGCAAAAATGCCAGTAACATTAACAAACTTACATGGTGATGTGTTAGAAACAACCGTTGATGCGCTCTTACCAGGTGCATTTTTATCAGATGATTTATACAGTGATGAGGAGGCAAAAAAGAATGAGTAAAGATTTAGCGCAATACATTGATCATACCGCTTTAAAAGCGGACACAACAAAAGAACAAATTGTCACGCTATGTGATGAAGCAAAGGACTATAACTTCTATTCGGTCTGTGTGAACCCAACGTGGGTAGAAACAGCCGCAAAAGAATTAAAAGGTTCAGACGTTGACGTTTGTACTGTGATTGGGTTCCCATTGGGGGCAACAACATCAAAAGTCAAAGCATTTGAGACAACCAACGCGATTGAAAATGGGGCAACAGAGATTGATATGGTGATCAATATCGGTGCCTTAAAAGATGGCAATGATGACTTAGTCGAAGATGATATTCGTCATGTCGTTGAAGCAGCTAAAGGTAAGGCGTTAGTTAAAGTGATTATCGAAACAAGCTTTTTAACCGATGCTGAAAAAGTCAAAGCATGTGATTTTGCGGT
>JBNJFJ010000028.1:6288-12117 GCA_051746745.1 Bacillota bacterium | reverse complement strand
TGTCGTTGAAGCAGCTAAAGGTAAGGCGTTAGTTAAAGTGATTATCGAAACAAGCTTTTTAACCGATGCTGAAAAAGTCAAAGCATGTGATTTTGCGGTCGCGGCTGGTGCTGATTTTGTTAAAACGTCAACCGGTTTTTCAACAGGTGGCGCAACAGTGGAAGATATCAAGCTGATGCGTAAAACAGTTGGACCTGATATTGGCGTGAAAGCAAGTGGTGGTGTACGTGACCGTGCCGGTGCCTTGGCGATGATTGAAGCAGGAGCGACACGGATTGGCGCAAGTAGCGGAAAAGAAATCGTATCTGGTGGCAAAGCTGATTCTGATTATTAATTAAAAATAGATAATCTATTTTAAAAAACAGCCCTTATTCCTAACTTGGAATAAAGGCTGTTTTGTTATGTTAATGATGAATACTTTTCGGCTTTATAAAACGTCCGCTATAGTCACTGTCCTTATTTAATAACGAGCACCGGACACGAAGCATGTTTAACAACATACTTGCTCACACTGCCCATGACCATTTCTTTTAGAGCACCTAAACCACTACTACCAAGAATGATGAGGTCATAGTGCCCCTCTTTTTGAAACGACACGATCGTTTCACCAGGTTTTCCGTGGAGTAAATGATAATGATGATTCACCTTGTGTTCGGTTAACAGTTGTTCAATCGGTAGTAACTGCTTGCGGCGATCAAGATCTAACTTTTCTTTATCATGAGCGTGTAAAATATCGTATTTTGACTTTTCATAATCAGCGACAAAAACAACATCAATGACGCTGTCTGGAATTAAGTCGTGAAATTTTACCGCATCGTTAGCCGCTTGAATCGAATGATCAGAACCATCAACGGCGAGTAGAATTTTCTTATACATAGAATCGCTCCTTAGATTGTTTTATAAACATTAGTGAGCACTTAACTTGGCATTTGGATCATCAAACACAGCTAATTGATCGACTAATGCTTGACTATCTTGGTTTAAGTGTTTCACTGTGACCGTGTTATGATTTTGTCTGAGCTTTAAAATGACCTGATCAATCGCAAACACAGCTGAATCGTCCCAAATATGGGCATCTTTAAATTCAATCTCAATCGTTTGATTTTCTATCGTGTAGTCAAAACCGTTTTTAAAGCTATCGACAGAAGCAAAGAATAATTGTCCTTTGACTTGATACAATTGTACCTGGTTCGTCACACTTTTTTCAACATGCACAACAGAGATTTTAGCTACAAATAAAATCGCACTTAAGACAACCCCAGCAATAACGCCTTGTGATAAGTCGTGGGTATAAACAACAATACCTACCGTCACTAACATAACGAGCGCATCTGATTTTGGTGCTTTCTTTAAATACTTAAACGTACCCCAATCGAATGTTCCGATTGATACCATAATCATAATCCCAACTAAAATTGGCATCGGAATTTGAACAACTAAGCTACTTAGTACAAGGACTAAAAAGATTAGAAAGACACCCGCAACTACGCTTGATAAGCGAGAACGTCCGCCTGACTTAATATTGATGATGGATTGGCCAATCATCGCACAACCAGCCATACCACCAAAGAAACCAGTCACAATGTTAGCTAAGCCTTGTCCACGAGATTCTTTGTTTTTGTTGCTATCGGTATCGGTTAAGTCATCGACAATTGTCGCCGTTAGTAAAGATTCTAACAATCCAACAATTGCTAGCGCAATGGCATAAGGGAAAATGATGGTTAATGTTTCAAAAGTAAATGGTACATTCGGAATAATGAAAGATGGTAAGGTGTTCGAGATCGACCCTAGGTCACCTACCGTATTTAAATCTAGATTATAGAATAATGCTATCCCAGTTAAAATGATAATAGCGACAAGTGGCGCAGGAACAGCGGTTGTAAAACGCGGTAAAATATAAATAATGGCTAAAGTTAGTCCAACAAAAATATATGTCAGATTAGAAATCCCAACAAAATGTGGAATCTGTGACGTAAAGATTAAAATCGCTAACGCATTGACAAAACCAATCATCACCGCACGTGGAATAAACTTCATTAAGCGAGCAATTTTGAGAGCGCCGAACACATACTGAATCACCCCTGTTAAAATCGTCGCCGCGAGCAAGTAATCAAGACCGTAATCTCTAATTAGTGGCCCCATTAATAAAGCCATCGCCCCCGTTGCACCAGAAATCATCCCAGGTCTGCCCCCGAATACCCCGGTCATAATAGAAACGATAAATGCGGCGTATAAACCAACCATTGGATCGACTCCAGCGATAATGGAAAAGGCGATGGATTCTGGAATAAGCGCGAGGGCAACAACGACCCCTGCTAAAATATCCCCTTTTATATTACTAAAGTAGTCTTGCCTCAATCTGTCTAACATCAAATAAATGCCTCCTTGAATTTTTTTATTTATTTAAACGTATGTCTTTGGCGTAGGACATACATTCACCTCATAGGTAGCGTGCTGATTGGCACCGCCTAACTATAGCAAACATCCCTTGTTAAAACAATAGGATTCACAATTGTAACCGGTGTCACGTAAAAAAACATCACATAATTTTATGTGATGTTTTTAAAAGTATAAATCTTCAGATGGTAACGCTAGAAATAATCCAGTATGAAATGAAAAAGGGTATCACCCATAGGAAAAAGGTGAGCCTGAGTCAATATAATGAACGGGGACATCAGGAAAACTTTGAGCAAGCTCTTCCGCAAACAATGCCATACCAGGTGCCTCTGACGCATAATGACCGAGAATGATGAGGCTTTTTGGAAGACTTGTCTCAAGTGAATCGCGTACATACTCTGGTGTCTCCCATTCAAATCCTTCTCCGTAGATTGCTAAATCGACTTGGTCATCTTCAAATGTTGGAATCACGTGTTCACCATTGCCACGGTAACCGACAAATAGCCCGATACGCTTAATTTGATGTTGATCTTTTCCAACATAACGATACGTCGGTAGCTGAAGTGTCGCTTTAATCTGTGTGCGCAAAGATAAAAGCGACTGGGCTTTTGATAGTTCAATCACAGTATACGTAGGAAAGATCTGTTTACTCATCACATCAGGAAACAATGTATCTGTTAGAGCGGCTGTAATTTTATCGGGTTTATACATATGGATCAAGTCATGAAACCTAAAAATATTCATGCCAAGTTTTTGAATATGCACTTCTTTTTCCTCATATACCGCATCCTTTATATGGGGCGCTTTCCAGTGGTGAAAAAACACACCTTCATGGGTGAGGATGAGATTACAATTAAGCTGTGTGGCTTCCTGTAACACACGAATGGTCGGCATGAACATCACCGCAATACCGGTGACCTTATTGGAAATATCACCATATAATAACTCATCCACACCCCCCTCGGGTAACGTGTATCCTTGTTTGATATGATCCAGTACGTCTTTCACTAATAGCATCATCATGTTCCTTCCTATTTGTAAGGTTTCCTTCAGTCTAACGAATAATGAAGCTGTCTGTGACTCGAAAAGCTAAAGGATAAGTTTAAAAAAATAAAGATTTGGTTAGTGAGAATTAAAGGAAATCAAAACTTTCTCATACATTTATTGAGAAAGGATTGACAGCAACTTTGTGTAACGGTTAAACTAATACTACTAAAGACTGTCGAGGAAGAAGTAGATCTCTTTTTTTAGGAGTGATTGTTAACGCTTACAATAATAGATAGGGGGCTATACGATGCATAAGTTAGTCATTGTTGATGACGAACATTTTGTTAGAAAAGGGATGCTGGCACTAATTGATTGGAAAGCAGTGGACTACCGTGTAGTAGGAGAAGCTGATAACGGTGAAGATGCGTTATCGCTTATTTTAAAAGAAGAGCCAGATGTCGTGTTTACCGATATTCGGATGCCGGTGTTTGATGGGATTGAGCTGATTAAGCAGGTGAAACAACAGGCAAAACATCCACCTAAATTTGTATTGATTAGTGGTTACGATGATTTTCAGTATGCGCAACAAGCGGTACGATTGGGGGTCGTAGACTTTATCCTAAAACCCGTCAATAAAAAAGAAATTGAAGCGACATTACAAAAGTTGTCTAGAGAAATTTATGAAGAGCGGATGGCGATACAAACGAATCAAGCGTTTATTAACCACCGGTTATTTCAGCGGGTTGTTTTAGAAGGCCATCCACCAAATAGGGAGGAAACAGATGTCTTATTAAAAGACCCAGAATCCGCCTTGCGCTATGTGCTGATTGATGTCAGATCGAGGACAGCGAATACAGCTATCGATGAACAGATTCAACATGCCATCACCCATTTTATTGGGGCGGATGATTTATTTATTCACCCGATTGAACGAGAAGGGTATGGATTAATTCTGGAACAACGGTACTTACCTAAAAATGATAATGAGTTAACCTGGTTCTTTGATCATTTTAAAGCGATGATTGAATCAGCGATTCAACACGCTGTTTTTATTTGTGTAGGTGTACGCGGGGAAGGGTTAGATGGTATTCAAGTCTCTTATCAGTCAGCTCGACGTTTAAAGAAGCACCGTTATATGATCGAAGACGATGCACCATTACTCATGACAACATCGAAAGAACAGTTACTGACAGAAAGTAGAGAACTCGATCCCAGTCTTTTTACTGAGCTTATGGAATACGTAGAAGAAAATAATCCTGACAAGATTAAAGAGACCATTCATCAATTAAAAGGTGCGATTTTAGACAACTATATTTCAGTCAAACATGTCCAACTGTTTTTATATCAAATGGATCAAGCCATTGATCAGCGGTTTAAAAAAGCGATGGATAAAAAAGCTTCAACTGAACAAGCCTTTTTAGATCAGCTAACGGACGAACACACCCTATTAGAGCTCATTGAATCGTTAACAGACTTTTTAACGACACGAGCAAAGCAGTTAGCGGCATTAAATAAAGCCAAGTATAACGGAGAGATTTATAAAGTGAAGCGCTATGTCGATCGCCACTTTGATGAAAATCTTACGCTTAAACGCTTAGCCAATCAATTTTATATGAATCCTGTTTATTTAGGGCAGTTGTTTAAGAAAACGTATGGGGTGTACTTTAAAGATTACTTATTACACGTACGGATTGAGAAAGCGAAAGAACACTTACGTCAAAGCGACTTAAAAGTGTATGAAGTAGCAGAAGCTGTTGGTTTTGGTAGTTCAGATTATTTCGTGACACAGTTTGAAAAGATTGTCGGCAGTACCCCGTCTAAGTATCGCCAGAAGATTGTGGTAAATAAATAATGTTAATCAAAGGTATCAATCAGCCTTTTAAAAAGCTATGATACACTGTGTGATGCCAATGCGTGCATATAAATAGAAGAAAGAGCCGGAAGCATTGCTTCCGGCTCTTTCTTATTGGGGGATATGATTAAACACAAAGTCGGTGTAGCTTTGCGTGCAATCCTTAGTTAGAATATCTAAAGTAATC
This sequence comes from Bacillota bacterium, assembly GCA_051746745.1. Classification (GTDB taxonomy): domain Bacteria; phylum Bacillota; class Bacilli; order Bacillales; family Amphibacillaceae; genus Halolactibacillus. Next base: position 6,694 of record JBNJFJ010000028.1, on the reverse strand, counting down.
AAAATCGGCAGCTAAGCGTTCCCCTGAGTTATCTTGGGCACACATACCAACAAATGCGCCAGTAAAGAAGCCACCACCTTGGATATAATCATCCGATAGCTTATAAGACTTAAAGGTTGGTCCAATGCGGTGGAATGTTTCGCCGTCTAAGCTATAGCTATAGTAATAATCATTGACCTCAACATTGACGCGTAAATACACGGCTTCGGTATCACCTAGCACGATTTCCTCACCCTTAATCGGTTGAGAATAAGCTAAGTTGTCGAGTACCATCATATCGAGTACCCGTCCTTTTTCTTCATGGTGCGTGATATAGAGATACGTCCAGTTATCGGTGTTGTAGTAATTGACAAGTCCCGCTTGTTGCTGGAACGTTGTTGGTTTAAATTCAACTTTTGTTTCTGCT
>JBNJFJ010000028.1:0-6188 GCA_051746745.1 Bacillota bacterium | reverse complement strand
GTGATATAGAGATACGTCCAGTTATCGGTGTTGTAGTAATTGACAAGTCCCGCTTGTTGCTGGAACGTTGTTGGTTTAAATTCAACTTTTGTTTCTGCTTCGAAACTAAAGTCTTGCCAGCGTCTTGCCACAAGAGCTTGAGTAAAGAGTGACGTTAATGATTCACGTCCTTTAAGTCTTAAGTGACCTGGGCGCTCTGTTAATGATAAAATGTCTTCCTCTAAAGGAATGCGTAATGATTGGAAATCAAGTGGCAACGTTGGTTCATCAAAATCAACGACGTCAGGTTGTTTTGGTTTTGGTTGTTCTTCAATCGCAGGTCCGTCAATCTCATCTTGTGGATAATTACCACCAACGATGTAAGGCCATTGATCGCGCCACTCGACACGTTGAATCGCTGTTTCACGACCAAGTGGACAGAAACCACGTGGGTCAAGAAGTGGTTCATTTTGTTTCGGCAAAATCCGTCCTGTTAAGTGGACAAAGAACCATTCATCTGTATGTGTTTTTACGAGTGAGCCATGCCCAGCCTTTTGCAGGCGAATCCGCGGGTGAGCAAAAGATGAGATTAATGGATTTTCTGGATGAACTTCATAAGGTCCATCAATTGTTTTAGAACGAGCAATCGTTGCTTGGTGGTCAAACTTTGTTCCACCTTCAGCCGTTAGTAGATAATAGTAGCCATCAATATAATAAAGGTGAGGCGCTTCTGTTAATTTCACATCGGTGCCTTTAAAGATGATTTTCTTGTCACCAACGAGCTTTTGTTGGTCATGGTCATATTCTTGTAAGACAATACCGTAAAAATTATGGTGTCCTTCACGTGGGTCCCAGACCATGTTCACAAAATATTTTTTACCGTCATTTGGGTTATGGAACAATGATGGGTCAAAACCAGATGAATTCATATAGATCGGTTCAGACCATTCGCCGTCAATCGTGTCGCATGTCGTTAAATAGTTATGTGAATCTTTCCACTGGCCGTCGGTAACTTTAATATCTGAGTAGATGAGCCAGAACTGACCATCATGATAAGACAATTGTGGTGCCCAAACACCACCAGAGTTTGGATTACCTTTCATATCGAGTAACGACTTGCGATTTAATGGACGTGATACGAGTTCCCAGTTTTTTAAGTCTTTAGAATGGTGGATGCTGACACCAGGGAACCATTCAAAGGTTGATGTCGCAATATAGTAATCTTCACCGGCGCGACAAATACTTGGATCGGGATTAAAGCCTGTTAAAATAGGATTTGAAATTTTCATGTTGTTACCTCCAGTTAGTTAGTTTGAATAAATAGTAAAGCGTCCCGCTAAAGCAAGGAGACTAAAGAAATATAAGCAGTTATCATAATAACGACGATCACCTTGACGGAGTGGCATATCAAAAAATGTTTTGACATAGTCGTTAGCCACAGCTGTCTCGCGGACCAGTCCTCCGGCTGCAAGGGTCGCAAATAAACCAACCGGGTGAAGCGCCGGTTCATCAAATGGTGTTCCGTCGATTTTATATCGACGATAGTCCGCCACCGGCTGATCTTTAAAGAACTGATGCAGTCGGTCAATAGCATCTAGTGGTGTTGTTTCATCACCGAACCACTCATAATCAAGCGCGATGTTGGTACAAACGCGGTAAGAATCACTAAAGAAGTCACCAAAGCCGCGAATATGGTTCGGTGTTCCGTCATAAAAAGCATACTCAGGCGAGAGACCTGTCACTGGATGGGCAGCTAACGTGATATAGTCACGACTCCGTTTGGCAGCTTCTTTCCAGAAAGGACGGTCTTCTTCATTTGCCCAGTCGCCGAATAATTCATAGAAATGAGGCAAGTGATACGACGGGTCACTAAAATCAACCTCAGGTACAAATTTAATTAGATAGTTATCTAAGTCCCACATCGTGTGACCTGTCTCATCGTCACCTTTACGCAAACAACGACTTAAAATCTCCCGCGCTTGTTCACTATAGTTAAAAGGTGCTTCCCTGTCACCGAAGCGGTGAGAGGCAAAGAAGAGGCTCATCGCAAAATATTCTTCTCCGTCAGGCGCTGGACCGTAAGCGTTTTTCGTTCCGTCAAGCTGACATGACCACGCAAAGTAGCCTTGGTGCAATCCTTCTTCCATATACATATGGGTTTTTGTCCATTTCCAAATCCGGTCAAACACGTCTTGATTGCCCATTTGCACCGCCATCATCATCCCGTAGGACTGTCCCTCTGTTCGGACATCATTATTGCCCGTATCTACAACATACCCCATCTCATCTCTAGTCTCAAAGTATATTTGTAATGCTGGGTCTTTACTGGTAAAGAGCCGCTCCCACGTGTCGATGATTTTGTCATCAATCGCTTGTTGGTCAATCCCTAACGCTAAAAAGCGATTCGTATAGTCATTTGTATGATAAGCACCTCGGGTCATATAAACCCTCCTTCTTTAGTCTTGTATGAAGCATATAATTGGATTACGTTCATCTTACAAAAGAAAGCGCTTTAATTTAAGGGGAGGTTCTATAGGTTTTGGTGAAAAAACTATAGAATTTCACATAATCTATAGTTTTTACAGTGAATGCTATAGTAAAATCAGATGAAAGCGCTTTAAAATATGATAGGATAAAACTGAAATTATTAAAGGAAGTGACAAAATGAAACCACAAACAGCCCAGATTATTGTTGTCGTTATGTATGTCCTTGTTTTACAGTTTTATTTTTATCAAACCGATCGGCATCTCCTTCATATGTTGCTAGGCGTTGCCTTAAGTGTTTTTACATTTAAAGCATATCAAAATTTGAAACGACGACAAAAGAAACAACGCGCACAATTACCTTTTATCGTGTTTTGTTTTATTGTTTATACGCTCTTTGTTTGGTATATCCAACCATTTGTTGTTCGTTTTATGGTGTAGGTGAAAAGATGAAAAAAAAGTTAGTTTTAAGCGTGATAATGAGTATGATCGTTCTCGGTTTGTTATCTGGGTGTGGGATGAATGACAGTCATCATGACCCGGAAGTCTTTCATGTGAGTTTTATTTCGAGTGTGCCCACCCAACTGACCGAAGAGATGGAAGCTTATATTCTCGAAGTATTAGGAGATGATTTACCGTCAGATATCGCGGTGAATGTGAAGTTGTTTTTACCTTCACACGACCGATTAACGATTGAAATGATTGACCGACAAGCAGATGTGATTATTGTTGATGAAGGTTTAGAACAATTGATGCTTGACCCTTATTATTTGGCTCCTGTTGATCAGTTTAGTGAAGAAGTAGATGAGGCACTTGGTTCATATACGGCGGTAGATGATCGAACAGGAGAAGAGCATCTGTATCAACTACCCCTTCGGTCTGAGTCAGCTTTTCGTCAAGCAATCGGTTATGATTTACCGTTTGATTTAGTCATAGGAATCGTTGGAACGAGTCCACATCAGGCACTCGGGGAGAAATTATTGGCAGCTTGGTTATAAATATACTTTAGGAGGTGAAGCTAGACCGACTGGTCTAGCGAGCGATGGGAAGTAACTACGGTTTTGTTTCAACATCATTTTATCGTGCTTTGGAGTGGTTATGGCACTTTGTTTATTTACAATTATTATGGCTATTTTCAACCCTACTTGGGCTTGTTGTGTTTGGCTTTTTCCCGGCGTTATACAGCATCCATGTGGTAATGTCGCGGTTTGTGAAAGGGGATCGACAATTTTCGATTTTTAAAGTGTTTGCGACAAGTTATCGGCAACATTTCTTCACTGCCAATGGTTACGGTTTGTTGTTTGTCTTTGGGGTCTACTTATTAACCTTTAACTTTAATTATTTAAAAGTCGTCTCTGGTTTAGAACATACCTTGTTATCGACTGGTTGGGTAATGGGCCTTGTTTTGTTTATAGTCGTCAGTCTGTATCTTTTCCCTACGCGCATTTTAACAGAGGCAAAAGGGAAAGCGTTGATAAAAAACAGTCTCATCTTAGCACTAGGTGCGCCAATTTCATTTATCCTTCTCATCGTTTCAATCATTGCTTTAGGTGTTGCTTTATATATGGTACCAGGTTTGATTCCGTTTTTATCGGTGACGCCGTTTAGCTTCTTAGTCATGGGGCAACTATATACGGTCGTGAATCGGATGATAAGAAAACAAGCGGTTTTAGCGGAAGAACCATTAGAAGAAACGAAAAAAGAACGGAGCACGACTAGTCGTGTAACCTTAAAAGAAAAAACGTCATAATGAAATAAAGAGGGATGTTGGATGAAAAGAGTATGGGAATCATTTAATGATTTAAAAATACGTAATAAATTACTTATCGTGTATATGATTACTGTGCTCCTTCCCATCATCATCTCTAATATTGTCTTTTATCAAACGACGAGTGATAACTTTATTGCACAAAAACGCGATGATGTCGATCTGATGACGGTCGAGACAAAAGAAAATGTTAAACAACTCATTGATCAAGCCCTCGGTTTATCGACGACATTGTATATGGATATGCGCCTCTATGAGTTTTTCGATCGATCTTATTCTGATTTAGTTGATTACATTCAAGGTTATACCCAAGTCGTGCATCAATATCGTAAAACAGTGCCGCTATATAATGCCGTGCAAGACATTCAGTTTTATACAACGAATCCAACGATGTTGTATGCCGGTGGGGTTAATCGTTTGATTGGAAGTAGCGAGAATTACCCGTGGTTTTCGCACTTACCTCAAGATGGGACACCGTATATTGTGGCAACGATTGAAGAGGAAGCAGTCTCACTTGATGTGTACCGGAAACTGAATTACTTTTCACTTTATGCGAATTATATGCACGTTGTGCATTTTCAACTTGATGAAAGAATGTTAAATGATGCGATTCATAATGCGTCGATTCAAGGGGAGATATATTTACTTGATGAAAAGGACCAAGTCTTATTCACGACCGATGAACATCATATTGGTGGGAGTGTGTTTAAAGAAAGCCAGGAGATGAAAGACCCATATATCACTCGTCAAACTTTTATAGATCGATATGTGGAAGGTTGGTCAGTTGTGACAGTTGTTGATGAATCAATATATAAAGCTGAGCTATCTGATTCAACAACGTATATACTGATACTAGGACTGATGAACTTTATTTTACCCGCCTTTTTAATCATTTATTTATCGCGTTCGTTTCACAGTCGCTTAAATAATATTTTGGATCATACGCGGCATATTGCGAAAAAGAACTTTGCAGAATATCCACACGTAAAGTCAAAAGATGAGATTGGTCAGTTGGCCAATCAAATTAACCGAATGACACGAAAGATGAACGAACTCTTTAATGAAGTATTTAAAGCAAATCTTGAAAAGAAAGAACTGGCATTAAGAGAAAAGGAAGCCCAACTTAGTGCACTTCAAAGTCAAATCAATCCGCACTTTTTATTCAACGCCTTAGAAACGATTCGAATGCGTAGCGTTATGAAAGAGGAAACAGAAACAGCTATGATGATTGAAAATATGGCCGGAATCTTTAGAAATTCATTGCAGTGGGGCAGCAATTGGGTGACGGTGCTTGATGAAGTGCGCCTGATTCAAGCTTTTTTAGAAATACAAGGGTATCGTTTTGGTGATCGTTTGAAATATCATGTCTATGTCGATGAGCAACTAGCGGACTTTGAGATCCCGAATCTAACGTTCCTGCCATTTGTTGAAAATGCATCGCTGCATGGCATTGAACCGAAAAAAGGCGTGGGTGAAATAAATATTACGATTAAAAAAACATCACTTGGGTTACGCTTTGTGATTGAAGATGATGGGGTGGGCATCCCTGAAGAGCGTCTCAATCAATTGCAAAATGACATGACAGCCGGTACATCCATGGGCGAACATGTTGGGATTGAAAATATATACTACCGGCTTAAGTTGTATTATAAAGATCAGTTCCGTATGAAAATTGAAAGTGAAGAAGAGATCGGGACGACGGTGACAATTGATTTACCTAAACAAGACTCTAGACTACAAGCTTATTTAAAAGTATCAGACTAAGTCACGCCAAAGGCGTGACTTGTCGTTTGTTCACGCATTGTGTTTAGGGTCTTTTATAAGCCATCTATAGTTCTTATAGTCTCCGTTGAACTACCCCCACCTAACATTCTCACGAATGTTTGAGGAAGGGGATTTCGTAAGGACACCTTAAAGGCGACCCATGCTCGTTCAACTAAGCATAGGTTTTTCTACT
>JBNJFJ010000027.1:0-20871 GCA_051746745.1 Bacillota bacterium | reverse complement strand
ATTTGTGATGTTCGACTAAACTCGTTTTGATTCACCACACACATAATCATGCGCCGCTCTTCTTTAGTATAACCACCTTCTGCTTGCCACACAGTGACACCTCGGTCAACTTGATTGAGCAAGGCTTCTCTTACTGGTTCGACATGATCGGTGATAATCATTAAATTTTTTGAACTGTTTAGACCGACTTGGACTAAATCAATCGTTCGACTGGTCACAAATAACCCAATCAAAGCATACAAACCTTGTTCCACCGAAAAGACGAACGTTGCCGTTAAGACGATCACCCCATCAAAAAGGGCCACACAGATTCCAAACGGAAGTGGGACGTATTTATGTAAGATTTGCGCCGCTAAATCGATACCGCCCGTCGAACCTTTCCCACGAAAAACAATACCAATCCCCACACCACAAGCCATACCGCCGAAAATCGCACCGAGTAATGGGTCTGGTGTTGCTGCAGGCCAAGCGCTACTTATCCCAACAAAGAACGGGACCGCAATCGTACCAACGAAGGTTTTCATCCCGAAGTTCTTGCCTAAAATGAAAATCCCTAATACAAATAAAGGGATATTAATCGCCCACTGAATAATATCTGGGCTAAAACCAAACACACTATTCAAAATCGTACTAATACCCGCAACGCCACCAGAGGCAACTTGATTCGGTAGTAAAAATAAATTAAAGCCAATCGCAATCATAAATGAACCAAGCAAAACTAAACTGTACTCAAAAGTTAATACAAAAGGTCTTGGCATTGGTTCTCGTCTATATTTTTGTATCATTACATCCACCCCTTAGCAATTTGTTACAACCTAAAGGAGTATATCAGATAATGAGACAGGAAACAACTGGCTTTGACCCGTTAACACACTGTCTCATCATCAGAGTAAAGGATTAAAATGACACTAAAAAAGAGACATCCAGCTATAACTGAACGTCTCATTTGTCTATTTTCAAGAACATCATCATTATTTAATTAAAATGCTCCCAAGCTTGATCTGTTGCTTCTTCTACAATGGTATTGAATTCTTCCGGGGTAAGGGTCGGGTCCTCTTGGTTATGTTCTTCTGAATACATGGCTTCTTTTATATTCGTTAACACCTCTTGTACCCGCTTAACGTATGCGTCTTCTCCATAATCTTCTACGCTTGTATAGACGGCTATCCTTGCAAAATCACCGTTTGGAAAGTTGGTATCATCAACAGTACGGTCAGCAAACTCTAATAACGTTGTGATGTTATTCAATCTCACTTCTAAATTAATGAACAGGCGTTCAACATACGCATCGTCTGCTGTACTATTTTCAGTTATGAGTGAAGTAGTATGCAAAATACTATCTACTTCCATATAGACACGATTTAATAGACTTTGAAAAGCACGCTTATCCGCCTCATGTTCCTGATAAAGCAACACACTTGTCCCAATTAAAAACATCACTAACACCACAATGACCCAAATAACACCTTGATTCTTCATCTGTTTTTGCATAAGCCTCTCCTTTTTATAAGTATGTATAATGTTAATCCAGAAACTCTAACTCTACTCTAACATATTTACAAAAAAAGTAAAAGGGGCCTTCTCATATTACTTCATAAAAATCCCCTTAAAGTGGATGCACCTCTCACTTTAAGGGGATTCCTTTTTCCATGACTGATTGGATTTTTTAAAAATGGCTTACCGCATTTGTTGGCGCAAGTAACCATCAATAAATGGATCAAGATCCCCGTCCATCACACCTTGGACGTTACCAACTTCAATGTTGGTCCGGTGATCTTTAATCATCGTGTACGGTTGGAAAATGTATGAACGAATTTGACTTCCCCAACCGATTTCTTTTTGCTCACCACGTAGCGCATCAACTTCAGCTTGTTGCTTTTCAATTTCTAGTTGATAGAGCTTTGCTTTTAACATTTTCATCGCTTGTTCACGGTTTTTAATTTGCGACCGCTCTGATTGACACGTCACAATCGAATTCGTTGGTAAGTGTGTAATCCGAACCGCTGAATCCGTTGTATTAACATGCTGTCCACCGGCACCCGAGGCACGATACGTGTCAATTTTTAAATCTTCCGTTTTAATATCAATATCGACATCATCAGATAGTTCTGGCATCACATCACAAGATACAAACGACGTGTGACGTCTGTTTTGTGAGTCAAAGGGTGAAATCCTTACTAAGCGGTGGACTCCTTTTTCTGCCTTTAAATAACCGTAAGCATTGTGACCTTTGATCAGCAAGGTCACACTTTTAATCCCCGCTTCATCGCCCGGTAAGTAATCAAGTGTCTCGACTTTGAAACCTTTTTTCTCAGCCCAACGCGTATACATTCTAAGTAGCATACTGCCCCAGTCTTGAGATTCTGTCCCACCCGCACCTGGGTGAAGCTCTAATATCGCATTGTTCTTATCATAAGGCTCACTTAATAACATCAATAACTCAAAGGCGTTTAAGTCCTCTTGTAGCTGAGCTAACTCTTCCTCTAGCTCAAGTCTGAGATCTTCATCCGCTTCTTCTTTTACGAGTTCATAACTGACTTCTAAGTTTTCTAGCGTTTCTACGTGCGCATCAAAACGATTGACGACATCTTTATAACTATTTACTTCATCAATGACTTTTTGTGCATTTTTTTGGTCATCCCAAAAATCTGGTGCCGTCATTTCATGTTCTAACTCCGCTATTTTGGTCCGCTTTTCATCTAAGTCAAAGAGACCCCCTAAAATCCGCTAAACGGTTAGTCATCTTCTCTAATTCTTGTTTAATTTCTACTAATTCCATTACCCTTCACCTCATCTATTCTTTACAATCAAACGGACATCCTAACGCTTAGGATGCCCATTGGTCATTATTTACCGTGACAATGTTTGTATTTCTTTCCACTCCCACACGGACATGGATCGTTCCGTCCAATGCTGTCAGACTTCACAAATGGTTGTTTTTTCTTTTGTTTTTTACCGTCATCACCTGAGACAGCTGTCGCATTTTTTGCGACTTCTTGACGTTGTAGGTTCTCACGTACTTGTGCTTTCATTACATAACGCGCGACGTCTTCATTGATTGATTGAACCATCGCTTCAAACATATTAAAGCCTTCCATCCGGTATTCATTCAGTGGATTGTTTTGTGCATAAGCACGTAAATGAATCCCTTGTCGGAGTTGGTCCATTTGATCAATATGATCCATCCATTTCGTATCAACGACACGTAAGAGTATGACTTTCTCAAACTCACGCATCCGTTCTTCGCCCATGTCTTGTTCTTTCACATCATATTTCTCTTTCACTTTATCCATAATCAGTGAGACAAGTGCTTCTGGTGACTGATCTGATAAATCACTTCGGGTAAGGTATTCTGACTCAACAAGGTTTGCATGAATATATTCAGTCAGTCCATCAAGTTCCCATTTCGTGTTATCTTCATCTTGGGTATGGAGTTCCACTTGATTTTCGACAACCGTTTCAATCATATTCAATACGATATCTTTTAAGTTATCTGAATCAATCACGTCATACCGTTGTTGATAAATAATTTCTCGTTGTTCACGTAACACATCATCATAACTTAAGACATTCTTACGCGCATCAAAGTTGTTACCTTCCACGCGTTTTTGTGCTGATTCAACCGCTTTTGATACCATTTTACTTTCAATCGGTTGAGCATCATCCATCTTAAATCGATCCATCACAGCTTTCATGTTATCAGAACCAAAACGACGCATTAAATCGTCTTCCATCGATAGATAGAACTGTGTCACACCCGGATCACCTTGGCGTCCTGAACGCCCGCGTAACTGATTATCAATCCGGCGCGATTCGTGACGTTCAGTACCAATAACGGCTAAACCGCCGAGGTCTTTAACCCCTTCACCTAGCTTGATATCTGTCCCACGTCCTGCCATATTGGTCGCAATCGTGACGGCTTTTTGCTCTCCGGCATTTTCAATAATTTCTGCTTCACGGTAGTGGTTTTTCGCATTTAAAACGTTATGCGGGACGCCACGTTTTTTCAGTAACGCTGAAATCACTTCTGACGTTTCAACAGCCACTGTACCAACAAGGACTGGTTGACCCGCTTCATGGCGAGATTTAATATCCTCAATTACCGCCTTAAACTTCCCGTCCATCGTCTTAAAGATAAGGTCGGGACGGTCGTCACGAATAATCGGTTTGTTTGTTGGAATAGCCACAACATCCATATTATAAATGTTACGGAACTCTTCCTCTTCTGTTTTTGCCGTCCCCGTCATACCTGATAATTTATTATACATTCTAAAGAAGTTTTGGAACGTAATCGAAGCAAGCGTCATTGATTCATTCTGAATCTGTAGGCCCTCTTTTGCCTCAATCGCTTGGTGTAAACCATCACTATAACGACGTCCTTTCATGAGACGCCCTGTGAATTGATCAACAATCACGACTTGCTCTTCTTCAATCACATAGTCTGTGTCACGATGCATCGACGCGTGTGCTTTAAGTGCTTGATTAATATGATGCGTTAACGTCACATGTTTTAAATCAAAGAGGTTATCAATATTAAAGAAGCTTTCTGCCTTTGTAATGCCTTCTTCCGTTAACTGAACCCCTTTTGTCTTTTCATCATAACTAAAGTCATGTTCTTTCTTTAGTCCTCTGACAAAGCTATTCGCTTGTTGATAAAGTGACGCTGACTTACGCGCACTTCCTGAAATAATTAATGGCGTTCTCGCCTCATCAATTAAGATCGAGTCGACCTCATCAATAATCGCAAAGTTGAGGGGGCGTTGGACCATCTGTTCTTTATAGAGCACCATATTGTCACGCAAATAGTCAAAACCAAATTCATTATTTGTACCATAGGTAATATCTGCTTCATAAGCTTTTCGTTTTTCTTCTTTAGATAATCCACTCACATTTAAGCCAACGGTTAAACCGAGAAATTCAAATAACTGTCCCATTTCTTTCGCATCACGGTCCGCTAAGTATTCATTGACCGTAATAATGTGGACACCGTCACCTGACAGGGCATTTAAATATGCTGGTAAGGTTGAAGCGAGGGTTTTCCCTTCACCTGTTTTCATTTCAGCAATGTTACCACCATGAAGAACAATCGCTCCCATTAACTGTACCGGGAATGGACGCATATTTAACACGCGTTTTGAAGCTTCTCTTACAACTGCATAAGCTTCAACCATCACATCGTCTAACGTGTCACCGTTTTCTACGCGTTGTTTTAGTTCCGTTGTTTTATTTTTCAAATCACTATCTGATAAACTTTCAAAATCTTTCTCTAACGCCTCAATTTGATCAACTGTTGGTCGCAGTTCTTTTAATTGGCGTTCATTACCATCAAAAATCTTTTTTAGTATTCCACGCATAAATGTACGCTCCTCTAATAGATACTGACGCCTTGTTTCGTAAACGTCTACATTTTATAATAACACTTGGGGTTTTTAATGACAAGAAACATCCTTGTGAAACAACGAAAACACGACATATCCGAAGATACATCGTGTTATCATTTAGTTCATTAACATACTTTCGCGGTCTTTATAAATAACTGTCCCTGTTTTTCCTTCAACGGCTTCTTTCGCACGTTCAAGCGATGAAATGATCGCCTTTCTTTCTTTTTTAGATTCGACAAACTTAATTGCTGCTTCTACTTTAGGTAACATACTCCCTTTAGGGAATTGACCTTCTGCGATATAACCTTTTGCTTCTTTCACTGACATCGAATCAAGCGCTGTTTGGTTGGGCTTTCCAAAGTTGATTGCCACTTGGTCAACACCTGTGAGAATAAAGAAGAAATCGACATCTAACACTTCCGCTAAACACTCACTCGCTAAGTCTTTATCAATCACAGCCTCAACACCGGTGAGTTTATGTTTGCCTTCTTGGATAACCGGAATACCACCACCACCGGCGCCAATGACAATATGACCGTTATCAATGAGGTCTTTCATAATATCTTTTTCAACAATATCTATAGGTTTAGGCGAAGGAATCACTTTACGATAACCACGACCGGAATCTTCAATATAAATGTCTCCTGTTTCTTTCATCAATTGGTCCGCCTCTTCTTTTGAATAGAACGGTCCAATCGGCTTCGTTGGTGATGTGAAGGCTGGATCATGTTTATCAACAAGCACTTGGCTAACAATAGAGGCAACAGAGCGATTAAGTCCACGATCTGCCAACTCTTCACGTAAAGCATTCTGCAGGTGATAACCAATATACCCCTGACTCATCGCCCCGGATTCAGCGAAGGGCATTGATTTGTCTAACCCTTTTTCCTCAGCATATTTACCGAAAGCTAAATGAATCGCCCCAACTTGTGGACCGTTTCCGTGTGAGAGAATCACTTGATGACCTTGTTCAATCATATCGACAATTGGCTTGGCTGCTTGATGCGTGAGCTTTCTCTGTTCTTCTGGATTTTCACCTAGAGCGTTACCACCAAGCGCAATTAAAATTTTGCTCATGATGTTCCCTCCTCGTATGTTTCTTTAAATCTTAGTAACGCTTGTTCAAAGCACGCTTTTGGTGGGTGGACAATACCAGCCCCAACTTGACCAACACCAGCTTCTTTATGCGCCATACCTGTATTAATAACTGGTAAGATGTTTGTCTGAATCACTTTTCTAATATCAATACCAAATGCTCCCCCTCTAAAGTTAAGCGTCGGAATCGAATAGTTGGTATTCTCACCAACAGTGATTTCATACATTTGTTCACTATAGCTAATGGCATCTTCAACGTCACCACCAACAAATTGAACAATCGCAGGAGACCCCCCCATCGCAAAGCCACCAATTCCCATCGTTTCAGTAATCGTACTGTCACCTAAATCTGGTGCCGCATCGTCTTCTGTGTAACCAGGGAAAAAGAGCCCTTTCACAAAATTGGCTGGTGCTGTGAACCACTCTTTTTCTCCTAAACCGCTCACTCGGATCCCAAACTCAACCCCATTACGTGCCATTGTGGTCACGACTGTTGAGTAAGGAATACCATGAGCCGCATCTAGTGCTGATTTACTTGCTGGCATCGACAAGTTCAAGAAATAATGTTCATTATTTTTAATGAATCCAACGACATCACGTAACTCAACTTGAGTAAGGTCAGTCTGTAAGAAATAATCAATGATTTCACGATAAAACAGACTGGTTGACGCTTTATTACGGTTGTGACACTCATCACCCATGTGCAACGCTTGTGAGGTAATTGATTTTAAATCAATCCCATCAGATAAAGCCAATGCTTTTTTTAGTGCCGGTGCAAAAGTTGTTTCAATCCACTTTAAGCGGTCAAGTACTTCTTTAGAGTTTGCTCCAAATCTGAGCACTTTACCTAAACCTTCGTTCACCGTACAATACGCGCGGTTACCATGGGTACGGTTTTCAATGACGTGAACAGGCATCGATGGCGAAATAATACCCGCCATTGGACCAACGGCTTGATGTTCATTCGCTGGACCGAACTCAATCTCACCACGTTCGATAAGTGATGTTGCTTCGGACTCATCTTTAGCCAATCCTTCATACATCAGCGCGCCGATAATAGCACCTTTTACAGGTCCACACATCTTATCCCAAGTAATAGGCGGACCAGAATGAAGAATCTTTTTCTCATGCATACCTGGAATGACATGTTTCGCTTGATCAATATCAATGAGGAACGGATGGGCATCTTTGATCCGCTTAATCGCTTCTTCGTTTGCTGCTTGTACTGAATCGCTATCGATAAACCTATCAAGTGCCTCGATCAACTGAATGTTTCCACCTGCGGGAGGTCGCCAATCATATTGTACAGCTTCAGTTTGTTGCAAGTCTAAATCTTTTTTAAATGTGGATGTTCCAATGTTTATCACTTTTAATGGTTGTGAGAATAAGTTTTGAATGTTACCCATTTATTTGACCTCCTTTTTTGTAATCATGGCCGCTAATTGACTCATTTCTTCATTTGAAGATGCAACATAGACGCCAAGCGCACTTAAACGGTCGACTTGATTGTCATAACCTTGTTTATCGTTCTTCGTTGCACACATATAGCTAATCACTGTCACATGTCTTCCTTGTTGGTTTAATTCTTCTAATGTTTCACGTAGCACCCCAATCGATTCTCCAACCGGATCTTCATGTGCGCCGTAACCGAGTTCAAAGTCAAGCAGTAAAACAGCTGTCTCTTTATTTAGTAGCTCTTCTCTGATTCGCTCATTTCTTAACGATGGTTCAATCATTGGGTGTGGTTTCCCTTTGGTAAAATCATCATCACCCATATCAAGTAACGTATGGCCCGTGCTCACATGAATATCGTCTAGTTTCTCTTCTGGTCTTTTCGCCACATTACTTTTTACTGTTAAACCTTCACTACGAAGAATTGAGAGCGCTTCTGATGTTAACGTTCCCCCGCAGAAGAGACCGCGAATATATTGTTGTGATGCGTCAAGCTTAGCTTGTTCGTTCTCTGCAAATAAAGTTAACTTTTCACCCATCTCACGCTCAATCGTCACGGATGGATCAAGTGCTAATACCGCTTGTCTTGCCGTTTCAATTAATGTACTAGCAAACGTTGCATCTGAAGCTTCAACGGCTTCCTTGTCACCATCTAAGAAGCCAACAATCACCGGTTTATTTACTTTTTTAACTTCAGCCAATATTTTATCTTGCACTTCTTTTGCTGGTGGCTTTGAGATGAGGGCAATCACACTTGTTTCATCATCTTCATTTAAAGCACGCAAGCCTTCAAGCATCATAATCCCGCCGATATCTTTGTGTAAGTCACGCCCTCCTGTTCCAATCGCTTGACTCACACCATAGCCGAGTCGGTCAATTTGGACAGCGACTTCTTGTAATCCTGTCCCTGAAGCCGCAACTAAACCAATACCGCCTTCTCGAACATTATTCGCAAAACATAGACCGGTCTGATTCAGCATCGCCGTTCCACAATCTGGTCCCATGACAAGTAAACCTTTGTCCCGACCAAGTTCTTTTAACGCACGTTCATCTTCAATCGTGACATTATCACTAAACATCATCACGTGAAGACCTTTATTTAAAGCTAATCGTGCCTCTCTGGCAGCGTATTCTCCGGGCACAGATATAATCGCTAGATTTGCATCAGGTAAATGATCAAGCGCTTGCGGGAGTGTTTCAGCCGTTTTTTCTTGACCAGTTTTTTTACTTGTTTTTTTCTTGTTTAATGCATCATCAATAAATTGCATCGTCTCCGTTAAGGCTGCTTCATTTTCTGCCTTAACCGCAATAATTAAATCATTCTCTGTTGCTGTTTTTGCTTCTTCTGTTAACAGTCCAATATTATCTAATAATTCTTTATTCATCACTGTTGCCATAGAGACAACCGCTTCATTTACGCCTTCTTTACTTAATACTTTCCCCGATAACGACATTAAAGTTACCGAATCATGATAAGCATTCTTCTCGATGATCACTTTCGATACCATCACTCATTCCCCCTTGAATAGTCTTTCTATGCATATGCTCTAGTCCAACAAGAACACCGACAAGCATGTCTGTCCCTGAAGTTGAGCCAATCTGTAAAAATATCTCTAAATCTTTTAACTTCATGTCAGATCCTTTTTCAATCACTGTTTTTAGTGCATCGTTTGTCTGAGAATAAATCATTTGTTTCAACATGTGGTAACTCACTGGTGTTGTGCGCTCTTTCATATACTGGAGCAAGTCATCTTTGTATTCTATAATGAGCCGCCATTCCGAACTGTGGTAGTAGTAAAAAACGCTAAACAATCCCAACAAAAAATCATCACCTGAAGGTGTAAGACCAATGCCTAATCCAACAAATTGTTTCATCACGTCAAGCGTAGGCCATTGTTTAAACATCATTAGCCGGTCTTTTAACGCATCTTGATGTAATGATAACGGATCAGGTAATGGCTGGTTTTTTACAGCTAGATAACTTCCTAGAATCCCTTGACTTTTTCCCTTGCGGATTAAGAATTTCTTTAGTGGTTTAATGATTTGTTCTGCGACCTCGACACTGTCTGGGTAACGAATAAAGCGACCGCTCCATAGTTCAGCATGATGAAAATCAATCACAACATCATCAATCATCAATGTATTATAGCCAATTAAATAGACATGACTACTCGGATTGATGTGTTTAACGCAGGCGTTAAACACATCATCCTCATAGATTTTTATCATATCGGGCGTTTGCACAACCTGTGACTTAGCTATGGTGATGAGACGGTCGGCATATATTAACTGAACATTGATCACTTTTTGATAGACGCCAACCACTTGACCGATTACTTGTCCCGTATTTTGTCCGAGGAGAAAACGTTTAAGTCCCCAATCGATTTGTTTTCCGGTTAATTTCACAAAGCACCCCTTCTCTCAGTCATCGTGATATTATTCGTGTCTTTCATCTGGATGCTTATAGTAATTTAAGAACAGTAAACCAGCAGCCATGGCAACATAACCTAATGCTGCTTCACTACCTGTGCCAAATCCAAAAGCCCCTGCGTGAATAAAACCAAAGAATGACAGTACGGCTGTAATTAAGCTATAAATGGCCGCAACTTTATAGTTCTTCTCAATAAGATAAATCACAATCGTAATTAACATCATCGACACTAAAATATCTGACGCACCAAGCGTTGACCATCCTTCATAGTAGACACCGTTATCTTTCAGTACGTTAAAACCAATCTCACTTGCACTTAAACCGGCGGCGGTTAACGCATTGTCTACTTGTAAGATGACATAACTTGCGATAAAAGGCATCAAGCCTAGAATCATCGCGGGCACGTGTTTTGGATCAGCCGTTGTATAAGCTTGCGTACCAATCGTCATCGCAATATAGACTAAAATTGGTAACAACGCCACAAGTGGAATAACGGACATGACCAGTGGCATTAAACCGATAAAGGCAATGAGCATAACCCCAACACCTGTCGCAAGTGAATAGCCGACACGTGCACCCGCTTTTTTCCAACCAGGGTGTCCAATGTAGATGATTGTTGGATAAGGACTGCCTAAGAATGAACCGAACATCGTGAGTAATCCTGGGACAAGCAAGGATTGTGTCGTTGGATATTTATCTCCTTCAACTTCCGCACTTTCAATGTTATCTAGACTCTCTAAAAAGTCATAGATGGCAAGTGGGATTGCCGCTGCTAAGAAAGGTGAAAGATAAGCAAAGCCTTCAATTAAGTTACCAATCGCAACAGATGGGAAGGCAATTCTAAAACCACTTGCTGCTTCTTGTACCGCTGAGAAGTCCATGTAACCTGTTACCCAGGCAAGGGTCATCCCGATAATAATCGCAAGTAAACCTGCTGGAATGTTACCAGGTAACTTCTTATGGGCAATCCAACCACCAAGAACGATGACCAGTGTTAATAAACCGATATATGGCGTAGAGAAAATCTCTCCCATTGGGTTCATCGCAATAAAGGTTAAAGCAATCCCTGCAAGTGACCCGAGTAACGCTGACCGTGGGATATATTTTTGAATGAACGGTCCGACAAAGGCACCGAGTGTCATAATAATCCCTTGGACTAAGTTCCAAGCAATCCCTGTTGACCAAGCAATGACCCAATCATTTGTCGCCGCATAGACCGGTAAAATAACACCAAAGGCGACAATGAAATAATGCGGGACACTCAGGCCATATGGCATGGCGGTCATATCTTCTTTGCCAGTCTGAAGGGACTTTCTTCTTGCTTGAATCGCAAAGATAATCCCACCGAGTCCGACAGCTACCGCGGTACCTGGTACGATTTTGCCATATAAAATATCCGTTGGCATATTGATCGCGGCTAGTAAACCAATCGCCGCTAAAAAGTTTGTTAATACGTTACTAAATAAACCAAAAAATCCGTTTGTATCACCTTTGACAAACCAAGGCGTTCCTTTTGTTTGTTTACTCATTGTCTTTCCCCCCTATCCTAATACACGTAAGACATTCTCAGTTGGTGCTGTCCAACCAAAAATACCACCTTGTTGGTTGATCATGCGAATAGAATCTTCGTGGTCTTTTGGATCAAAAGCGGCACAAGCATCTTCTAACATGAGACATTCAAAGCCACGGTCGTTTGCTTCACGAATCGTTGTTTGCACACACACATGTGTTGTGACACCTGCGACAATCAGTGATTCAATCCCTTTATTTTTTAAAATACTTTCTAAATCTGTTTGATAAAACGCACCCTTACCTGGTTTGTCTAGCACAACTTCACCTGACTTCGGTTGTAATTCATCAACAATATCATGACCATATTCACCGCGGACAAGAATGCGTCCCATTGGACCAACTTCACCAATGTTACCGCCACGTCGTTGTTTACTTGGTGGGACATCTGAGAGATCAGGACGGTGACCTTCGCGGGTATGGATGATGAACATATCTTTTTCACGTGCTTTTTCTAACATTTTTTGTACCGTGGGAATGATCACATTTGTTTTTGATACATCATTACCTAATTGTTCACCAAATCCGCCTGGATAAAGGAAATCACGTTGCATATCAATGATCACAAGTGCTGTCTTGTCTGGATCAAAAGTAAATTCATACGGTTTTGCTTCTACTGCTAATTTGTTTGTCATAATAAAACCCTCCATTAATTGTATTGTGATTTTCAGTAAATACAGTGTCATTCCATTTTGATGGTGAATGTATTTTTTTCATTGTTATTCCACTTTTTTAATCGCTAACGGATTGATGTTCTTTTCTAATGCCTATTAACAATAACAAGGCGGCTACGGCTAAATAACTAAGAAACATCGGGAAACCTACATGGATGCCTACTGTGTCATAGTGAATCACTCCAAAATATGACAACACAGCTGATAGAACGCTTACAATACTTGCCTTTTTGAACTGTTGGTCAATGATAAAAACTAAGATGGTTGACCAAACCATACCGATAATAATAGCCCCGCTCCCTAGTGTCACTAAACCACTATAATCTAGGCCTGTCTCTTCAATAACATGGTAACCAATCTCTTCTGCACTGGTTCCGATACTTGAGAGTGTGTCGCCGATTAAATTTTTAGCCCAATCGGCTAACCATGGAATGAGGGCTAAAATAATCGCGGGTGCGTATTTCTTATCCACTTGTTGAAAAGCTTGAGCTCCAATAATTAAGCCAATATAAATGAGAATCGGTAAAATGGCTTCGAGTGGAATAATTGTTAATAATAATGAAATAAGTCCTAACCACGAAATAACTAAGATCGTTACCCCCGTTAGAAGCGTATAGCCAATCCTTGCGCCTGCTTCTTTCCAACCGGGATGGCCGATAAACACAGCCGTTGGGAAAGGACTACCAAACAAACTTGCTAAAATACTTGTTGATCCATCTGCGATCATCGTCGTCATCGTATCGTAACGATCACCCGCGACCTCAGCGCTCTCAATGTTATCGATGGTTTCAAACATGTTATAAATACCTAATGGAATAGCTGCGATGATAAACGGTGCTGCCTCATTAAATCCACTAATAATTCGTTGAATCGAAAAGGTAGGTAAACCAATATCAATGGTGCTGAGGGCGTCGATAAAGGTTGATACGTTCATGACACCTGTCATCCAACCAATTCCCGTCCCAACGACAATTGCCACAAGACCTACTGGCACATGTTTTGGAAAGGTTACTTTGCCAAACCACCCAAGTAAAATAATCGTGAATGAAACAAGGCCAATGTAAGGTAAATCAAATGATTGCATAGCAGGTGACATCGCAATAAACGTAATCGACGCACCGGCAAGCGACCCAAGCATCGCCGCCCGTGGAACGGCCGCTTTAATTTTAGGACCAATTAACGATCCTACTAATTCAATCGCCCCTTCAATAAAGCCCCAACTTAATCCGGCAAACCAAGCAATATAAGGGTCATTCGTTGTCCGGTAGACCGGTCCCATAATCAGGAACACAATCAGAAACATATGAGGCACGCTCGTCCCTGATGGTAAAGCTGTCACCGTATTACGTTGTTCTTTTTTGGCTAACCGATACGCCATCACACTATAGATGACACTGCTCGCAAAAATCGATAAGCCAACGGCTGGTAAGATGGCTCCAAAAATCATCGATGTTGGAAAACCGACACCAATCAGCAATCCGGCCATAACTAGCATATTCGTTAAGTTATTGGTGAAAAGTCCAAAAAAGCCATCGATGTCTGAGCGTTGCCACAACTTGATTTTTAACTCAGACATGTTTTTCCCCCCTTCTGTTATGTATCGTGAATTCATCTTACAAATTGATTATAGCAACCCCAATCCAATAAAACATTGTAGAAAAGCGCTAAATGTAACCGCTTTATTTTGTCATTCTTTGATAGTTTTAAACATAAAAATTGTCTTAATGAAAATCAGCTATCACATAATCCATAAAAAACAACGTCAATGCTCATCAAGAAAGCTTAACGTTGTTCTTTAACTATCATTATTTACACTCACCTAAAATTGTGTGTGCATTTTTCACTTCCAGTTAAACAGTCTCACCATCACCAAAATATCAAGGCTATAACTGTAAATAACGATACATCTGACAAGCTACTGCCACTTCAATCATCTTATCACCGTCGTTTAAATCTACCCCTAAATCTTTTAACTTCTGAATCCGATAGCGCAATGAATTATAATGAATAAACATTTCATCGGACGTCTTTTGGACATTGCCGTTATTTTTAATTAAGGTAGCTAATGTCTGCATCAGATCCATATCCTTCTTTTGATCATAGCGAATGATATCACCAATATATTCTTCAATAAATGCACGCATCTTCGCTTCATCTTTTATTAATGGAAAAAGCTTGAACAAGCCCAGGGATTGATAAAACTTGATATAAGATGTCTTGTTTTGTTGCTTATATATATCATGAACGAGCCTAGCGTGTTGATAACCCAATTTGATATCTTGCAGCCGTTCAATTGGTTCAGAAATACTAACAGAGAAAGTTCCAAATGGGTGTAGGCTATTGACAATTAACTCACCAAGTTTTTGTAATTTCTCCTGTAACCTTGTTTCAAACGCTAAACTAATAAAAACAACCAGCTCTTCTTCAAAATAGGCAACTTTTCCGTTAGACAAAGGAATATCAAACACATGACTCACCGCTTGTTCTATTTTCTCTGAATCCAATACTTTTGTGTAGGTTGATAGTCTTTTTTCGGTGTGTGTTTCTGATGAGCGAATAACTAAAATAACATTGGGAAAGTGCAAGTGCCATTTAAACACTTTAGCTTTATCAATGATTTCAGATTGAGACTGATAACGCGCATTTAACATATCGCGCAAAAAGCTATCGAGATAATTACGTTCCTTTTGTTGAATGGCCGCTTTTGTTTGCATTAAATAGGCTAGCAGTATAATCGCTTGTTCTACAATAATGCTTAATGTTTCTTCACTACTAGAGTCACTCTTTAATACCATAAGATAACCAAACAATTTCTTCCCTGCCATAATCGGTTCAAATAATACATCATCTTTCGTATACGTTTGATTGAGGCACTCCACAATGACTTGTTGTTCATTAATTTCTTCATTCATTAAATAATGCAGACCTTTATTATTTATCGTAACGGATTCAGGCGCAACACTTGTTGCTTCGATCTGTAAATGTGCATCTAAAATGATAATCGGGGCTTCTGATAACTCGGATAATGCCTCGACAAATTGGACCATATCTGATCCTTCTAATAAGAAGTGATGCAGGCGGCTCGCAATTGTTTCACGAAACTCCAACAAGGATGTCTTTTTATCTAGTAATTCCGTTAAAATATAATTTGTTAACGTCGATAAATTAGCATCACTCGGTAAAATAAGAATCGGAAATTGATATTGTTCCGCCTGCTTAATCATATAATCAGGCACCTCTGGTAAATAACGCCCTAGTTTAATCGCTACACCTGCTAAGTTTTTTTCACTTAACCGCTCAATAAATTTATGTAGTGCATCCTCATCATCATAAATTGGAAATAACGTCGTAAAGAGTAACCCTTGTTCATCCACATACGGGTATATGTCTGGTACTTCCATTACATTGACACTTTTAATTTCATGAGATAAGCCCTCATGTCCAGCAATAACCGTCACCTCTTTAAAAGGTGTCATCTCTATTAGTCGTTCAATTGATAACACATTTATCATCCTTTGCCTAATTATTTTAAAATTTTTGTCTAGTTTTGACCGTGTTTCGTCACGTGAGTTTCTGTAACATAAACACCCGAATACACAAGGAGGTAATGATTTATGGAAAAACATGTGCATGTCTTTCACCATCCACTCATTCAACACAAACTCGGTATTATTCGTGAAGAAAGCACGGGCCCAAAAGAATTTCGCGAACTCGTGAATGAAATTGCTAAATTGATGGCTTATGAGATCACGCTTGATTTACCGTTAACAGATGTGACCGTTCAAACCCCTGTCGCAAAGACAACGGTCAAACGACTAAGTGGTAAAAAGTTAGGGATTGTGCCTATTATGCGGGCCGGCTTAGGGATGGTTGATGGTATCTTATCATTAATCCCGGTAGCAAAAGTCGGGCATATTGGTCTTTACCGTGACCCAGAAACATTGGAAGCTATCGAGTACTACCTGAAGCTACCAGAAGATGCTGGTGAACGTGAACTGATTGTTGTTGATCCCATGCTCGCAACAGGTGGGTCCGCTTCTGCAGCCTTAACGGCGATTAAAAAACGCGGGGCTAAAAACATTAAATTCCTTTGTTTAATTGCAGTAAAAGAAGGCATTGATCGGATTCATCAAGATCATCCGGATGTGCCTATTTATACCGGCGCCATTGATCCAGGCCTTAACGATAAGAGTTACATTGCCCCTGGTTTTGGTGATGCTGGTGACCGCTTATTTGGCACAAAATAAGCGGTTAACTCGATAAAGTGTCTTGCTAACTTTGATTTATACTCTTTCAAATGTCCAATTATTATAACGTTTTCATTTAGAAATAACCAGAGAAAAAACACCTGTGTATCAACCAAAAAATGTTGATTTCACAAGTGTTTTTATCTTTTTCTAGAATACGCTTGATGCAGTATATGTTTAGAAGGCCTTGTCATAGCTAATATGAAGACGTGTACCTGTTTTCTTATTTCTCTTTATTCAACTACCAAATTACTTGTTGTTTCATGCCGAAAATTTGGTCACTCTCCTTCAACCACATTTCGTTTGTCTAGATGTTGGACAAAGTTAATGCATCAACTTACCTTATATGGTACAGTTAAGAAAGGTTAAATTTTTTATAGAGAGCGAGTGTCTAGTATGAGTCGAACGTGGAATCAATATATTGTCAAACAAGAAAATAAAGCGTTAGTATTAAAAACAATCATTGAACATACCCCTATCTCACGCGCAAAAGTAGCTCAAGTCACAGGCTTAAATAAAGGGACGGTTTCATCTTTAGTCAGCGAATTAATCGATGAGCATTTTGTGACGGAATCAGGTCCCGGTGAATCAAGCGGTGGACGTCGTCCCGTTATGTTGTTATTTAATCAAGCGGCTGGATATACGATTGCCTTAGATTTAGGTGTTGGTTATATCGATGCGGCGCTTACTGATTTAAATGGAGAGATTCTTGTCAAAAAACACGAAAAAATGCATGAACGCCAATTTGATACGGTATTTGAACATATTGTATCAATCATTCACACACTGATTAGAGAAATGAAAAAAAGTCCGTACGGACTTGTCGGCATTGGCATCGGTGTGCCAGGAGTCGTTAATCACGAAGGTGAAATTCTTTTGGCTCCTAACTTGAATTGGAAAAATATTCAGTTAAAACAAGCCTTAAATGATGTTTTTGACGTACCCGTCATTGTTGAAAATGAAGCAAATGCAGCAGCCTATGGTGAAATGCGCTTCGGGTTTGAGACACCTCCAAAACACATGTTGTATTTAAGTGTCGGTATGGGTATTGGTATGGGAATGGTACTTGATCAAAAACTTTACACAGGATTAAATGGTTTTGCGGGTGAAATGGGACATATCACTATTGTCAAAGACGGCATTAATTGTCGCTGCGGGAATACCGGTTGTTTTGAGCGTTATGCTTCTGAACAAGCGCTTCTAGAACAAGCGATTAAACGTGGACTGGTTACTGGGAATGAAGAGGCTTCGGTTGATTTATTAATTGAGAAAGCCCAAGCCAATAATGAGGCTGTTATCGCTTTATTTAAAGAGATGGGTGAATATATCGCCATCGGTATTACAACGATGATCCATTTATTTAACCCTGAACAAATTTTAATCGGCAATCAATTAAGTAAACTTCAACCATGGATTAAAGAAGATATTCAAACGTATGTCTATTCTCATGCGATTGGTTTTCACTCGAAAAAAGTGACCGTTGATTTTACCTCTCCTGATCACTTATCTACAATTAAAGGGATGGCTTCCTTTACGATCGAGAACTTTTTACTTTCAATCAAACAAACGGAGGAATAGTTAATTCCCTCAAACAATCTTTCTGTTTTACCTATCTAAAGAAAAGAGACAGCCACGAATGGACTGTCTCTTTCTTTAGATAGGTTGCTCGTTATTCAATTTAATTTGGTTCAATTAAGCCGTAGCGACCATCATGACGACGATATACAACGTTTGTATCTCCTGATTCTGCGTTAGTGAATACGTAGAAGCTGTGTCCTAACATATCCATTTGTAAAACGGCTTCTTCAGAGTCCATCGGTTTAAGATCAAATCGTTTCGTCCGAACGATTTCAACGCCCTCTTCATCATCATAATCTACAGGTTCATTCGCTAACAAATCTTTTTCCATCTCAGCAAAGATATGTTTAGGCGCACCCTTAGCACGCGTTTTTCTGTTAATTTTAGTTTTGTATTTACGGATTTGACGCTCTAACTTATCTACGACTAAATCTACCCCCGCATATAAGTCGGTATTCTTTTCCTCTGCTCTTAGTAACAGGTTTGGCATCGGAATGGTAACCTCAATCTCTTGTTCGTCATTATAGACACTTAAATTCACATTCACATCTGATGTGGGCGGTGTTTCAAAATAGCGTTCTAATTTACTCACCTTTTTCTCGATGTAGCTTTTTATTGCGCCAGTCACCTCAATATTTTCTCCTCGAATGTTGTATTTCATGTAAGTGTCCTCCTTTCTATATCTATACTTGATAAATACCCCTGGTCAAAATTTTATAAACATGAAATGTAAA
This sequence comes from Bacillota bacterium, assembly GCA_051746745.1. Taxonomy (GTDB): domain Bacteria; phylum Bacillota; class Bacilli; order Bacillales; family Amphibacillaceae; genus Halolactibacillus. The sequence continues at coordinate 1,710 of JBNJFJ010000027.1, read as the reverse complement.
AGTTTTTTAAAGTTTTTAATATCCTTTCGGAAAACCTTATATACCCTGGCTTTCTTTACATTACATTTTTATCCTTAATTATCAAACACGAAGAACCTTGTCTATAAATGACTAGACAAGGTTCTATCGACTACCTATTTCAGGCTATTTTTTCTTATCCCAATACGTACCATCATTGGTAGCTACTTGTTGATAAGGGTTTAAATATTGTTGGTTAGATGTTTTTTGTTTTTTTGCTTGTCGCATATTGTTTTGAATCGACTGAAACACTTGAGCTAACAAATCTTGCATAGCTTGATCATCTTTCAAAATGCGTTCTAACTGCTGTTTTTCTTCATCAGAATAAGGCGCAGATAACTGATCTAACAATTTCTGACGATCATCTAAATGTTTATTCACAAGGTAAATCAAATCTTCTTTATTCTTCTTTTGTGATTGTGTTTCTAGCTTTTGTTTAAACGTCTTCGTAAACTGTTCAAGCTCGTCTAATCTAGACATTAGGCTTTCGCACCTTGTGAATATTGCATCGTCTTCGCTTGTTTCATAACTTCTTTCCATGTGTTTCTGAAGTCTTCTACTAAAGCATAAGCTTCCATCAAAATCTCTGGATCATTTTTAATGTTCGCATCAATTAAACGACGATTAATAAACTCATATAGTGGCAAGATATCTTTGGCAATCGGCGCATTGTGATCAAGTGTAATAATCAGCTCACTAATAATATCTTGTGCGCGTTGAATATTGTTATTTTTCGCTGGAATATCTTTCTCTTCCATTGCTTTTTTTGCCTGTTTCATAAACTTTAAACACCCGTTATACAACATAAGTGTTAATTCTTGTGGTGTTGCGGTATTTACCGAGTTTGTTTTGTAGGCTTGGTGTTGCTGCATCATATAATTATGACATCCTCTCTATTTAAAACCTATAGTTTACTGTTGTCCACCCATCATTTGTTGAGACATATAATTAGATTGTTCATTCATTTTTTGAATGGCTTTCTCCATCGCAGTAAACTGACTCCAATATCGATCTTCTACTTGAACAAGACGACGATTAAAGTTATCAATCCGTGTGTTCATGTTTTGTAACTCACGACCAAGAGAATATTGTTGAATCTGACTTGTCGAACGTCCTGCCTTATCATTGATTCTATCCGTTGTTTGATCAATCGCATCATTCAACTTGTTAAAGATTCCTCGATCAGCGCCATCACTACTGTTTGTAAAGAGTGAATCAACAGAAGTTGGATCATCTCTTAAGGCCTCACGCAATTTATCTTCATCAATAACCAGTTTCCCGCCATCCATATAGTCACGCGTTGTGCTTATACCGATATCTGATAAGTGTTTAAAGTTACCATCAGATTCAACAGAGCCCATCCATGCTTGACGCATCTTTGAGAGACCATCCATTAAAATCCGATCACTCTTCAGCAAACCACTGCGAGCTTTTTCTTCCCAAAGTTCTATTTCACGCTCACTCATTGACTCCATTTCTTCTGAAGTAAGCGGGTCATAATCATTGTAGCGTTCTTCTCTTGTTTTACTTGTAACTTCATCCACAACTGAGTTATATTGATCAACAAATTTCACAATTTTATCAACCGCAGCATCGGTGTCATCACTGATATTGACATATGCTGGTGTATCATTGGTGACATTATTGAAATTAAAGGTAATACCATTTAAGGTTGTTTGGTTTGTTTTTGAG
>JBNJFJ010000026.1:0-21406 GCA_051746745.1 Bacillota bacterium | reverse complement strand
ACCAACGGCCGCAACGGTATTAATTGTCGGAAGTATGTTGCTGACATTAGTCGCAGGTGTGATTCCATCACGCATGGCAGCGAAAAAAGATCCAGTTGTGGCGCTCCGAACAGAATAATCAATAGTCTGTCATTGATAAGGAAATTTTTAAAAGAGGAAGAGCTGCTCTTTCTCTTTTAAATAAAAAAATAGTTCATAATACGAAAAAAATCAAGAAAATGTGTTTAGCTTATGTCCAAACGGGAATAGATTACTACAAGGCAAATGCATCAGACATTATTTTTACGATGATGTACAGAGTGAAAATAATGACTAAATGTGTAAAGAAACATTTAGAAACAGATGCGATCTGCACAGCCTTGGCGGAAAATTTGACCATACTGACGTCAAATGACTTGTCAGATTGTGATGAAGAATCATGAAGTGGAAAAGATTCACTCATGAGCCATCGTAAACAAAAGAAGACTCATTTTCTTGAAAGTGCACGTAAAAGCTGTCATGGTTATGTTGCGGATTGAATCGCAAACATGTTCAACCCACAGAATAGGGTAAGACAGTTAAAAGAAGCCTTCAATTGTGACGGGTTAGTACGTCAGCAGTATGTGCTACACGCACCTCAACAATTGAATAGGAAATCCACAAATTTTCCGCAAAAGTCTCCTAGCGTATAAAAGGAGACACGAAAGAGAAACACGCTCATTAATTTGAGCGTGTTTTTCTTTTGGTTAAATTACTCATAATGAGAGGTGGAACTTAACGGCCCGTATGACTCACGTTATCTTAGCTGAATCAATTTAAAAAATGATGGGACAAACCAAAAAAGAAAACGTTTACACAACGATTTATGAGTGCTATAATATGGTTAATGTTAATGCAATCGTTTGCGTTTAAAACGCAATAGATATTTTCTTAAAGTAAACAAAGTTGTTGTGCAAATTTGCACAGTCAATATTTAAAGGAGATATTTTTTTACATAGTAATGCAAACGATTTCTTAACAACAATTTAAAAGGAGTGTGTTCACATGAAAGGGAATTGGAGATTATTGTTGGTTGGTTTAGTTGCATTTATGTTTGTATTAACAGCTTGTGCATCAGACACGGTCGATGAAGGTAATGAGGGTAATGATTCAGGCGCCGATTCAGGGTCTGATTCAAGTGATGAGTCAGCTGATAAAGTCGATGTTGATATCTTTCAGTTTAAAGTAGAATTCAAAGATCAATTCGAAGAATTAGTACAAATGTATATGGATGAAAATGAAGATGTGAATTTAAGTGTCCAAACAGTTGGTGGTGGAAATGACTACGCTGCCTCACTAAAAGCACAAATGGCATCGGGAAATGAACCGGTCATCTTTAACATTGGTGGCCCGACAGAATTAGATGAATACCGTGAGTACTTAACGGATTTATCTGACACTGAGGCAGCTTCCCTTGCTCTAGATGGCACATTAAATGGTGTTGAAGAAGACGGTGCAGTTTACGGCTTGCCATTTGCACAAGAAGGCTATGGTTTGATTTACAATAAAGAAGTGTTTGATGCTGTAGGTATTGATGCGTCAACACTGACAACATTTGATGCATTAGAAGCAGCGTTTCAACAGATTGATGAACAAAAAGATGAACTAGGCTTAGAAGCTGTAATGGCATTACCGGCGTCAGAGTTATGGGTAATGGGGAATCACTTAGCTAACAATTATATTGCACCTGAGTTTAATAATGATATTTTAACAGCATTTGAAGCAGATGAAATTTCGTTTGAATATGCAGATCAAATGAAACGTATGTTAGACCTGCAAAACGAGTACTCTGTTCAACCTGTACTAAGTTTAGACTACTCTATGCAAGTCGAACAATTATTCTCAACCGGTAAAGTTGCGGTCATTCAACAAGGTAACTGGATTTACCCAACCGTTGAACAAATGGACGAAGACTTTGCGCAAAATGGTATCGGTATGATGGCGATGCCATTTGAAGGTGAATATGAAGATCACTTACCAGTAGGCGTACCACAGTACTGGGTTGTGAACCAAAATGCTTCAGATGAAGAAATTCAAGCCGCGAAAGATTTCCTTGATTGGATGTACACATCAGACACAGGTAAAGACTTTGTGTTAGATGAATTTAAGTTTATCCCAGCCTATGATGGTTATGATGCTAGCCGGATTGCTGATCCATTATCACAAGATGTTTACAGCTATTCTGTTGATGGAAAAACCATTGGTTGGACATTCATGGCGACACCTGTTGGTTGGAATGAAGATGTATTAGCAACAGAATTCCAAAAATATTTAGCGGGTGACACAACGTTTGACGAAGCGTTAGAAGTCGCAAAAGAAAGCTGGGCAAGCTCAAGACAATAAAGATACCGTTAAGCGACTGACATATTAAAGTGTATATGCCAGTCGCTTAGTTTTAAAAGGGAGGATCAGCTCATGACAAATAAAAATATTTCGTTTTGGCTCTTTATATTACCGGCATTATTTGCGTTAGCTGTCGTTGTGTTTTATCCATTCTTGTATGGTTTTTATTACACGTTTACCGATTGGAACGGGTTAACAGCGACGACGTTTTTAGGGTTTGAGAATTATATTAACGTGTTTCAAGATGAAAGTTTTACCGATGCGATTTGGTTTACCATTAAATTTGCCGTTGTATCGATTATTTTAGTCAACATTATTGGTCTTGGTCTAGCCGTACTTGTGACGCAAAAGATGAAAATTAATAATGGTCTCCGAACAATTTTCTTTATGCCGAATTTAATCGGTGGTTTAATCTTAGGTTTCATTTGGCAGTTTATTTTTAAAAGTGGTTTTGATGCGGTTGGTCGATTATTTGACCTTGAGTTTTTACAAGGCTGGCTTGCCACCACAGAGACCGGTTTTTGGGGTCTGGTGATTTTAAACGTTTGGCAATATGCCGGCTACATAATGATTATTTACATTTCTTATTTACAAAGTGTCCCTGAGGAATTATTAGAAGCAGCTGAGATTGATGGGGCTAGTGTGTTTCAACGGTTCTGGCGAATTAAGTTTCCACTTGTGGCACCAGCATTTACCGTTAGTCTCTTTCTAACGCTGTCCAATGCCTTTAAATTATATGATCAAAACCTAGCCCTCACCAACGGTGGACCATACGGTTCAACGGAAATGTTGGCGATGGAAATATATAAAACAGCCTTTTCACGTTACGAAATGGCCTTTGCGCAATCTAAAGCCGTCATCTTCTTTATTTTAGTTGCGGTAGTTGCGGTAACCCAAGTGTATTGGAATAAGAAACGGGAGGTTGACATGTAATGCATCAAAAAAAGAAACGTTATAAAATGTGGCTCACCATCATTGGTCTTGTGATTGCGCTTATATGGCTCTCACCGTTTTATCTTATGGTTATCAATGCCTTTAAAACAAAATTTGATATCTTTAATAGTGTCCTTGCGTTACCAGAAACGTTGACACTGGATAATTTTAAACAAGCCTTCATTGATTTAGATTTTCTAAATGCATTGATGAATTCACTCATTGTATCTGGGGCAAGTATTTTAATCATCATCATCTTTTCATCGATGGCCGCGTACGCGCTCTCGAGAAATAAAAGCCGTTTAAGCGGCGGAATTTTCTTGATTTTTGTGGCAGCGATGTTGATTCCGTTCCAATCCGTGATGATTCCATTGATCTCCATTTTCGGTAAGATCAACATGCTGAATACATCAGGCTTAATCTTTATGTATCTTGGCTTTGGTTCGAGTCTATCCATCTTCCTCTATCACGGGGCAGTAAAAGGGATTCCTGTGTCGCTTGATGAAGCAGCAATGATTGATGGTGCCTCACGTTGGACAATCTTCTGGAAAATTATTTTCCCGATGCTAAAGCCCATTACGATGACGGTGATGATTTTAAATGTCATCTGGATTTGGAATGATTATCTGTTGCCATCGCTTGTTTTAAGTCAAGCTTACGCGACGATCCCACTACGTATGTTCTTCTTCTTCGGACAATATACGAAGCAGTGGCATTTAGCCCTTGCGGGCTTAACGATCGCGATTATTCCGGTCATTCTCATTTACTTCTTTGCACAGAAACATATCATTAAAGGTGTGGCTGATGGCGCTGTGAAGTAAAGCATCCCGATAAATAAAAAATTAAAAACGCAAAAAGACATGGAGTAAGCGAAAGCCCGCTCCATGTCTTTTTAATTAATTTTACGATACTGACTCGGTGACATCTGATATTCTCGGGTGAAAAGGCGATGAAAATACGGATAGTTACCAAAGCCGCACGTAAAAGCAATTTGTTCGAGGGTCATATTGGTATATTTCATTTGATTGATGGCCGCCTCTAATTTGATGTGCTGAGCGTACTGGATCATTGTCTTATCGGTATGATCTTTAAATAAATGACTGGCACGTGAGACACTTAAATCCACTTCATTAGCGACTTCTTCAAGTGTCAGCGGCTCAAGCGCATGTTCTTCAATATAACGCATCATCCGGGTAACGATAAAGGGCCGTTGAATCGAATGACGGGCGTTTATTTCTTCTTCAATCATCAACATAATGCTTTTAAATAGATGCGTGTTTAAGTCACGGTTCTGTTCATGACTCGGACGTAGGTTTTCCGTTGATAATAACCGCCACAATGTCACAATCGTATCGGTTGATGAAAGCGCGGCAAAATCGGGTTGGTCAAGCTTTTCCCACCAATGCTCTAACCAATTCCCGGTGACAAGTAAATGGTAATCCCCGCTTAACTGATTCGGTTCAATCGTGAGTTCATAGTGTGTGCCTGGAGGGACGAAGATGATCGATCCTTGTTCTAGTTGGTAAGTTTTATTACGAATCGTTGTTTCACCTCTTCCTTCAATTTGGACACGGATTAAAAAGTGATTAAAACCGTTGCGGCGCAAGTCGTGATAACCATCTGTATGTGATGAGTAACTGCAGTGATGAATGTTCATTAAAAGATTCCTCCATTTGTAGCAAGATAGGATATGAATTCATCATATCATCTATATGAAAAAAGAGAAAGAGACGGTAAGATAGAGTTAATCAAATAAAACGTAAGTGAAATAAGATAATGAAAACGTTTAATAAAAAAGGAGCGAATACAAATGAAAACATTAAAAGTAGGGATTATTGGTTGTGGAAATATTTTTCCGATGCACGCAGCAAGTGTTATGGAAAGAGACGATGCTGAACTCGTCGCCGTTTGTGACGTAAAGAAAAACCGTGCCGATGAGAAAGCGAAGCAATTAGACACAAAAGCTTATTATGATTACGAAGAGATGATGGATACTGAACAGCTTGACGTTGTGCATATTTGTTTACCGCACTATTTACACGCACCAGCAACAGCAGCGGCAACAAAAAGAAAGATTCATGTGATGACAGAAAAGCCGATGGCGATTAACTATGACGATGCCAAAGCCATGATTGATGGCGCAACGGAAAACGGCGTGACACTCGGTGTTATTTTCCAAAACCGCTACAATCCAGGTTCACAACTGATTAAGAATATGTTGACCTCAGGTGAACTAGGCGCTGTGAAGTCGGGTAAATTACAAGTCACATGGGACCGATCAGATGAATACTATCAAAACAGTGATTGGAAAGGGACTTGGGATAAAGAAGGCGGCGGTGTCATTATTGACCAAGCGATTCATACAATGGATTTAATGCGCTGGTTCGTTGATAGTGAGTTAAACTATGTCGATGCCTCAATCAGTAACCGTGCCCACGAAATTATTGAAGTAGAAGATGCAGCCGAAGGTGTGATTGCTTATAAAAATGGTGTCGTAACGGCCTTCCATGCGATTAATTACTATACGTATGATGCCCCAGTCGAAATTGAATTACACTGTGAAAATGGACTGGCGAAGATGGTGGCAGACAAAGCGACGGTTACATTAAATGATGGACGCACCTTTATTGCGGATCATAACCCACTTGAAACATTCACCTATGATTCTGGTGTGAAAGGTTACTGGGGTGTGAGTCATGTGAAACAAATCAATAATTATTATGACGTACTTCAAGGTAAAGCGGACGCACTTGATATCCCAGCTGAAGAAGCACTTAAAACCCAACAAATGATTAATGCGGTCTATCAATCAGGTAAAGACAAACAACGCGTTCACTTCTAAAGACCGTTATTTCTACAATATTAAGCAAGACGAGATAAAAGGAGGCTATTAGAATGAATATTTTAGTGTGGAATGAAAACAGACACGAACAAAAAAATCCAAAAGTTAGTGAGATTTATCCAGAAGGTATCCATGGGGCGATTAAGGGCTTTTTAACAGAGGCAGGTCACAGTGTGACAACGGCGACATTGGATGAAGAAAATCATGGTCTATCTGATCATTTGTTGAATCAAACTGATGTATTAATTTGGTGGGGACACCTAGCGCACGATGAAGTAAAAGATGAGTGGGTAGAAAAGATTCAACAACGTGTGTTAGATGGTATGGGCTTATTAGTCCTTCACTCAGGTCATTTCTCTAAAATCTTTAAAAAGCTTATGGGAACGAGTTGTGATTTAAAGTGGCGTGAAGCGGATGATAAAGAGCGTTTATGGGTGATCGACCCAACCCACCCGATTGTTTCTGGGTTAGGGAGTTATATTGAACTTGAAAAAGAAGAAATGTACGGGGAACATTTTGATATTCCAGCCCCTGATGAACTAGTCTTTGTGAGTTGGTTTGAAGGCGGGGAAGTCTTTAGAAGTGGGGCAACATATAAACGTGGACGCGGGAAAGTCTTTTACTTTAGACCGGGACATGAAACATATCCAACGTACCATAATGACGAGATCCAAACGGTTATTAAGAATGCGGTCAATTGGTTAAAAGTAACCCAAACAAATCAGCCGACATATGGCAATAGCGGGCCACTAGAAACTATTTCAAAGAAGGGATGAAGATATGATACCAGTAGCGATTCAGCTCTTCACTTTACGTGAAGCATGCGAACAAAATATGAAGCAAACATTAGAACGAGTGAAAGCCATCGGCTTTCAGGGGGTTGAACTTGCCGGTTATGGTAATTTAACGGTTGAGGAAGTAAAAGCGACCCTTGATGAGCTTGATTTAGCCGTCGCCGGAAGCCATGTGCCACTCACAGACTTAATTAATCGGTTAGATGACGTGATTAAAGAACAAAAATTATTAGGTAATACACGTGTGGTGTGTCCATTTATCTTACCAGAAGACCGGACGCAGGCGTTTTATCAAGATTTACCATCCGTCTTACAGTCAATTCAACTGGAACTTCACTCACATGGGATGGACTTATTGTATCATCACCATGATTTTGAATTAGAACCTTATAGTGATGATGAAAATGTGCTTGAGTACTTACTCAGAACAGTCGATGGTTTAAAACTAGAGTTAGACGTTTATTGGATACAAAAAGCTGGGGAAGATCCAATCGCGTGGATCAATAAGTATAAAGACCAACTCGCACTTGTTCACTTAAAAGATATGACGAAAGATGAACGGGCCACCTTTGCGCCATTAGGTACAGGCCGGACAGATTTATCAGCCATCTTAAATACGGCGACACCTGCCTACTGGATTGTGGAACAAGACCAAACCGATGGTGATCCATTTGATGCGATTCAAACAAGTATGACGTTTTTAAAAAATGAAGGAGTGATTTAAGATGAGTAAATTAAAAGTAGCTGTGATTGGTTGTGGCAGTATTAGTAAACACCGACACTTACCTGAATATCATCAAAATGAGGCAGTAGAAATTGTCGCCTTATGCGATATTGTTGCTTCACGTGCTGAAGCGATGCAAGAACTATATGGTGGCGAGGTGTATACCGACTATGAGGAACTCTTAAAGCATGAAACGGTCGATCTTGTCAGTGTCTGTTTACCGAACGCGCTCCATGCGCCTGTTTCAATTGCCGCACTTGAAAGTGGTGCCCACGTCTTATGCGAGAAGCCGATGGCAACAACACAAGCTGAAGCAGAAGCGATGATTGAAGCAAGTGAGAAGAGTGGTAAAACATTAATGATCGCGCACAATCAGCGGTTTGTGCGTTCACATCAAAAAGCAAAAGAACTGATTGCCGAAGGGGCGATTGGTAAAGTTTATAGCTTCCGTACGACATTTGGTCATGGTGGACCAGAAGGCTGGAGTGTCGACGGTGAACATTCATGGTTCTTCAGAAAAGAAGATGCGGTGATTGGGGCAATGGGTGACTTAGGTGTCCACAAAGCTGACCTTATTCGCTATATTCTTGGTGAAGAGTTTACTGAAGTGTCTGCGATGGTTGAAACGAATGCGAAAGACGGGATTACCGTTGATGATAATGCGGTCTGTCTCTTAAAGAGCGCCTCAGGTGTGATTGGAACCCTTACAGCAAGCTGGGCTTATAAAGTAAATGAAAATAACTCAACCGTGATTTACGGGGAAAAAGGCGTCCTTCGTCTAGAAGATGACCCAGATTATAGTCTGATTGCGACGTATACGGATGGTAGTAAGGTGAACTATGAGCTCGGAAAGATTCAATCGAATGCAGAAGGTAAACAAACATCGACAGGTGTGATTGATCACTTTGTTGAGTCAGTATCAACACATACAACACCACTTATTGATGGCGAAGAAGGTAAAAAATCGTTAGAAATCATTCTTGCGGCAATGGAATCAAGTCAAACGGGAAGAAATATTAAGCTAGGCTAAATAAAAAGGATCATCGGTAACGATTGGTTGATCGATGATGAAAAATTTAAAGTAGAGGAGCGAATAAAATGAAATTAGGTGTCTTTACCGTATTATTTGCGGATAAAAATCTCGAAGAGATGTTAGATTATGTGAAAAATGCAGGGTTAGATGCAGTTGAAATTGGAACGGGTGGCTATCCAGGTGATGCCCACTTAAAACTGGATGCGTTACTAGATAGTGAAGCAGAAAGACAAGCCTTTTTAGACAAAGTAACATCACGCGGCTTAACCATCAGTGCGCTTAGTTGTCACGGGAATCCTGTTTCACCAGACGCAGCCTTTAGAAAAGACTCACACGAAACATTAGTTAAAACGATTAAACTCGCGGGACTATTAAACATTCCTGTCGTTAATACGTTCTCTGGTACACCAGGAGATTCTGAAGATGGCAAGTATCCAAACTGGCCAGTAACACCGTGGCCTGAAGAGTACAGTACCGTACTTAAATGGCAATGGGAAGAAAAGCTCGTGCCTTACTGGAAAGAAATTAATACAATCGCTGAAGAAAATAACGTCAAGATTGGTTTAGAACTGCATGCGGGATTCTTAGTTCATACCCCGCACACGATGCTAAAGCTGCGTGAACAAACAGGTAAGGCGATTGGCGCCAACCTTGACCCAAGCCACTTATGGTGGCAAGGGATTGATCCTGTTGCGGCAATTAAGATTCTCGGGAAAGCTGATGCGATTCACCACTTCCACGCAAAAGATACGTATATTGACCAGGAACACGTGAATATGTATGGTTTAACAGATATGCAACCATACAGTGACGTACAATCACGCGCTTGGACATTCCGTTCGGTTGGTTATGGTCACTCAGTGAAAGTGTGGAGTGATATTATTAGCGCCCTACGTACGTATGGTTATGATCATGTCATTAGTATTGAGCATGAGGATCCCATTATGTCAATTGATGAAGGATTTATGCGTGCGGTTGAAAACTTGAAGTCTGTGATGATCTATGAACAACCCGCTGATATGTGGTGGGCGTAATAAATTCAGACAAACGTTAGCCAAAAGTGATAGAAAAAGCAATCGATTAAGAGGAGTTACCTCATCGGTTGCTTTTTTGTATGAGTTGGTAAAGCAGAAGTAATAGTATATGTTGATTAATTTCTAAAATATAGTAATATAAGAGTGGAAATCATTTTCATTTTAGATTGAGTATAATAGGGAGTGATAAAAATTATGCGACAACCACCTAAACATCAGCTAGCAAAAGCAGCTATCACCGTCTGGCGTCTTACTGGTATCATTACGTTCATCATCTTAATGATGATGGCAGGAGCAATAACTTATGTTGCCTATAGATTTGAATGGCCATGGTTTATCAGTACGATTGCCATTAGTCTAACCTTGCTTGAGGCAATGATACATATCTTGATTATCCCGAATATTCGTTATAAACGGTTTCGGTATGAGATTTTAGACGAAGAAATATATATCCAACGTGGTCTCTTGATCGTGACACGTACGCTTGTCCCGATGACACGGATTCAACATGTCGATACAAAACAAGGCCCTATCTTAAAAAAATATAATTTGATGACGGTCACGATATCAACCGCTGCAACGACACATGAAATACCAGCCTTACCGAGTGAAGCAGCGGATCGATTAAGAAATGATATTGCCGTACGTGCAAGGGTGACCGACGATGACTGACCAACATAAACTGCATCCGTTGGCGATGTTGTTATTCTTTTTAAAGTTAATGAAAGACAGTATTTGGTTAGTGATTTCTGGTGCTATTTTTATTGGCTCATTTGATATCAATGGGCTGTTGCCAGAACAGTTGCACGCCTCGTCTGTTATCTTTGTTTTATTGTTTCTTTTAGTAATTATCACTGTGTTTGGCTTGATTAGTTGGCTAAAGTGGCAGCGATTCCGCTACATGATTCATCCTGATGCACTACAGATTACCCAGGGCATAATTGTGCGTCATGACCGAACCATTAAAACCAAAAATATTCACTCAATGAATGTCAATCAACATATTTTTCATCAAGTATTTAATTTGGCTAATTTAAAGATTGAAACAGCTGGGAGCGATGTTAATGTTGACGGCGAGTTAAAAGCGATTGACTTTGAACTAGCTAGACGATTAAAGTATCAGTTCACGAATGATTTACCACTTAACGATGTTACGGCCTTTACAACATCACATCTTTTGGAAGACAATGAAGAAGAGTCTCATAGTAGTATCTACCGGTTACTGGCGGCGGGGATGACAACAGGAAGAATCGGGACGTTATTAGCGATTGCCTTTGTGTTACCTACTGAATTAAGTAGTTACCTCCCAGGAGATATCTATCAAGCGTCAGAATCATGGGTGTTAAAGCAATCGATGGTTGTTTGGGTTGTACTTGTGACGATCTATCTTATATCTATGATTGCCATTGGTGTCGTTAGTTTTATGCTGAAATATGGCCAGTTTACACTACGTCGTGAAGGGAATTATTTAATCGTCAAACACGGTTTGATTGAAAAGAAAGAGACCCAATTACATATAAACCGTATCCAAGCGATTACCTTCAAACAAAACCTGTTTCGGATGCCGTTTGGTTGGTATGGCTGTTATGTGGATTTTGCAGGCGGGGAATTTGATGCTAAGGCTGAAGGAAGATTATTGTTGTATCCACTGCTTAGGCGTAGAGAAGTGACGCCTTTTTTAAAACAATGGCTACCAGAATATGATTTGGGAGATATTGCGCTTGAAAGAACGGAAGGCATCAGTTATATTTACCGGATGGTTCGTTTTTCACTGCTTGTACTTATTCCAAGTAGCACTTTTTTCTTCTTTTATGTACGTTGGTGGTTAATTCTAGCTGTCGTTAGTCTATTAATAGCTCGAGGAGCCTACTACTATTTCGAGTATCGCTTAAAAGGTTATGCTACTTGTGGGGCGGTACTTAGACTGGATTATCTTTACCGGTTTAGTCGCTGTCTAACCTTGGTCAAAAGAAAGCATATGTTAGAGCTAAATCGGATTGAGACACCTGTGATGAAAAAACTACAGGTTTGTCATTTTAAATTTGCCGTGATGAATAACTTCATCGGCCAACACTTTAAGTATAGTTGGATTAGTGTGTCGCAAATGAACAAGTTAACAGAATGGTTTCATAAGAAAAATAACTAACTATAGGGTAATCAAAACGAGCGAATAGACATAAGGTCTATTCGCTCGTTAATGTTTTAAGTCTTATATTTTTAGAGATTTAATCGCATCTTTAACTGTGAGATAGGTCGTTAAACCTTTCAGGTGATCGCCGAAATCCAGCGTTTTAATGGCTAGTTCTGGACGAATACCGGTTAAGACAAGTTGTGTCCCGACAAGCTTCGTTAAGTCATGCAGTTTCAATAAAGAGGCGGCGACGTAAGTGTCGACTTCAAACAGACCGGATAAATCAAGAATTAAGTAATCATCTTTAGAAGATGTTAAATAGCTTGAGACGGTATTGGTTAGTTGTTCTAATCGTGATTGGGTAATGGTACCGATAAGCGGTAAGACCGACATCTTTCGTGTAATCGGTACGATCGGGGTTGATAAGTGTTCCATCTCATCTAAAGCAGCTTGTAAGAGACGTTCTTTTTCTTTTAATTCAGTGACATCTTTTTGGATACCGATAAAGTAAAGTTTATCCTCACCTTTTTCATTGACCCACATCGGATCAATCGTTAGTTCATTCCAAAATCCGTCGCCTGATTTGGTATAGTTATAAATTTGTACCGTAAGCGATTCGCGATTTTTTATCGCATCTCGTACTGCCTGAGTCGTTCTTTCACTCGTGTCGCTTCCTTGTAAAAACTTGCAGTTTCTACCGATTGTTTCTTCTGCACTATAACCGGTGAGCTGGGTAAAACCTTCATTGACAAAAATAATGGGGTGACTATCTAAAGACGGGTCTGTAATAACAAGACCGACATTTGTATGGTTGAGCGCTTCTTGAAATAAGTGGATATTATCTGCATTAATCATAAGTTATAAAACCTCCTGTTACCAAAAATTATGTCACGAAACCGTAAAGAAATCAATGGAAATGTTAATGTTGCTGAGCTCAGACAGATGATTTAGAAGAACTATTTTTAGCTAACGTTTCTTATACGATTGTGTTAGACTACAGTTGATTTGTAAAAAAAGCTAGAGGAGGTCAGTTCATGGCCCTTTTTAAAATACCTTTAAAGAGTTTTAGACAACTTTCAACCTTACAATTAATTATTTTATACTATTTGTCAGCCATTCTTATTTCCACAGCTATTTTACTGTTCCCACCGTTTTTAATGCTAGGCGTGAACGTCAGCTTGCTTGATACGCTGTTTACGTCGATTAGTGCCATAAGTGTGACGGGATTATCTGTTGTCTCAGTTAGTGAGACATATAACACAATCGGTTACTTTGCCTTTGCGTTAATCTTACAATTTGGGGGCATTGGGATTATGACGCTTGGTACGACGATTTATATCTTGCTTGGTAAGAAAATTGGCATAAGAAAACGTCAATTAATCTCAGTTGACCAAAATCGTTCGACGTTATCTGGGTTGGTTCAGTTAATGTTAACGATTTTAAGAACGGTGATTATCATTGAAGTTATCGGTACGATTTTACTTAGCTTACGTTACTTAGCCTACTTTGATACGTGGCAAGAAGCGTGGGTGCAAGGGTTCTTTGCGGCAGTCAGTGCAACGACGAATGCTGGTTTTGATATTACTGGTAACTCACTCCTCCCGTTTGCGGGTGATTATTATGTACAAACTATTAATATGGTGTTACTGATTCTTGGTGCGATTGGTTTTCCGGTTTTGATAGAAATACAACAATGGGCCTTAAGAGGTAAAGAACGGCGAAAGGTGTTCAGATTTTCAACGTTTACCAAGCTCACAACAACAACCTTTTTTTGTTGGTTGTCTTTGGGGCGGTGATGATATATTTGATTGAGCGCACCCATTTCTTTCAAGGTATTTCAGGGCTAGAGGCGTTCTTTTACAGTTTGTTTCAATCTATTACCACCCGTAATGGGGGGCTAAGTACAATGGATGTGAGCGACTTCCAATCACCGACGTGGATGGTGTTATCGTTTCTCATGTTTGTCGGTGCCTCACCTAGTAGTGTTGGCGGTGGTGTCAGAACAACCACTTTTGCGATTATGTTGCTGTCTATTTTCCATTATGCGAAAGGGCATACGAATATCAAAGTGTTTAAACGAGAGATTTCAAGACAAGATGTCTTAAGAAGTTTTATCGTGATCACGACGGCCTTTATGCTATGTATGATGGCGATTTTTGTTATGTCCATCACGGAGCCATTTTCAAATACCGCGATTGCATTTGAAGTATTCTCAGCCTTTGGTACAACCGGTCTTAGTCTTGGTATTACCAGTGACTTATCGGTTATCGGTAAGATTGTGATTATGATTATGATGTTTGTTGGTCGAATTGGCATTTTCTCATTCCTCTTCATCATTCGCGGGAAGCCAACGAAAGACATGTACAAGTATCCCGAAGCCAAAATGATTATTGGATAGCGGATCAAAGAATGAACCAAACCGACTAATCAACTAAACAGACATATGAAACAGGCGGTGGTTGAATCCATCGCCTGTTTGGTGTGTATGTTAACAATGTGAACGTTTAAATCTTTAAAAATAACCGTATACTGAAGAATGAAGTGCCTTTATATAAGGGTAAGCTTTTTCTAAAAATTCAGTCGAAAAACTTCCAATAACTGCTGTCTTTCTGTAATATAGAGGGAGATAGTAGCAACAATCACTTTATCGCAAATGACTATGTGCAGGCTGTTTTCATATAAATATTTACTCATTAACTATAGATGGAGGAATCTAGATGACGACATACCATGAACAACTAACCAAATGTATTGATCAAATAGAAACGGTGATTGTCGGAAAGCGTGACATGATTATGATGAGTCTCACCAGTCTATTAAGTGGGGGACACTTACTTATAGAAGATGTACCAGGCGTGGGTAAGACAATGCTCGTGAGAGCCCTAGCTAAAACACTTGGCTGTGATTTCTCAAGGATTCAATTTACGCCTGACCTACTCCCGAGTGACGTGTTAGGGGTCTCGATTTACCAACCAAAAACAGGGGAGTTTAGCTACATGAAAGGCCCGGTTATGAGTCATATTGTCCTAGCTGATGAGATTAATCGGACGAGCCCTAAAACTCAAGCCGCTCTGCTTGAGGCGATGGAAGAACATAGTGTGACGATTGACGGCAAAACGATGCCGATTGATGAACCGTTCTTTGTCATGGCAACCCAAAACCCTGTTGAATATGAAGGGACGTACCCACTGCCAGAAGCGCAACTCGACCGATTTTTAATGAAGGTCAATATGGGTTACCCGACGTTTGATGAAGAGTTGTTATTGTTGTCAATGAATGAAACGACCCAGCCGATTGACCAACTGAGTGCGATTCTTTCGCAAGCGGATGTTTTAAATATTAGAAAAGAAGTCGAAACCGTTCATGCGTCCGACCTCATCAAACGTTATATTTTAGAATTAGTAAGAGCGACACGAAAAGCCAATCAAGTTGCGCTTGGCGTGAGCCCAAGGGGTGGGATTAATTTATTAAAAGCGACCAAAGCGTATGCCTACTTAATGGGACGTGATTATGTTATTCCAGATGATGTGATTATGCTCGTACCTGCCGTCTTTTGTCACCGCATGTTACTCACCGATGAAGCGATGTACCAACAATTATCCGTTGAACAAATTATTACGGATATTTTAAGTCAAGTGGACATTCCGGTTGAGGATGACCGCATATGAGGCGACGATGTTATTTTTTTAAAACCATCCAACTGTTGTTGATTGGTTTTCTATTTTACAGCTATGCGATGTTTCAAGGTGGTGTCGTGAGCTATACACTATTCTATGCGGTCTGTGGTTTATTGGTGTATCTTTTTGTGATGATGCTATATCCAATCAGTCGGATGCAGGCAACATTAACCGTTGATGATCATGAAATTGAAGCAGGTGAAGGTACGATTGTGGCGGTAAGGTTAAAACGTCCATTGCCACTACCATTTATGTTCGTGACGGTGGGACTTTCATTACCAGATTCAATGGATGCAACCTTCACAAATATCACCGCTTTTCTTGATAGAGATTGGCCCAAACGCCCACTAACTACAGCACGAACAGTCTTCGTCAGTTTTAAACGAGAAACAGTGATGACTTTTACGTTAGATCACCTTCCAAGAGGAAAGCACGCCTTAGAAGGAGTGGATGTCACGATTGAAGATGTTTTTTTATTTACTAAAAAATCAACGCAAATCAAAGTGAATCAAGCGATATATAGTTACCCTGTCCTAATTCCGACTGATAAAAAGAACCTGACCTGGACTTTCCAAGCGGTAACGAAAAAACTGCACCCTTATCATAAATTGCGTGAAGATATGGCTGGTGTAAGAGAATATGTTAGCGGGGATAAAATGAGTCAAATCGATTGGAAGAAAAGCTCGAAACAAGAAACGCTCTTCACTAAACAATTCGATCCAAAACCAGAAGAAAAGGTGATGTTTTTCTTGGACCCTCATGATGTGAAGCATGAGAATGAGTGGGCCATCACCGTCTTGTATAGTTTGATGCGTTTATTTGACACGCATAAACGTTCTTATCACGTTAACCTAGCCCCCTTTCAGGAACAATCGTTTGATCAATCACTATCCCACAAACAAAAACAACAAAAGTTGGCCCAATTAGATGTTTCTCATTATGATTTAACGGCTGCCGTGTTTAATAAAGGGATCACGCCAATCGTGATTTCTAGTCGTAAGGCAGATGCTTTACCAGAAGCTCTCATGTATCAATTAAAAAAACAAAACGGTCTCCTTGTTTTAACGTCAACGACAGACCGGCCACCGGTATATGTGACATCCATCTATTTAACACCAAGCATGGTGCTTGGAGGTGAGTCAGATGAGTCCTAACGATCGTCGGCAGTGGGATAATGCCTTCGGCATTATGGTCTATGTTACGGGCTTTATTTTGTATCTCCTCTGGTTACAACCGCTGATCTCGTTAGAGGTGGTTGCTTTTGGAGAGGTGCTTGTTTTATTTAGTGCCGTCATTTTTTTATTAAATATATTACGCTTGCCTCTGATCCTGTCACTGTTATTTAAAGTGATCGCCGCGCTGTTTGTTTTGGACGACATCTATTTAACTGAGTCAATCTTAACGAGAGCGTGGTTTAGTGAACTCTATCGTGTTCTCCGTTTTAATATAGAGGTCTTAATTTCAAGAGATTTTGATGCTGTTACGCCGCTGTTTGAGATGTTGTTAATTTTATTATTGATTATGACCATTAGTTACCTTATGGATTACTGGTTAGTAAAGCGACAACGGGTGTTTATTTTTAGTGCACTGACGCTCATTTATTTAACCGTGATGGACACGTTTACCCCGTATGAACTAGAGCCAATGATCATCGCGACGATTGTACTTGTCGTGAGTATGCTCGTATTGAACAGTCATCGAAAGAAACTGAAAGAAGAACGTTTGACTTTGACAGGCGGACAGTTTTTTCTTCGACTGCTGGTTCCACTTGCGCTCATATTTGCTCTATTTATTGCTGTGGCTGATGACTTGCCAGTAAAAGAACCAAAATGGCCGGATCCGGTGCCGTTTTTAACCAGTGGTTTTTCAAGCGGTGAAACGAATCGCCGAATTGGTTACGGTGAAGACGATTCGGTGTTAGGTGGAAGTCTTAGAGATAACGATGCGCTTGTGTTTACAGCATCAATTGATGCGCCTAATTACTGGCGTGTCGATGCGAAAGAAGTCTATACCGGCATTGGGTGGGAAAGAAAAGAGGAACCTGATTACCGGCCATACCGTAATACCGAAGGTGCCTTAGGTAGGCAGATGGTGGAACTGTATTATAACGAAGAAACAGATTTTAATCGCATCGCTTATCCTTATAATTTATCAGGGTTAACTTACGATGGCCGAGAATATTCATACGATCAGCGAATCGGGTTATTTGATACCATTGATACGATGGATAATCAACGGGTAAATCTCTACTTTGAGCCGCCCGTCTATGAACAAACTATTCTAGATGCGTTAGAGATGTCTTATGAGAATATCGATCCGGTTTATACACAACTGCCTACTCGTGTGCCCGATCGTGTCCATCAATTAGCTAACGAGATCAAAGGAGAAGAAACGAATCCTTACCAGATTGCTCAGCGAATGGAACGTTACTTTAAGCAAGGGAATTTTCGCTATCAAACAACGGAAGTAGCACAACCAGAAGCTGGCGAAGACTATGTCGATCAATTTTTATTTGAAAGTCAATCCGGTTATTGTGATAACTTTTCAACGTCTATGGTCGTGATGTTAAGGTCGGTTGGGATACCTGCTCGTTGGGTGAAAGGATTTAATACAGGAACCGAGAATAGTGAAGGTTATTATGAAGTGAGACAAAACAATGCTCATAGTTGGGTGGAAGTCTACTTTGACGGTGTCGGATGGTTACCGTTTGAGCCGACGATTGGCTTTAGTTCCCCGCGCCATGTTGTGATTGACGAATCAGACATGACAGAGGATGATCAACCACTTGATAGTGACCAAGCACTTGAAGAAGAGACAGATACACCAGAGGCAGAACAAGAGCCAGAAGAAACAGAAGAAGTTGCAGTGGAAGAAGTCGGTGAAAACAGTCAATCACAAACTGTGAACGGGCAGATATTGTTTATTGTCTTTGGTATCTTAAGTAGTCTAGCTGTGGTGTTACTGGCGGTATTTTGGCGCCAAGTACTTTTGTTTATCATGACTAAACGTTACTTACCAATCACAACAGAAAAAGATGTTACGCTTGCGATGAGACGATTGTTTTGGTTACTACGATTAAGAAGTCATGAGCGGTTAAGTGGTGAGACGTTAACCGTTTACGGTCAACGACTTGATCAAATTTATGAAACAAACGGATTTAGTAACTTATTCCATGCATATGAGCGCTATCTTTACGGGAAATCGACAGATTCATCAACAATTCAAGCTATCGAAAAATTCTTTCTATTTGCCTTAAAATCAATTCTATCTTGACCGGTTATAAGAGCACTGATAGAATAGAAACATTATTAATGCCGTTAACCTCTGTATATCCTCGATAATATGGTTCGAGAGTTTCTACCGGGAGTCCTTAAAACTCCTGACTATAGAGGCAGAATCAGTGTATCTACTATTCTGCCTCTGTCTTTATAGACAGAGGTTATTTTTTTACAGACAAACAATAAGGGGAGCGTGACGATTTGGAATTAAACAATGAGATGATTCTTGTATTAGACTATGGTAGCCAGTATAACCAATTGATTACCCGACGTATTCGTGAGTTTGGTGTGTATAGTGAACTACATTCACACCGCTTGACGACAGAGGAAATTAAAGCGATGAATCCAAAAGGGATCATTCTTTCAGGTGGCCCGCACAGTGTATATGATGACAATAGTTTTCAGTTAAACCCAGACATCTTTGATTTAGGTATCCCGGTGATGGGGATTTGTTACGGCATGCAGTTGATCACGAAGCATTTTGGTGGTCAAGTCGAACGTTCATCACAACGTGAATATGGTAAAGCGGATATTACCGTGAGTGAAGGGGCGAAACTTTTCCTTGGGACACCTGATACGCAGACGGTTTGGATGAGCCACAGTGATAAAGTTGTCGCCGCACCAGCAGACTTTACTGTTGAAGCAGAAAACCCATCAACACCAATCGCGGCAATGCGTCACGAGTCAAAAGAGATCTATGGTGTTCAGTTCCACCCGGAAGTAAGAAATTCTATCTACGGCAATGATTTATTAAGAAACTTTGTCTTTAATATTAGTGGTTGTCAAGGTGACTGGACGATGGCCAACTTTGTTGAGCAAGAAATCGAAAAGATTAGAGAAACAGTCGGTGACAAGAAAGTATTATGTGCCCTTAGTGGTGGCGTTGATTCATCTGTTGTTGCGGCACTGATTCATAAAGCGATTGGTGATCAACTAACCTGTATTTTTGTGGATCACGGTCTCTTACGTAAAAATGAAGGCGACATGGTGATGGAAACCTTCCGTGACGGGTTCCATATGAATATTATTCGGATTGATGCAAAAGAGCGGTTCTTATCAAAATTAAAAGGTGTTAGTGATCCTGAAGAGAAACGTAAAATTATCGGTAATGAGTTTATTTATGTCTTTGATGATGAGGCAGAACGTCTAAAAGATATGGATTACTTAGCGCAAGGGACGCTGTATACGGATATTGTTGAATCTGGTACAGAAACCGCGCAAACGATTAAATCACACCACAACGTCGGTGGATTACCTGAAGATATGCAGTTTGAGCTCATCGAACCGTTAAGCACACTGTTTAAAGATGAAGTGCGCGCATTAGGTCTTGAACTTGGTGTACCGGAAGGGGTCGTTTGGCGTCAACCATTCCCAGGCCCAGGGCTTGGTATTCGTGTACTTGGTGAAATTACAGAAGAGAAATTAGAAATCGTCCGTGAATCGGATGCGATTTTACGTGATGAAATTAAATTAGCTGGTCTTGAACGTGATATTTGGCAATACTTCACTGTCTTACCTGATATCCGTAGTGTCGGTGTCATGGGTGACCAACGTACGTATGATTACACAATTGGTATCCGTGCGGTAACCTCAATTGATGGAATGACATCAGATTGGGCCCGGATTCCGTGGGATGTATTAGAGAAGATTTCAACACGTATCGTGAATGAAGTTGATCACATTAACCGCGTCGTGTATGATATCACGTCTAAGCCACCTGCGACGATTGAGTGGGAATAAGTCACGTTTAATTTAAGCATGATAAATATAAAATCTAGAACATATCAAGGGGCTTCCTCGTGTGTTCTAGATTTTTTGTTTTGTGAGAATAAGAAGTAGAGCATGAATACATTATGATTTCAGTGATTATAAGGTATAATAGTGGAAGAAACAAATCATCGAAGGAGTGGAATGATGAATCTAATTAATCATATGAAATACGAGCGAATGGGTAAAGTGCGGGGCGTTTAACTCAAACAAAATAGAAGGCAGTCAGTTGAGTGAAGAACAAACGCAGCACTTATTTGATGGAGAAAAGATCTATTTGGAAAATGGTGAAAGTGTTTTTTTAGATGATATTAATGAAATGATGAATCACTTTACGGCGTTTGATTATATACTAGACCATGTACATGAAGATATAGATAAGGATATGATCAAGCACCTGCATTTTATATTAAAAAGTAACACATCTGATGAGAAAAATCCCTTAACGCCAGTAGGTAATTTTAAGATGAGTAAAAATGTTATTGGCGCATTTAACCAAATTAACACAACAGATTCAAAGGATGTAGAGAGTGAAAGGTTGTATAATAAATGATGTTGGTTTAGAGAAATGAGACAAGCCCCGTTGATACATCGTGTATCAACGGGGCTTGTCATGTTCTATTGATGACGCAATTATTCTTTTTTCTGTGCTTGGCGATATTCATCAATATTTGATTTAATATTGGCCACTTTAGGTCCGTAAATAACTTGAACATTATTACCTTTTACCATGACACCCGCAGCACCTGTTGATTTAAGTAACGATTGATCGACTTTTTCACCGTCTTTAACATTCACACGTAAACGTGTGGCACAGTTACTGACGTCGTTT
>JBNJFJ010000025.1:0-22697 GCA_051746745.1 Bacillota bacterium | reverse complement strand
TGTCGCTCTGCTCGCATGCAATCGAGCCCGGCAACCAGATGATGAAAACATCTGGCTCTGCCATACAGGCTAGCACGCTCGCCTCTCCAAATAAAGTGCACATCTCTTCATGATGCGGAGTGAACCGCTCTGTTTTTCTTATATTCAGCAGGTGTTTGATAGCCTAGTGAACCGTGTATCCCGACGTTGTTATACCAATTGACATAATCGAATAAACCAAGGTCTAACGCTTCTTGCGAGGCAAATTGCTCATATAAAATAAATTCTGTTTTTAGTGTTTTAAATGCAGCTTCTGCCACGGCATTATCGTATGGTGTACCTTTTGCTGAGAGTGAACGTTCGATACCGAAGGTATCTAGTGCTTCATCAATACTTTTGTTTTTGAATTCACTCCCTCTATCGGTGTGGAATAATTTAAGCCGATGTAGGTTCGTTCTTACTGAAGCAAAGGCGCGAGTGACAAGCTCTGCGGTCTTGTTAGGACCAGAACTATGACCGATAATTTCACGGTTAAAAAGATCAATTAATACACAAATATAGTGCCATTTTTGACCGACTCTGACGTAGGTTAAATCACTGACAACCACTTCAAGTTCTTCGCGATTATCACATTCACGATTTAACGTGTTGGTTGTGACATCTTCATTCACTTTAGATCTCTGTGGTTTGAACTGTGCCATTTTATATTTTGATACCAACCCTTGTTCTTTAAATTCTTTCGAGAATGATCGGCGTGCTCTTTTTTCCATGGTTGGTCTCTCCCTCGAGTGATTAGTCCCACAAGTTTAACCGACCTTAACGAAACTGTATAGTTTAGTGTAACCCATCCATACAATCAATCATAATCAGAGAGGCATCATCTTTTCCTTTTAATCGCGGGAAGGATTCACAGTCTAGATCGGATTCTTCCTTCATTCGCAGTTCATCCAACACTCTGTGTCCACCTCTTGCTTTCACCTTCTTAACTAGGTCGATGGCATCTTCTCCTAATGAGAAGTTGGTGTAATAGCTTTCAAAGCCGTCACTGAATAGGTAAACATATTTGACTAAGTGGTAATCAACCTTAACCTCTAACCCTTGGCCAATATAGTCATTTGTCATATCGAGTGCAACATAACCATTGGGTTTGTTGCGTAATTGTCGATTTTCTTTTAGCTTATTTTTTAGTTGTTGTTTTGCTTTCATTAAGGGCATGTTTGTGTCTTTTTGTAGAGCTAACATTTGTTTGACGATATCTCGATCTAAAATTGTTGTTCTTTCGTCATGAATCACTTGATAGTCTCCATCATGATATTCGACGACTGCTGTGCAATCACCAAAGGAGATAATATTTAGTGTTTGTTTGATCTTTCTTGCCATAATAAATGCCGCCGAAGGTAAATCTTCTGCTTTCTTATGATCTAATTTAATTGTGGTTGCCATGGTGGTATTTAACTGATGAGCAAGTTCGTTAAAAAGTTGCTGATTATCTATCTCGGCATCCTCAGCTAGCCGTTCCTCTATAAATGCTTTCGTTTTTTCTACCAACCAGACTGCGTCACTTGAATAACCAATAATATGATTTGCACTTAGGCTGGTGGCACCATCAATCACAAAGGCAAACGTATCGTCAAATCCGATACGGTCTTCTTTACAATAATTCCCTCTATCATTAACAAAACTTTTTACCTTCACCATAACCTTCCTCTCTATAATTAGATAAGCTGGGGATGAGCATATTCATATGAGCCATCCCCTTTAATTGATGCAAGCAGGCAAGCATCAATGAAGCCGATCTAGTCCTTCGCATTAAATAGGCTTTAAGTCTAAATAGTTAACCACTGATACCCCATTGGCTCTAATACAAGATCAATCTTCTCACCGTTAGGTTTAATAACGCTAGTCGTTTGCGTTACTTCCGAATTATTGATGACAACGAATGCTTCTGCTTCTGGGTAAGCTGCAACTTCTGCGTTCACATTTGTTGTCGTCCAGTCATTAAAAGTTGTTTCTTTAGAAGCAGCCCAATATAATGCGCGTTGCAAGAGACGCGCGTTCTCAGGAGAATAAGGAAGTCCGGCAAAGTAGACTGAGCGTCCTTTTCCAAAAGTATGTGTAGCTAACTTAATATCATCTTCGAAACTATCAAGAATTTCAGCGTCTGGACTCACTTGATAGACATAACGGGTACTTTCACCATAATCAATGGTGTGCTGGCAATCGCTAGTAATAAAGTGATCATTTATTCTAGGCGTATGATATTTATCTTTGCTTAAGCTAAAGCCCATTTCTTTTTGAACACCTAGTATGTCAGGCAGTTGGAAAAAGGCACCTTGATACTCGTAAGATGTGGGTTCACCAACGCCAATAAAACCCCCACCATTATGAACGAAGTCACGAATAGTTGTGACAATCTGTTCATCTTTCCAATAGTCATCACCAACCCATGACGTTCCTTGTTCACCGGCATTAATGATAACACCAATATCATCATTGATACCATTGGTTTTGATTTCTTCAAAGCTAATAAATTCTACATCAAAAGCAAGTCCACTTAAAGCTTCTAAAATCCCGTAATAGGAATAACATTGCTTATACCAAATAGCGTGATGGACATGATGACTCATCCACTTTCTTTGACTTCCCCAGCTATTTAATATAGCGACTTTAAAAGGTGCAACATAAGGTTTAGTTTCCTTGATATGCAAGTGAAGCTGTCTGAATTCGTCTGTGATTTCCTCAACGCGATCAACAAAGTCAGGGAAGTCTAATGCAAGACTTAAATAGCCACCATAACCCATACGCGCTATCGGGTTGCGTAAAATAGCGCGGCGAGATTTCAACCAATTTTGATTCGCTTCAATTACGGGGTTATTGTTTTCGTTAAATGTATCTGGGAAAAAGTAGGGCAAAAATCTTCCTTCTGTATATTTAACATCAGGAATATCAGATATCATCCGTAAGGTCGTTCCGTCACCAACGGAGCCAACGACAGCATCTAGACCAATATTTTTAAAGTGTTTACCATACGGTTCTGTACCTGCCCAGTGATCACCTAAAAACATCATGGCTTCTTTGCCATAGGAATGGATAATTTCGACACATTCTTTTGCTAATTCGCTAACAAATTTAGATTGAAAGTCTATCCAATCTAAAAAGGCTTTTTTAGGCATCCGAAATGGAGAATTATAATACCCTTGGTCAACAAAATCTTCTGGTCTTAATTTATAACCTTTTTCCGCTTCGAAAGCCTTAATTGCTAATGGACTAACAGTTGCCCCATAGCCAAACCAATCTGCGTATTTTTGTTCATTAGCATCATTGAATACTAATGTAAAGTTATAGAAAAACGTTGTAATTCTAACAACATCTGTGTCAGGATGCTCATCTAACCATTGCTTAAGGCGCTCGATAATAAATACTCTTGTTTTTGGATAGCGCGGGTCATAGGGCATCTGGTGCTCAGAGTCCCAATCATTTGTAATATGGTTATACATATGCACAGGGTCCCACAATTGTTGAACTAAGACTGAAACAGTATAACGGTGCCAAAGCTTAGCATCAGCTAAATGAACTTCTTCGGTGTCTTTAATGTACTCCCACTTATCAGTTGGCACAACCTCGCCTGTTGTTCTGTCAATCACTTCCCACCATGTTTTGGGATCATTTAAAAGATCCGGGCGGAGCTGGTCTTGATTATAGCCTTTCATAATCGGGATACGAAGCGAAGTTCGAGTTGCTGTTACAGGTTCGGACATAATGTACATACGCTGTAGCTCATCCATGTTAGCTTTTGCAAAAGTTTGATCACCACGAGTGAAAAAATATTTCGAATAGACTTTATCAGCTTCTTGCTTAATAGCTTCTGGAATTTTGGTTCCGTCAGAATCACGAACAGCATCAGCTCCCCAACGTTTAACAATTTTTTTTATTTCTTCGTCCATACCTTCTTGTGCAGGTAAAGTAACGCGACCTTTATTCATTATATTCATCCTTCCATCATCTATAATTTATTTTGGAGTAATTAAGTAAAAAAGCGGGGACAGCGTTTATAAATACTCAATCTGTTAACATATACTGTGAATGATTGTGATACATGTACGCGATTTTGTTGTTATTTATCACCATCAGAAACCGTAAAACTTAATATATTGGTTAGGGCATACATCCCTTATCTATAGCAATCCAAGCAAAGTATTTTGTTGATTTAAAGCGCGTTTCAAATGTTTAAGGGAAACTTCTTGTATATTAGCAATTTCAAAATTAAATTTAGAGTAAGATGGTTTATAGGAAATCCTCTTTGTAACGCATGTTGATTGGTAGCTCTTTTCTACAAAAAGAGGCTTCATTTTTCGATTCTTGAAAATGAGCAGAACATTCCTTACATAAAATGTTGGGCCCTATTAAAACCATTTTGCCTTGCAGTTTCATTTGAAACTGCAAGGCAATTATTGATAAAACAACTGCACATTTATCATTCTAATATCGCTTAACCCATAGACTAATTTAGCAGTCTTAATTGTCACGAATTAATACAATTTAAACTTCAATATGCGACTTTATCTTGATAACCACCCACCATCAATCGCTAAGATATGACCATTTACATAGTCAGAAGCTTTACTAGACAAGAAGACAACAGTTCCCATCAAGTCAGCAGGTTGGGCCCATTTAGCTGCTGGAATTCTTGATAATATTTCGGCATTTCTCTTTTCATCTGATCGAATGGGTGCCGTATTTGCCGTTGCAACATATCCTGGTGCGATGGCATTAATTTGTATGTTATGCTCAGCTAATTCGTTCGCAAATGCCTTAGTCAGTCCGGCAACAGCGTGCTTACTTGCTGTATAAGGCGGGATGAATTTCCCTCCTTGGAAGGATAACATCGAGCCGATATTGATAATTTTTCCACTCTTTTGTTTGACCATGACTTTAGCAACTTCTTGACTTAATAAATAGACGGCATCTAAATTAATATCTAGGACGGCGTCCCAATCTTCTTCTTTGTATTCTAATAGTGGGGCACGTCTTATTGTTCCTGCATTATTCACCAGAATATCAATTTGGCCATATACCTCCAGGCACCTTGCACTTACTAACTTAAGTTGTGTGCGATCAGCTAAATCTGCTTGTAAAAATTCCACACGTCTACCTTCGTTCTCAATTAATGTTCGCGTGTCATCCCAATTTTGATCATAACTCACAACAAATAAATCTGCTCCAGCCTTAGCAAGTGCGACCGCATAGCCTTGACCTAAGCCTGTATTTCCACCTGTTACAATCGCGACTTTACCTTTTAACGAAAAATAATCCAGTGAAAAATCCGTCAATGTGTTCTCCATCTTTTTTCATCTCCTAGCTAATGCTTGTTATTTTAATCGGCTCATCTCTACATGATCCATATCATCATACGTAATATTTTCTCCGCACATGCCCCAAATAAAGGTATAGTCACTTGTCCCAACACCGGTATGAATTGACCAACTAGGTGAAATAATCGCTTGTTCATTTGCTGTTACCAGATGTCTTGTTTGCTCGGGTTCGCCCATAAAATGAAAGACGCGTGTATCTTCAGTCATATTAAAGTAAAGGTAAACTTCCATCCGTCTTTCATGCGTATGCGCTGGCATCGTGTTCCAAGCACTTCCTTCGCTAATGACTGTGTAGCCCATTTGTAATTGGCAGCTTTCACAATTATTCGGATGAATGTATTGGTATATCTTGCGTTCATTTAATGTTTTCGGTGAGCCTTTTTCTAATGGTGTCATTTTTTTAATGTCTAATTTGACTGTTGGGTATGTCTTATGCGCTGGGGTTGAGTTTAAATAAAACTTCGCTGGGTGATCGGCTGCTTTTGAAAGAAATGAAATGCTTTTTGTACCCATACCAACATACAGGCCGTCACGGTTGTTAATTTCATATTTTTCCCCATCAAGGACAACATAGCCATCACCACCGATGTTGATTATCCCTAACTCTCGTCTTTCTAAAAAGTATTTCACCCCTAATTTTGTATCTAAGTGAATGGCCAACTCATCATCCGTTGGCATTGCACCTCCAAAAATCATTCGATCGTGATGAGTGTAAGTCAAAGTGATTTCTCCTGCTTTAAATATTGATTCAATGAGAAATTGATCTCTTAACTCCTCTGTGTTCATCCGCTTAATTCCTTTAGGATTATGCGCGTAACGTGTTTCCATGTCCATTATTAATTCCTCCTTAATTATTTACCTTGAAATTTCTTGGTCCGCTTTCATCATTTCAATCACTTCAGCTTCTGTAACTAAATTGGCATCTCCAAACATTGTATGTTTGAGTACCGAAGCTGCTGTAGCAAAGGATACAATTGTATCAAGTTCCCACTCGTTCACATACCCGTGTAAAATACCTGCTACAAATGCATCACCCCCTCCAACACGGTCAATGATATGATCAATCATATATGTTTTCGATTGGTAAAGTTGCTGGTTCGCATATAGATATCCCGTTAATGTATTGTGAGAAGCTGACATGTATTCGCGTTTTGTCGATAGGCAAGCTTTTATATTAGGGTAACTATCGCTAAGTTGCTGGTAGTAAAACATTAGCTTTTCTTGGTGGTTAAATGCTTCCGGTGCTTCTTTATAGCCCAGTAAATGTCGCATATCTAATTCCCCACAAGAACAAAGGTCAACATAGGGTAAAATCCGCTTGAAGTGGTTACCTGCCTCTGTTTGAGACCATAGCTTTGATCGATAATTAAAATCAAAACTTATGAGAATGCCTCTTTGCTTCGCCGCTTTAAATAACTGTTCAACAATGTCCCGTAATGTTTCTGAAAGCGCTAATGTTATCCCGGTTACATGCAAGATATCGACGTCACTTAACACCGCATCATAATCAATCTCTGCCGCGGTCATTTCAGAAAAGCTCGAGTAACGACGGTCATATACAACTTGCGTGGCGCGGTTACCCACCCCTGCTTCAACATAATACGTACCGAGACGTTCGCCGCCAGTTACAATCAAATCCGTATCAACCTGCATCGCTTTTAAATATTTTAGAATATGTTGCGACAAATGATTATCTGGTAATCGCGTTAGCACCTGTGTCTCATGGCCAAATTGCGCAAGTGAAACGGCTACATTGGTCTCAGCACCTCCAAAATGTAGGTTCAGTTGCTGAGCATTCGTCAAACGTTCACCTTGGTTTGTTGACAACCGGGCGAGGATTTCACCAAAGAACACTTTTTTCATTTTTCCACCGCCCGGACAGCGTTGACTTTTTCAACATAGCGAGCTGCTTCATCTGTGATTGCTTCTAAAGATTTCAACTTTTTAAGTGACGTTAAATTACTTCCTACACCTACCGCAATGGCGCCTTTTTCGAGCCACTCTGATACATTATCAAGATCAACACCACCGGTAGGCATTATCTTTATGTGAGGCAATGGTCCTTTGACCGCTTTAATATAGTCCGGACCCAAGGCACTACCTGGAAATAACTTGATTACCTCTACACCGGATTTAAGCGCGGTTAACATTTCCGTAATTGAGATACAACCTGGCACATAAGGCACACCATAAGTGTTACAAAGCAGCGCAGTTTCTTGATCAAACCCAGGACTAACTATAAAGGCTGCCCCTGCATCAATCGCCATTCTTGCCGTTTTTGCATCTAATACCGTTCCCGCCCCAATTAAAACGCTTTCATCTTCTCGGTATGCGTTGCTTAATTTATCAATCACCTTTGTCACATTTTTTAATGTAAACGTCAACTCAATGGCTTTCACACCGCCTAATATACATGCTTTGGAAACTTGTTCGGCTGCTTCTATTGTCTCTTCACGCACAACAGCGACTATTTTACTTTCTGTAATTTTGTCTAACACCTGCTTTTTATCCAAATTAGTCAACTCCCTTACTTTTTGTCGATACTTTATATAGCGACAAGACTATTAAACAAAGGCACTTCTAACCGCTGTCTTTTTACAACATGTCACGTTTGCAACGTTAACATTATGAGCCCCTAAAGAACGCTTGCTTTTCTTAATGGATGGCCTGCTTGTCACCTATAAAACGGCTTCTGTTGTTGCTATAAGTAAATTATAAATTGTTTACGATAACAGGAAGGAGTCTTTTTTTTACGCCTTTGTGCGTGAATT
The DNA here is from genome assembly GCA_051746745.1 of Bacillota bacterium. Taxonomy (GTDB): domain Bacteria; phylum Bacillota; class Bacilli; order Bacillales; family Amphibacillaceae; genus Halolactibacillus. The sequence continues at coordinate 14,575 of JBNJFJ010000025.1, read as the reverse complement.
TGACTTAACCTGAAAAATCACTTTGAGCGCTGTTTGCCATCCTGAAGTCATGTGATTGCTAAGCGTAGTCATAGTGCCATGTGATAAGGAAAAATCATGATGATGTCGCTTGACGCTTTTTACAGGATGGACGCAAAAAAACCACCCTTACCCTTGAATCTTTCATCTAGGTAAGGATGGATATGATGAGAAAGCGTTGATGTGCCGGCAAACGCTTATTGCTTTCGTTTAGCCTTGACTAAGCTTGTCTGTAGCTAACGCTTTATTTTCTAACCTTAAAAAAATACCTGAAGCATATTTTACGATTACAAAGGCAGTTGCACTTACACCGAAAAATATTGGCAAGCCGGAAGTACTGTAGATCGCAGCACTCAACAACATGACTAAAAGGATGAGGGGAACAGTCACAAGTGGATTAGCCATGCCAATAATTATTGCATAAGCAATGATGGTATGCGCAGGCTTATCGAAATATTCATACACCGCATACACATAGATCAACAGAATTATTGCCAACACAATTGACAAGACATAAACGACCGCGATGACCGGATGAACGATTGCTTCATTGGTGAATAATAATGCGCCGTTAACGACCAACAATGCTAAAACACCCGTTAGATAGACACCGATAACGTTAGCTTTTTTAAACTCATTTTTAAAATCTCGTTTAAATGACTTAAAATCGACCGCATATACGTCTTCTTTTCTGCATCGCCTTAGTGTGATGAATAATGTAGCTGTCGCTGGGTGAATACCAAGTATTACACCGCCGATGAGTGTGAAAAATAGCCACAATAGATTTAAATACGCGAGCGTTGTAATGTACTCACTAACTTCATATAGTTTCCCTTTATATCCTTTAAACCCCATTTTATATCCCACCTTATTGGTTGATCGTTCCATCAATGCTACCTTTTTTAGCGATTTCTATATTGCCCAGGCGTTTGTCCAACATATTTCTTGAATACTTTAGTGAAATATGTTCGTTCACTAAATCCTAATTTGAGGCCTATCTCTTCTACTGATTGATCGGAGTCAATCAAATACCTACAGGCGGCTGTCATCTTGTACCGATAAGCATAATCGGTGAATGTATAGCCCGTTAAACGCTTAAAATAACGCGAGAAATAGCTAGGATTAAAGTGTAAATAGTTAGCCATATCAATTGAGCTAATATTTTCAGATAAATGCGCTGCAATATAATTGTCGATATCTTGAACATCTTTAAATTCAGTCTTGACGGGGGTATAGTTCTCACTTTCAGCTAACATATCAATGAGCTTACTTTGAAAAATAAACAGTACTTCTTCCATTGTCCAGCAGATATTTAATTGATTTGAAAAGCAATCCACTCTGTTTTTTGTGCTTAAATGTAGCTCTAACTTAATAACTGCATTTAAAAATCTGCTTAACACATCATTCGGTTCAATTCGATTAGCATATAGCAGTGTCTTAATTTTAATCATCACTTCTTGGATTTTCTCTTCATCTTTCACTTCGACATAATTAAATAATGCTTTCATCTCCGCATCCATTAAATTACCTAACGGAATAAATGCTTTATTTTTATCCATCGTTATCTCTTGGATTGACTGATACGCCCGGTAAAAATAGCGTTCACGGTTATTAATAATATGTTGATATGTTCTGCTCATCCCATGTAAATCAAGCTTATCTTTAAACAAGATAAAGGCACAGTTGATTTGAGTTTGCGTTGCCGCATACTCTCCCGCCTTTTTTAATTCTGCTTTCAAATAATGATCAACGTTAAATTTAATATTGCTTTTATAGTTATAAATAATCACCAAGTGGTTATTATTTATAAATACTTCTATTTGGTCATTCTGATAAAAGTAATCATTGAGTGTGTTGTAAAGCATTTCTAGCTTAACGTAATATTCCTCATAAAGCTTCTTATCACACATCGGGATATAACCAATTACAAGTTTATAGTCAGGATCTTGCCACGGTAGATGCGTTTTCTTTAAAAACAAATCAATGTTTTGATCACACGTCTGCAGTTTATTTACAAAGGTATATTTTAAAAACTTATCGTTCTCAATGACGTTTTTTTTGTTGTAGATTTGATTTTGATCTAAAATCAAGATCACCTTCTGCAAACTCTGTTTTAGCTTTTCTGCTGTTAACTCTTCCTTCAACAAATAATCATCCACTTCCAACTCTATTGCTTTCTTGGCGTAGGAAAAGTCTTCATGACAGGTTAAAAAAATCAGTCTGACGTGTTCATTTTTTGTCTTTGCTATCGAAGCAAGTTCAATCCCATCAATTTTAGGGATGCCGATATCGGTTAAAATAATGTCAGGCTGGATCGTATTTAATGCGTTAATAGCTTCAAGACTTGAAGGGGAGTGAAAAACAATCTCTAAACCCATCTCTTTAAAGTCAATCAGCGTCTTCAGATATTCAAGCATAGGAATGTCGTCATCAATCATCATTATCTTGTACACCATTAACACTCCCCATTCCCCAGTTTTTAAGTAAGCGTTCAGTTATTTCTTCTCAAGTTTCATTTGTATTATCGTCACATTTTAAACGTTAGTTAAAGAACGTGTTCATTATTTAGCGGCAAGGTTACCTCTACGGTTGTTCCGTAGCCCTCGTCACTTTCAATGTACACACTACTTGTTTCCCCATAAATCATCTGTAACCTTTGCTTTATATTAATCAAACCAATTGGGCTATTTTCTGTTTGGTTATCCGTTTGATTATTTACTAAGTTATCATTTATTTGCTGACACTTTTCTCGCGTGATTCCTATCCCGTCATCCGTTATTCTAATAACAAGCTTATGCTCTTCTTCTGTCGCACAGATTGATATTGTTCCGTTCTCCCCACGAGTAAAACCATGAACAATCGCATTTTCTACAATTGGTTGCAGCGTTAAGAAAGGTAGTTGCAATGTTTCAAATTGCTTCGGAATCAAAAACTCTAAACTGAAATCAATGCCGTTCCGCATGCTCATAATATCGACATAATGCTCTAACAATTCACACTCATTAAGTAGTGTCGACGGTTTATTGGCATTGACATATTTTCTTAGGAGCAGCGTGAGTGAATAAATCTTATTGCTATGGTAGGTGTCACCCGATATAGCTAAATTACACCGGATTGAATTTAACGTATTCATTAAAAAGTGTGGCCGAATTTGTGAAAAAAGCGCCTTAATTTCCAGTTCTTTTTTCTTATCTTTTTCATGCTCAATGTTTTCGATCAAATCTTCAATTTGATCAAACGTATTATTAATCATCTTACCCAATCTATTTAGTTCATCATTACCTTCTAAATCATAGCGAACCGCTCGATCACCATCACCATACCTCTGGGTAACCTCTTGCAATCTTTTAATCGGCAAATGCATTTTATTAGCCAATACAATCGATATGATAATAAAAATAACTGCAAAAACACCACTGAACAACAGTGATTGATAAAACGTTGTTTTTAGTTCTGTCGTCAATTGACTTTGCGGTGTAAAGTAAACCATTTTCCATTCCAACCGCGATAAGGTCACTTCATCTTTAAGTACGCCTTCTTTTTCAACAGAGACCGCAGAATCCACACCATAAATTAACTGATCGTCTTGGTCGGTGATAATAATCGATCCTACAGTGATTTGATCAAATAAGTTTTGAAAATACTCCCCACGAATGACAATATTCAACATGCCTAACTTTTCTTTTGTTGTCGGATTGATAATGGCTTTAGTAAAATAAAAATCATTCGGGACGGCCTCTTGGCCATTCTCCACACTACCGATCCAATTAAAATAGTCTTGTGGTTGATGATTGATTGTATTTTTGAAACGTCCCCAATCATCTTTTAATTCAGGTACCGATTTAGAATTCCGGATTGACGGTATGATAAAATCGTTATTATTCACAATAAAAATGTCCACGCTTTGATTTAGCGCTTTCATTTCTGAGACGCTTAAATATTCGACTAACTGTGTAAAGTTCTTAAAATCGTTGTAGTTGTTGATCCGATCACTGTCTTGTAATTCTGTTAAACCGGTAACTACATTGGTATCATTCACTAGCATTTGTGAGGCATAAAATATATCATTAATCGTTTTGTTTATATCGTTACTTACAACATTTAATACGGATTCATTGCTTAAATTCACTTTTTCTAGTGTTATTTCTTTATAAATCGTGTAGTTAAATACAGAAATGATCAGAATCGGGAGTATTAAAAATGCGATAAACGATAGTTGTAACTTGCGATAAAACAAATTTTTACTTCTTTTTTGCATGTTCAATCGCTCCCTTTCTGTCACTAATAATTAAGAAAATTATAACAGACAAAGAATCAAAAAAGAAACTCTGTCTGTTATATCACACTTATTCAGATTTTGATTCAATGACCTCTGTCGCTTTTTCAACCATCCATGCGTTTACTTCTTCAACTGGCTCATTATTTAACATATGTTTAGCAAATCCATCAACTAGGATTTCCTCTAATTCACCACTGTAATCAATACTGATTTCTGACGCATCTAAGTAACTAATATCATCACTTGTTATAGTGTAGATTAATGAATCAACATCATATAATTCTTCGTTACCTTCAATGATATCTAGTAAGAATGGTTCTAAATCTGCTTGAGTCCAGCCTGGAATTTCTGTCCGGGCATCTGACATATTTGTTGAAATAAAGCGAGCGAATTTGTAAGCTGCTTCTTTATGTTCTGACGATTTTCCAATGGCTAAGTAGTTACCACCCATAAAGTAATCTAAAGGGTCACCTTCGTTTACTACCGGTACGGGTGCAAAAGCTGTTTCAAAATCATGTGGGTTTGCTTCTAGGTTACCAACTTCACCGATCATCCACGACCCTGTTAGGAGCATCGCTGCTTCTTCATTAAAGAATTCAGCACGGTAATTTAAATCTGCGCCTAAAACGTCTCTAAATGCTTTAGCATGACCCTTGTCTTCCATTTCTTTTCTTAACTGAAATAGTTTGTTGTACGAAGGATCTGTAAAGTTTGTTGTTCCATCTTCAAGTAGAAATGGGTGTTTCATTAGTGTCTGTGCTGGTGGATTCATATACAGTGGCCAACTATGGAAATATGCACCGTATCTTTTATTGTCGTCAGTTTCAATTGTGAGTGCTTCTGCGTACTCAGCAAAATCATCCCATGTCCAACCTGCCGTTGGAACCTCTAAACCAGCTTCATCAAGTGCATCTTTATTTAGTAACACAAAGTTAGTTGTTGCATTAAATTGCATCCCGTAATAGTCATCGCCTACAGTAGGATTAACATAATACTCGTCGGTTGGGTCAATGCCTTCTTCTTCATAGAATTCATTTAAGGGGTGTAACGCGCCCATTGATTGTCGTTGGTAGAGTCGATCCACTGCTGGGAACGCGACAACATCAATTGATTCACCTGAAGCGAGTAAAATATCTAGGTTTTCTAGTGTTGCAATTGAGTTCCCTGGTACTAACGCCATCGATTCAACAGTGATATTAGGGTTTTCAGCTTCAAACTGCTCAATGTAACCCGCTGTTGTTTTTGCCATGACGTCATTATCCCAGTTGTAGTACTTGATGGTGATTTGTTCTTCCGTGTCACCTTCAGTACCTGGCGCACTACTTTCATCCTCGTTTCCGCACGCTGAAAGTAACAATGTCAGTAAAATTAAAACCATGCCCATCACTTTGATTTTCTTCATTTGTAAAACCTCCTAATTGTTCTTTTTGTTAACGCTTTCAAATTGATTATAACGGAGCTCTATGTTCAATGTTGTGTGTTTTTTTGCTGTCTATGTGCACATTTTTTACTAGCCTTTCACACCACCGAGAGAAATCCCTTCAATAACTTGTTTCTGTAAAATAACGAAGATGATCACGAGTGGCAAAATTGCTGAAAGTGATGCCATCATTAACACCGCATAGTTATCGGCGAAATCATCTTGAAATAACTGCATCCCCATCGTGATTGGATAAAGATCTTTACTAAGCAAGAAGATTAAGGGGTTTTGATAATCATTCCACGTCCAGATAAATTTAATAATCCCTACTGTTGCTAATATCGGCTTACAAAGCGGTAGAATAACTTGCCAATATATTCTGAAATAATTTGCTCCATCTATCTTAGCTGATTCAATATAGTCATCCTCAATAGAAAGCATAAACTGCCGAATCAAAAAGGTAAAGTATATTGAGAACATCGCCATAAAGATTAGCGCACCGTGTGTGTCGTAAAGCCCCATCACTCTAATCAACAAGAACCGCGGAACGAGTGTGGATTGTTCAGGTATAATCATCAACGAAATCAAAACGAAAAATAATATATCTTTCCCTTTGAATTTAAGTTTCGAAAATGAGAACGCTGCCATTGATGAAATGAATATTGTCGTAATTGTCGTTATGCCGGCAATCTTGATCGAGTTTAAATAGAAACGGTAAAAAGGGATTTCACCAAACCAGACTTCTTTAAAATTATGCACCACATTTATCCGCTTAGGTATCCACTCAATCGGAAACACAAACACATCTGATTCAAATTTAAATGCCGTTGAAACCATCCATATTAATGGAATCAGAAAGAACATTGAAATAGCACCAAGTACAAGTGTATTGAATAATTTTAGTTTATCGATTTTTTTTAGTTTATTTAACATGTTGGACCTCCTCTCTATTAACTACCGAACACTTTAGAATTTTGTAATTTCCACGTTAAGAACGTCAATGATGCAACCACGGCAAATAACAAGATTGAAATTGCTGATGCATAGCCCATATTAAATCTTTGGAATCCTTCTTGGTAGATTAAATAGACCAGCACGCTAGACGAATTAATTGGACCACCATCTGTTAAGAACTTAATTAAGTCAAACACCTTGAATGAGGTAATTAATAACGTAATTGCTAAGAACATATGCGTTGGTTTTAATAATGGGAAGGTAATCTTATAAAACTTTTGCAATGAATTAGCGCCATCCATTTCCGCTGCTTCATATACTTCCGGCGGAATATTCGCTAACCCCGCTAAGTAAATGACAACAACATAGCCGATTTGGGCCCAAATACTAATAATAATAATCGCTATTAGAGACGTATTGGTCGAAGCAAGCCAACCTGGTACCTCAGTAATACCTAGCGCCATTAACAGCTGATTGATTGGACCTTGCGACGGATGATACAATGCTCTCCAAATTGCACCTACAGCGATAATAGATGAAATATAAGGAATAAAAAAGGCTACCTTAAAAAAACTTTTAAAGTGAACTTTTGCATTGATCAGCGTGGCAAGCACTAACGCCAATAACATTGATACAGGAACCACAATCGCTGTATAAACCAAGTTATTGCGTAAAGCTATAAAGACGCGCTCATCATTAAACAATCTAATGAAATTATCTAAGCCGACAAAGCGAATTTCTGATAGCCCACCGACAAGATTCCATTCTGTAAAGCTGAGTAGCACAGCGAAAATAATAGGCAATACATATAATAAAACCATCCCTATTATCTCGGGAGTTAAAAAGAGCCAGCCAATTAAAGCCTCTTTACGTCTTTCTGCACTCATTGTTTCTTTTTTTGTCTGTTTATTCATCACCATTTTTCCTCACCTCGTTTCGTTTATTTAAATTCATTTTATACTAAGAATGAACCCTTCATAATTGAAAATTCTTACCCTAATGTGCACTTTTTTTACCCAAAATTCATGGTGACTCACCTGGCGCTCCCATCAATAGCCGCTTGCGTGTAACCGCTACCAATTTAATCGCCATTCCGGCTTGTAATTTCCCGATTTTTACCGCTTGCCTATGCTTCCTCCCTGCTTATTATTGCCGGTAACGCTAACGTTTTAGCGAACCTCGGGCTAGCGTATTGATCTTTAGTTAGCCATCCGTTCTAAAGTGAGACGACCTGTTACTCGCTTCAGCGATAAAAATAAGTAATTACTTATCTCAACTATAGATAAGTGCTAGCTATCCCTTTTAGGGATTGCAGAACGAGGCAAATTCATTGTGTTAGTGTTCAAGCGTGATTCAAAGAAAGATGACGAGAAACAGGTATGACAAAAGTCCAAGCATTTGTCGTAAGCTTGGACTTTTAATTGTTGTCTTTACCAGTAGCCTTTGTGGCCGCTATTTAATCGCATGAGCGCTTCTAAATAAAAATAGTCTCCCCATATTACATAATCATCTGGTGATAAATTCTCTTGCACGCTATAAGAGCCATGATCAATGAGCCCTTGCTCACGTTCGCCTGATTCAGCGTGCGCAATTAATCCCTGCATCACCTGTTGCACTGAATCTTCGAGAAAAGCTTTGTCGACATCACTAACCGCCGCGAATGACCGAAGTTCATCCATCCCACAGACAGCAATAGCTGACGCTGAACTATCGGGTTTGGTCGTATCATCAACGGGTGCATCAAAATCCCAATAAGCAATTTTAGTTTCTGGTAAATGATCAACAAAATAACGGGCCGCACGAATAGCCGTCGTCAAATAACGTGGGTCATTTGTATAACGATAAGCTAACGCAAACCCATAAATCGCCCAGGACTGGCCACGTGACCAGGTAGACCCGTGCGCATACCCTTGTGCCGTTGCGCCTTTTATGGCGTCACCAGTATCTTGATCAAAATAAAAGGTGTGATAAGTTGAGTCATCGCCGCGCATTAAGAATTTTTGCGCCTTATCAGCAAAGGCGACGGCCGCTTGATGATACCTTGGTTCGTCTGTTGCTTGACTTGCCCAAAAAAGGAGCGGAAGATTCATCAAGCAGTCAATAATGATCCGACCTCCATTAGCTGGGTCATCTTTCTTTCCCCATGCTTGAATGATCTTACTTTTTGGGCGATAGCGGGCCATTAATTTATCAGCTGCTTCGATCGTTAATGCTTTAGCCTGTGGGTCTTGTTCTATTTTCCATTGTGCTAAACTAGCGGGCACATATAAAAAGCCAATATCATGCATATCAAGGACGATGTTATTATCCAGCCGTGCTTTAAAACTTGCGACGGTTGCTTGTGCCGCTGTTTTAAAGCATTCATCGTGACTGTATTCATAACTAAGCCACAAGATTCCGGACCAGAACCCGTTGGTCCAGTCTTCGTTGTTATTTAACGCATACTTTCCGTGTTCACTGACGTGGGGAAAAAGACCATTAAAATTATCAATGTTTCGTTTCGTTTTTTCTAAAGTATTTTCAATTGCTTGTGAAATGTTCATCTTTAAGCATCTCCCTTTATGATTTAATATTGAATCGGCCACTTGCTGTTTATTAGCTTTAAGCGTGGCGGGTTTAAATGTCTAAGTTTTAAAATGATTAGTTCGTTCATGAACACAGTTGGTGCCATCACCATTCGTTGCAACTAACCATGCCGTTATCGTGACTGCTACACCATATCTATTTAATAACGATCACCGATTCTGATGATTCTGTTCGTTTAATCAAGACAATTTCACCAAAAACTTGAGTCCCCTCTATTAAATAAGACATATTATGCAGCGCCGGTGGCTGTTTACAGATTAAAAACAGATGTGTTTCATTCAACGCTGGGAGAAATAGTTTAAATGCTTCTGCTTGGTCTTTGTCAACCACTTTTCCAGTGATATCGCAGACGTCTACTGCCGTCATTTCTGGCTTCGTTAATTGGTCGGCTTTGGTTGGGTACAGAAGTTGCGGGATCACTGTGGTCCCCGCTGACTGTAACTGATATGTTACCTGTTCCGATGGTTCAATTTCATTATACGCAAACGATGTATAGCTCTTCTTTTTTGTTACGGTCAAACAAGCGTTCACTAGTGGCATGATGTGAAGATTCGCAGCGTCCGTATTTTGAGTTGAACAGCTCCTGTTTTCGTTATCTATCGTTACTTTACCCGGTGGAAAATTAAAGTTTTGCGTAAACAGATGCGTTTCTTTAGATGTGAATTGATCAATTAATAACCAATAGGATGGCTTTACAAATATGACTATTCTTTTTACTTTTACCGGATCTGGCAAATGCTCGTACCCATCATGACTTGCTTCAATGTAATCAAACGCTTGCTCGGTAACCCAATTTGTATAGATGGGCTGTGCTATTCTACCGTAACTCCAGGAATCCTGACATTCGGTGAAATCAAGCTCATCTACTTGTGTTGTATTATGTGCCCCCGATCTTTTCAATGCACTTCTCAGCGGATTGACGTCACTATAAGTAAAACGGCCACTGTCTGATAATAGGGCTTTACCGTATGCATGCACATCAATATGCAAAAGATCGGCATGCCCATGCCCACCACCTAGAGGACCACAGTGAAAATACATATATAAATCATCTGAATTCCATCCCGAGCGCATAAAGAAATTCCCTGAGTTTTTAAATCCAATTGAAGTGGTTTCGAAATGGGTTGCCTTTAAATCTTTATACGTATATATCGCTTCTGGTCCAAAGTCCCATAGATTCTCAAAGTCAAGCTTGACAAAACCTCTAGTTTTTAATACCGGATCATTAAATAGGAACGCTGATTTTGTGATTACGTCTCTCGTGTCAATCGAGTCACTATCACCTTTCATCGGTTGATGGTAATTGGGCTTTGTCATGTACATCGTCGCATAAGCCATTTTTTTAGTTGTTTCCAGCAGCGCCTGACTTTGTTTGATATCGTTTAGCTTACTAACCTTGATTACCGCTAAATAGGACAATAGCACTTCGTTATGATACATCGGGGATTGTTCCCAGTGCATACCGTCTCGCCACACTTGGGTATTGATGGTTTGCTCTAAGCGTTTGCAACTTTCGCTATACCACCGATTAGCAGCTTTGAAATCGCTACCAAATATTGATAACTCAAACAGCCCCTTACTTTCAAGTACGCCCCAGTTGCTAATCACATTCCATTCGCTGAAATTTTCAATTAAATATTGCCCTTGCTCATGTAGCGATGCAAGTATTTGTGCGAACAACGTAGACGTAAACGCTTTACTTTCTTTGAAATAGAATAGCGCCTTTAACCAATGACTAATTCTAAGACCAACGTCGATTGTTCGCCACGCATACGGTGCCGTTTCTTTCGGATTAGCTGAAATCCAATGAGAAACCAGTGAATGAAATGTTTCAGCATAGCGTTCATCACCTGTTAATACATACGCTTGTCCAAGCGGAATTAAAAACCGGTGCCGATTTAACATATACGTCCACTCGACATCTTCCTCTGGCATAAAGCCCCAGTCTATCGCTTCACTAAAGGTAACAGGAACGTTTGTCCGCTCCATATCCCAAGGCTCTTGAAACAAAAATGTATGCTCAACAAGTTCCTCAGCAACGCGAATCACATGGCTAACCTGGTCTGGGTATTCGTCATGCGACACCTTAATCAGTCTATCGATGTCTGCATTTGCGAAATAAAAGCCGGTACGTTTACGGTTGATGAAATGATCTTTTAAACGATCAATGGCTAGGTTATCCTGGTGGTTTGTGCTTATCTGTTTGAATACTGGTGAATCTGGATTGATTAAATTCATCACATGTTGCATTTAAAGTGACCTCCCAACATTAATTTACTCATTGGCGTCATTTTAGCATGTCACCATCATTAATCTATGCACAAAAATTAGCGATCTGTGCACGATTTTTACTTTTATCACTGCCACCAATTTCATTCGTGTCACAGCGTCTCACACGCGGAGACAGCGGCCGCTACGCTTAGTTAAAAACTTACAGGCAACCACAAGTAGAGGGCACACCTAGGTTTTGAATCCATACATTCTTAAACAAGGCTTAATCATTTAAACCGTGCAAACACGATAGCGCACAGACATAGCAGCGCCCCCTCAATCAATGAGAGGCGTTGCTATATCAATAGTGGACCGTATTCATCTTTCCTTATATTAAATAAACATAGCAGTACTAACGTAACGCCCCTATCATTCTGCGGGACCCTTAATGATTTTCTCCCCACAACCAGACCGACCGTTACACCACCTTCATTATCTAGATAAAACGAAGTTGTGATTGTAACATTTTTACCTCTTGACTCCACATCATAGACACACTTCCTTCGACTATGGTATCTTTTATGCAACCTCAGCCAAAGAGACTCATTAACATGCAATCGCCGTCATTCCGGGTAGAAGAACCCGAGAGGATTGTAACGAACGACTAATTGAAAGGATGGATGAACATGAACATAAATATTGCAGTCCTTGATGCCGAAAAAAAGATAAAGTGTGAAAAAACGTTAACAAACAGGGCTTATTTAGACTATCTCGATCATTATGTTGAAGGCGATTACATTCAAATCACCTTACCGGAAAAAGAACAATATCTTGTTGTACAGTTGGATGAAGCATTGAACCCTTCGCTCATTTACCTTAAAGAAACCACTTGGACATTTACCATTCCGACTGATGAACAAGCACGCGTTGCTTACCCACCGATCGCATTTAGTGGCAATAAACATTACCTAACAGCTCGAGTAGCAGAAAGTCACGACATTCGTGCTTATCAAAATTTAGCGCTTAATCCCCATGATCAAAAACGAGCATCTGGTGCTTATCCTCATGCCAGTGCCAATGTAGAAACGAGAGATGAGTCAACCTTTTATGCTAGAAATGCCATTGATGGGGTCATCGCCAATACCAACCACGGGGCATACCCTTATCAATCGTGGGGCATTAATCAACAAGCGGATGCCTTGATAAAAATCGACTTTGGTCGACCGGTTGAAATTAATCAGATCCAACTTGTTTTAAGAGGGGATTATCCGCATGATAGTTACTGGACGCAAGCGACCATTGCCTTTTCTGATGGCTCCTCAGAAATTATTGGATTGAAAAAGGTCTTAGACCCTCAAGTGATTGATTTATCACCGAAGACGATTGAGTGGTTAGTAGTCAAAGACTTGATTAAAGCGGATGATGACTCTCCTTTTCCAGCATTGACTCAAATCGAGGCCTATGGTCATAACCTGTGAAAGTTTATTAATATTTGCAGGCATAACGATTGTTTTTAACATTAACAAACAGGAGCGGTTAGGGATAATAATTATCTCTAACCGCTCCTGTTTTAACGCTACATTCGCAGGTCGTTTACGAACACCATTGCCTATCTTTTAAACTGAATTAATCGCAACAAACTTTATTGCGTCCTGATTCTTTTGCTTTGTATAAATAATCATCGGCGCGATTGACTAATGTATCAACCGTATCTTCTGCTTGAATCGTTTCTACACCTAAACTAATGGTAAGCTGGTCAACCTCTGTAAATCGATATCTTTCCACTAAATGCCGTAAATTTTCAGCAAGTGCAACGGCATCTTGTTTACCTTTATAAGTGAGTATCATAAATTCTTCTCCTCCCCATCTGCCCAGATAATCTTCTGCAGAAAGGTGGCTATTAATCAGCTGTGTTAACTCAATTAAGACCTTATCTCCGATTAAATGCCCGTACTGATCATTGACGTTCTTAAAATGATCAATATCTAAAAACACAACCGATACAGCTTGTTGGTTACTTTCAACCGCAGTCTGCAACCATTTATAAATAAGTCGACGATTAGGGATTTTCGTTAAATCATCTTTATAAGCTAATTCTTTTAATAGCTCGTGCTTCGTCGCATTTCGAATAATGCTTCGCGCAAAAAATAGAAAAATAACATAAGTGAGAATCGATAAATTATAATGAAGCGCTTGTTCCTGCAGTGAGGCAGTAAAGCTCTCCCAATAAACAATAAAGACGAGCACATTTAACGTCCAGATCACTATTGAATAGAAAAATGCCCATTTCCCCTTTAATATTATAAAGATAAATAAAAACAAAAGGGGTGTCCAAAATGGCGCTGCCCCAATTGATTGCTCACCAGCAATCACAATTCGCTCAACAACCACTTCTTGAAATTTAAACACATGAAAACTACTGATCAGCACTAAATTTAAGCTTTCGACAAATATATAGGCCCGCTTCAATACTAATAGGATCCAAGCCACACTATAACTCATCACAAAAACTGGCAATAACACCTGATCGAGTTGTTCACTCGGTTGCATAAAAAAGAAATAACTAACGGTTGATGCAGCGATAATAATTGGAAAAACCGCTAAATAAAAATTGCGTTTAACGCGTTCAAAATCATTTAATTCTAACCGGACCATAAGTACCGACTCCTATCCCTAAATAAAATAATGTTCACACCATCCCGTTAAACACACCTAGATGGTAGTGTAATACATGTCAAAAACATACTTTATGATTAGGTCCATTATCATATACATTTATCAAAATTACAATTTTTTAACCTGTATTATGTTTCATTTGCGTTCAGCATTAGCCCTGGTAAAAGACTTTGCTGCATTTATTTTTCGGGAGTTTGACACTTCATTTCTCTAAAAACACTCTTAAGCCTTGATATGGCTTATTTTTTATGTCAAATTTCGAGTTTTAATATTGAGTACCATTTAGTACTGTGATATAATAAGAGTATCCAATACTGAAACGAGGCGTTGACTATGCGTATCAAAAAGAGTGTTTCTAAAAATTCTATTTCCTATTCTGTCATTGAAAATGTGCGAGATATTAATGGCAAATCAACCACACGCGTTATAGA
>JBNJFJ010000024.1:5882-22838 GCA_051746745.1 Bacillota bacterium | reverse complement strand
TAAGAAATCATGGTACTTGTTTTCAGCATCTTTTGGTGTGTGGCCAAATGATAAAAGAATGCAAAACCGCTGTAAAAATAAATACCTTCTAAATTAATCGAGCTGACCGCTAATTTAAATAAATTGAGTGGTGTCGGATCATCTTTGAATTGTTGGTAATAATCTAAGATGAACTGATTACGTTTATTTACGATTGGATCACTTTTTGCTTCATTAAATCGGGTATTTTGTTCATCTGTTGGAATGAGTGAGCTTAAAATATAAGAATACGATTCATTATGCACCGCTTCTTGCTGACTAATCACCGCAAAAATCGCTTTAAAACTTGAGTCGGTGACATAGTTCATCACTTCTGACATCGTCGGCGTTTGTAAACTGTCTAGAGCCGCAAGTTGGGTGTTGATTCGTAAAAAGACGTCTTTTTCTATGTCTGATAACTGATCCCATGCTTTGACATCATCTTGCATATTAATCTCATGCGCTTTCCAAAAGTTCGATAACAATGTTTGGTAAAGGTCATACATTTGTGGATACCGTAAGTCATTCCAATTAAGAATGCCAGATGATTGCCCGTTAATAATGCCGGTTGATTTATTCGGGTGACTTGGATTCAGTAACGGTATTTTTTTTAATGATTGTTCTATCATAGATTTTCCTCCTAGCTATGGCAAGCGACACATTCATTAATTTCTGCTTGTGACGTTGAGCGTACATAGTACGTTGTTTTTAATTTGTTATGGTAGCTTGCCAAGTGTAAGTCAAGTAGTTCTTTTGCTTTAATATCATGACGGACATATAAATTAAAACTAATCGCTTGATCAATATGGCGTTGGCGTTTAGCGTTTTGTTCGATACTCTTTTGTTGATCGAGTTCATGACGTACTTTTAAGTAATACGGATACGTCTTTGGTGTTAAATCTGGGACAGTGACTTTAAATTTAAAGTTTTTCTTTTCTTCTGCATACATGAGCGCATAGATCGGGTCAATCCCATCGGTGGACCCGCCTATTTTAGCCGTTGAACTGTTAGGCGCAACAGCCATCAAATAACCATTTCTCAACCCATGTGTTTGGATCGCTTGTTGTAATTGATCCCAACGATCACTTTCATAGTTTCGGTCTTTGAAGTAATGGCCATTGTCAAACTCAGAACCTTCAAACTTATCATAAGGAGACTTCTCTTTAGCAAGGTTCATCGATGCTTGTAAAGTTAAATAGCTAATCTCCTCATATAGTTCATCCGCGTAGTCGCTCGCTTCGTTTGATTCCCAGTAGATGTTTCTTAGGGCAAGCAAGTGATGCCAACCATAGGTACCAAGACCAATCGCCCGATACGTTTGATTCGTCAAATTAGCTTGTGCGACGGTGATCGTATTTAAGTCAATCACATTATCAAGCATCCGTACTTGAATTGGAATAAGACGGGCTAACACGTTATCTGTCACCGCCCGGGCAAGGTTAATGGATGAGAGATTACAGACAACGAATTCACCAGGCTTTCTCACAATGACACTATTGCCTTCATCATCAATGTACTCTTTTATAATCGTTGTTGCCGACATGTTTTGGGTGATTTCTGTACATAAATTACTTGAGAAAATACTTGTTCGGCCGCGCCCGTGTACATGTTTATTGGCGTTTTTCCGGTTTACTTCATCACGGTAAAACATATAAGGTGTCCCTGTTTCAAGTTGCGCCATCATAATCCGGGCCATAATATCCATTGCTCGGTACGTTTTACGCGATAGAAGTGGGTGATTGACCGCTTCATGGTATTTCTCAGTAAAATACTTTTTATCAGCTTCATCGTAAAAATCTTCTAAGCCAAGCGCTTGCCCGTGTTCATCTTTCCATCCCATCACTTGCTTAACTTCATGAGGGCAAAAAGTATGCCACTCGCCGATACTTCGTCCCGCTTCATCGGTTTTTTCTAACTGTTCCATAAATAAGTCCGGAATGCTGACGCCAATGAAAATATCATGCGCCTTTCGGCGCTCGTCGCCATTATTCGTTTTTAAATCTAAAAACCCATTCATAATATCCTTATGAAATACATCTAAGTAAATGCTGACTGCTCCTTGGCGTTGGCCGAGTTGATCAACACTAACCGCTGTATCATTTAATAATTTAATCCATGGAATCACGCCACTAGAATGCCCTTTGAATTTTTTAATATCAGAGCCGAGGGCTCGAACTTTACCGTAATACACACCGATGCCACCGCCGTCTTTACTAAGTCGGGCGACATCCCAGTTGTTCATATAAATCCCGTCCAAGGAATCGTCGACTGTATCGATAAAGCAACTGGACAGTTGCCCGTAACTTTTACCAGCGTTTGATAAGGTTGGTGTTGCGACGGTCATGTAGAGGTTAGATAGTGCCCAGTAGGCTTCTTTAACGAGTGCGATTCGTTTATCGGTTGGTTCATGTTGCATCAAAGTCATAGCGATGACCATTAGCCGTTCTTGAGGTAACTCAAATAATTCTTTTTTATGACTTTTAGCAAGGTAACGATCTTGCAAGAGAAACAGACCAATATAATTGAACAAACCATCTTTTTCGGGATCGATCGCTTGACCTAATTCAATGATAGCCGTTTTTGAATAGTGACTCAGGAGTGCATCAGAATAAATCCCTTTGTCGGTAAGTGTGACAATAAGCTGATAAAAATCAGGGTAGCTGGTTGATTGATCATGTTGCCGGTTACGGCTAGCTTCTTGATATAGTTGTTTCTTTAAAAAATGGCTCGCAATAAATGACCAGTTTGGTGCATCGATATCAATTTGATTGAGTGCATAAAACAGCGCCGTTTCATTTTCGTCCTTGTTATGACTTATCGCCTCCTTGATTTTTTGGTTAAGTTGTTCAAGATTAATGTTGTATCGTGATGCTAAGTATGTAAGTTCTTGTTGAAGTTGATCAGTAGTCTCCATCATAGCTTTCTTCCTCTCTTAATTACTTGACGTCGTTTGTCTTTGATTTAAAAGTGATTTAACACTATATATAGCGCAGTTATTTTAAACTTAATACTATATTTAGTATTCTATCGTTGAAACTTATACATGTCTATAAGCAGGAAGCATTATTTAAACTTTTATGTTTAAATAATGCTAAGCGAATTAAACTTTCTCTGTTTAGGTAGTAGAAATCACGGGAATAAAGATATACAATGATGTTAAAGATACGTAAAAATGTGCGCAAATACGCAAAGGAATATGACAAAAGTATCATAATGTGTTAGTTAAAAAGACTAATCCTAATGATAACCAGAGTCATATCCTTAATAATTAAAATGGGCAAACTTAACGAAAGTTAAGGACGCAAAGCTACGGGTCTAAAGTAGACAAACTATTGATCGCCGGGCTGCACAAAGATAATCTTAATGAAACGTCTGATTACATTTAGATAGAGACCGGTGGAGAAAGAAAAGAGGGACAGACGATGACAACGTTTATTTCAAAAGGTAGGACGGTAAAAGAAGCCATTGACCTTGGTCTTGAAGCTCTACAGTTAGACCGCACGCAAGTAGAGATAGAGGTATTACAAATAGAGAAAAAAGGTCTCTTAGGTATAGGGAATAAAGAAGCGATGGTCAAGCTAACGTATCAATTAGATACAACCGTGACATCGCCTAATCCATCGATAAAAGGAACGATACCAGACACGGACACATCTGTGGATGGTATGGGCTTGGAGGATTTCCTTGATTATTTAGAGGAAACAGATTATCAAGACGTATCCAGTGACGAGTCATCACATGACACAGAAGTAATCGAACAAAGCGAGGTCGATCAAGCAGCTAATGAAGAAACAGATACCTTACATTATGAACATCATCAATCTCTAAGCGGAAAAGTATGGATAAAAGACGGAAAGCTTTTTGTCAGAGATAGTGAAGAACACCAACCGTCACTAAAGCTTGAAAAAGGCTTGTTAGTTAAAAAGAACGGGGAAACAATTGAAGATTCGTTTGTCTTTGTAACAGAGAGTGATGACTTAACTTTCTTTTTAGAAGAAGCTTCAGAACCAACCGAGTGGAAAATCGTTGAAACAGATGACAAGTTGCAAGCGGAATTACACATCAAACCAGGATTTGAACGTCGATTGAAATTAAAAGATACCGCACCAGGCTATCAGATTACGATTGAAACGATGGAAGATATTGAAGTAAAACAAACGATCACACTATCTGATATTTTAGCGGCATTAACTGAACGAGGCGTCACATACGGTATTGATGAACAAACAATTAAATGCGCCCTTAACAGTAAACAAGGCGGTTTGTTTGTGATTGCGAAAGGCGAGGCCCCGGTTGACGGTGAAGATGGTTGGTTAGAAGAAAAGGTAAAAACACAACCAGAAAATGATTCTAAAGACAATAGCGATTTAACGGCAATTGATTACCGGGAAAGAAAACAAATTCCGACCGTTGAAAAAGGACAAGTACTGGCAATCATTCATCCGGCGGTTGAAGGAATGCAGGGTGTGTCGATTAAAGGCGAACAGATTTCACCTAAGCCTGCGCGCGAATTGAAAATTGTTACCCAAAAAGGCACGATTAAGCTAGAAAATCGGATTGTAGCCAATGAAAATGGCCGGCCATTTATTGAAAAACGTGGCCCACTTATTAAAACGAAAGTACTACCGCAAATGGTTCATGATGGTGATGTTGACTTAAGTTCTGGTAACATTACTTTCCGTGGCGATATTGAAGTAAAGGGTGACGTGACTGAAGGCATGCAAATCCAATCTGGTGGGCATGTGACTATTCATCAAACGGTGAACGGGGCAACCATCCGTGCGCTCCAATCAATCCATTTAGGTGGAAATGCGAACCGGTCTGATATCGCTTCTGGTAGTCATGTTGATTTAACACTACAACATTTATTAACGGGATTATATCATAAGTTATTAGATATGCAACAAATGATTGATCAAATCATTCGGTCGCCTAAATTTAAAAACAGTGCGCATAAACATGCGAGTATTACTTCTTTAATTTTATTAGTGAAAGAGAAGCGGTTTAAAACATTATCAAAAGAAATCCAGTACTTTAATCAATTAGTGACCAATGAAAAGAAATATTTAATTGAAGAAGAATGGGAAGAAGTCAATGAGTCGCTTAAGAAAATCTTTTTTAGGATTCCACAAATCGATGTGTCAATGGATACATTTAAACGGTTACTTGACCAAATGAAAAATTTAATCGATTTAAGCGCAATGCAAAACAATGAAGAAGCCGATTTATTCCTAAAGAATGCGCTCAATAGCCGGCTCGTTTCAGCTGGTGATATTATGGTACTTGGACGCTCATGCATTAACTCAACAATAAAAGCCGAAGGTTTTGTGACAGTAAGGGGGATTGTTCGTGGTGGTGAACTATTTGCCAAGAAAGGCTGCGACTTACATGAAGTTGGCGGTCAAATGGGCGTAAGGACATTAATTAAAACGTCAGAAGAAGGGGAAATCCGGATACAAAAAGTGTATGAAGGAACCGTTATTAAAGTAGGTAGATGGACGCATACATTTGAAGAAGACCAAGACTATATAGTGGCTAATTTAGGTGAAGATGGTAAACTGCACTTAACTCATCGATAAAATAGCCGATATAAATTAAAGATGAAGAAAGTGTTAAATTTTTCACAAGGGAAGTAGGTTGTGCGATGCGCTACAAAAGAAAAGAACCATTTAGATATTTATTTAATGAACCGATGGATGGAAAGTTTGTGATTATCTTAAATCACGAAGACGAAGATAAGGTTACTCGAACAGACCCCGGTATGTTAAAGATTATTGACCTAAGTCCAAGAGGCATGCAATTTAGAACGAAACTAGACATTCCAACATCAAAAAAAGAATTTTATATTGAAGTCACCTTTGAATTAGATGGTGAGATGATCGAGATGTTAGGGAAAGTAGCTTGGAAAAAGAATCAGCCTGATTGTGTTCATTATGGCCTTGAGGGGATTGAGGATCCAAAGCGTGAACAACAAATTATTGAAGGAGTCAAATCCCTCAGTAAAAAAGCCCATGCTAAGGCAAATATTTTAGAAAAAACAGAAGATTTAAAGCAAGTTGAAGCGAGTGAAGACAAACAAACAAATCAGGAAGATTCAGATGAGCAGGGAAAAGATACAGAAGCTTCTAAGTAAATCAATAGAATCGTTGCAGTGTGATGAGGTTGGACAATCATAATGAGGACAAAAGAAAAAGAAAAAAACTAGGTCAATGACACTAGTTTTTTTCTTTTGATGTGAGAAGTGTGTCCTCTTTTTATATATATCCCTCAACAGGCTTAACATTTTTAAAAAATATAGTAAAATACTCTTAAGAGTTATCATTCTTTGCCGATAATAATAGAAAGGTGTGGTTTGTTCATTCAATAAACTTACTTTAAAAGGAAATGTAAGCGTTTAAAAGGAGGAAGTAGGATGGGATTATTTAAAAAGAAAAAGCCAAAAGAATTGAAAGACGTCAAGGAGAAAAAGGTGAAAAAGGAAAAACGTCCAAAAGGTAAGAAACAAAATAAAAAGAAACTAGCAAGTGCTGAGCGTTCACATAAATCAAAGGCGAGTAAAATCAGTTTACATAATGTTTCAATCGGTTGGAAATATGGTTTTGTTATTATCTTTATTTTCACGTTATTGTCCATTTCAACCGTGTTAGTTACACAAGCTATTATGGGACTCGGTAATGATTTAGATGAGGTTGAAGACCAAGGGAACCGGGCGGTACTAACGACAGAATTAAGTCAGTTAGTTCAATCAAAAGGTCTATCAGCGATGAACTACTTACAGTTTGGAAATGAAACGCATTTAACGGATTATGAAACTAAAAAAGCGCGTGTTGATGAACTGCTAGAATATTTACAAGGAACAATTACGACTGAAAATCAACAGTCATTGTATGATGAAGTCACAAAAAATAATGATATTTTAGATGAAACTTTTTATGGTGATGTCGTTGAAAATGTCGGTGCAACGGAAGATATCCGTCGTCTTTATAGCAACCGTTTTAGTAGCGCAACCAATACAACCTCGCTGTACTTACAATATTTAAAAGATTTAATTATCGAAGATCGTGACCAAACGGTGATAGAGGCCGATGAATCACAGCAAGCCTCATTAATCTTACTTCTTGCTTCAATGGCAGGGTCATTAGTCATTGGTGTGATTTTAGTTCTATTTATCAGCCGATACATTTCTAAGCATCTTAATCGTGTTGTGAAAGCGAGTAATACCATCGCATCAGGTGACTTATCACAAGAACCGATTCAGTATCACGGACGCGATGAAATTGGTCGCTTGAGTGCATCGATTAATGATATGCAGAAACAACTCTTAACAATGATCAATAAGATTGATGAAACATCTGTGGAAGTAAAAGATAGTAGTATTGCTTTAAATCAATCAGCACAAGATGTGAAAATTGGTACAGAACAAATTGCAATTACGATGGAAGAATTGGCAACAGGGACAGAGTCACAAGCAACTTATGCTGGGGATTTAGCTGAAACTATGAAAGCGTTTAGTGATAGAATCACATCTATTAGTAAGAGTAGTGAAACAATCAACCAATCATCCAGTGTTGTTTTAGAAGAAACACAAGCAGGTAATACCTTTATGCAGAAGTCAATCAGTCAGATGACGGTGATTGATTCGATTGTGAAAGAGGCGGTCACGAAAGTAAAAGGCCTTGATAAGCAGTCAAAAGAAATTTCGAAATTGGTTAATGTCATTAAAGATATCGCCGATCAAACCAACCTGTTGGCGCTTAATGCAGCGATTGAAGCGGCACGTGCAGGTGAACATGGTAAAGGGTTTGCGGTTGTAGCCGATGAAGTAAGAAAATTAGCTGAACAAGTGAATCATTCGATTGGTGATATTACTTCAATTGTAAAAACGATTCAAACAGAATCTAAAACCGTATCAGAAGCGTTATCTCATGGTAATGAAGAAGTAGAACAAGGTAAAGTTGATATTACTAAAACAGGTGAGCGTTTCAAATCAATTGAACAAGCGATTGATGAGATGACTTCACACGTTAAAACAGTGATGAGTGGTTTACAAGTTCTTGCGGATGAATCAGAACAAGTAAATGGCTCGGTACAAGAGATTGCATCGATTTCTGAGGAATCAGCAGCGGGCGTGGAAGAAACTTCTGCCTCTGCAGAGGAAGCATCATCTTCAATGGAAGGTGTCGCAGAAGGTGCCACAGCTTTACTGGAATCAGCAGAAACTTTAAATGAAATGATCCGTCAATTTAAGACAAAGTAAACCGTAAACAAAACTAACGAATTAAATCTCAGATTAAAAATACCGCCCCATCAAGGATCAGCTTGATGGGGCGGTACTATGTTATGTCACACGTTGTTAGTGACTGTTAGGCGTTATAAAAAGCGAGTTCTTCTTCAATAGCCGCACGGATGTTTTTTAAAGCGTCATCAACGTCTTTTCCTTTAATTCTTTTACCATTGACCATTGCGAATGGTCGTAAGCGGCATAAACCACAAAAAGATAAGCAGCTACTTGTGATGACAGAAACTTCAGGGTATTCATCTTCAAGAAGACCTTCTGTTTCAATTGTACTCAGTAAATTACTTTCACATATTTCTACAATGATAATACCAATAGTACCCACACCCCTATTATTATGCTATACTAAATTATATATTATAAAGCAACGGATGAGTGCTGTCATATAATCTGCTCATCACGTTGTGGTATAATGACATAACAAACTTTAATAGATAAAAATTAAAAAAATAAAAGTTTGTTATTTACTTCACAAACTTTTTTCGTTACTATAGTCATAAGGGTAGGTGTTGAATATGGTTAAAGATAAATCAACGAGACAATCTGTTTTGGAATTACTAAAAAAGAAACAAGAATTATCAGTCAGTGGTTTAAAGGAACATCTAGACATAACAGAGATGGCAGTAAGGAAACATTTGATCAAATTAGAAGGTGAAGGATTGATTTCATCACGTACGGTGCGACAACCTATGGGACGACCAGTGATCTTCTATCAACTTACGAAAGAAGGTAACGATCTCTTTCCTAATAATTATGATAAAATTGCTGTCGAGATTTTGCACGATATAAAAGATTCTATGGGTATTGAGGCGATTGATACGCTTTTTAACAATCGTGAACAACGGATGCGTAAAAAGTATTTGCGAAAAATCTATCAAGATGATCCATTAAAGGAACGGGTTCAGCAATTGGTTGATGTTCAAGAGGATAGTGGCTACATGGCTGAATTAGTTGAAGAAGAGTCATCAGAATCTGAAGATAATCTGCAGGTGACGTTTGAACAATTTAACTGTCCAATCTCAGCTATTGCTGGTGAGTACGATAAACCGTGTGAATGTGAATTAAAACTGTTTAAAGAGGTCTTAGGAACGGAAAATGTTGAACGGGTAAGCTGTATTGCTAAAGGTGGAAAAAGTTGTCGTTATGTAGTGAAAGAAGAAAAGAAGGCCGTAGTAAAACCAAAATAAGGACTGTGGCAGATACACATACAAAAACGAGGGGCTATTTACTTTGTTAAGTAGCGCCTCGTTTTAATATTTTTTTAATTCTTCGATGGCAGTCTGTAAAAAGCGATCAATCGTTTTTTGTTGTTTAACCGGCAATGACTTGTAAAGCTCTAATTGGGTTTGAAGTGGCTTGTTTTTTAGTAAGAAGTCGATTAACTGATGCAGTGATACATCATCATAATCTTCGAAGGCATCCTGGTAGTGAGCTTGGTAATCGCTTAGTACAAACGTTGTTTCAGGCGCTTCACCTACAAGCGTATCTAAGGTTATTTGAAAAATCTTACTTAATTTTACGGCTGCAAATAAGTCGGGAAGCACATGTCCATTTTCCCATTTTGCTACGACAGAACGTGAAACTTTTAACAAGTCGGCGAGTTGTTGCTGAGTAAATTGATGTTTTTGCCGGTAATATCTTAAATTATGTGGCAATTGTTGCAAAGGCATAGTTTTCACACTCGTTTTCTTATAGAAATCATTATAGTATGTGCTCATCCTATCATGTTTTACACAAATACTTATGGTTTTACTTGTTCTTATATGTATTTAAATATATAATGTTCTTAAAAAGAACAGATAAGTGGTGAGGGTATGAAAACGTGTTTATTGTTCGATCGTGAACAAGCGGAAAAAACGAAGTTTCTTCAAACGGATTTAAATGTAATTGGTCACGTTCGAGTAGAGAAGTATCAAGTAAACTATGACACGATTGAGTTTCATTTAGAAGTTGAGACAAAAGAAAGCATCTGGCAAATTGTCCAGCAGTGTTTGGAGATTAACTTGCCGCATGGTTTTGGTTTTAGTGACGATCCTCTAACGCGTTATGAGGAAGCTAAACTTAAACTAAAAGCGTATCATCGTTTAGGAAAGTGTGAGTGCCGCTAAAATATGCTACACTGACAGTAGTTATTAATTGGTGGAGGTGAGACGCATGCCAGAAATATCAAAAATATCAATTCAAAAAAAGCGGACAGATCGTTACAATATTTTCTTTAAAGGTAATAATAGTAATGATGAATATGCCTTTAGTGTGGGAGAAGATACATTGATTAAAGAAGGTCTTCGTAAAGGCTTAGTACTTGATGATGTGAAAATAAATGAGTTAAAACGAAAAGATGATACAAATAAAGCGTTTAATAAGGCGATTCATTATCTTGCGCAGCGAATGCGGTCAGAATTAGAAGTAAGAGATCGTTTAGCTAAAGATGATTACGACCCAGAACAAATTGACGTCGTGATTGCACGGTTATATAAAGAAAATTTATTGAATGAAAAAGCCTTTAGTGAGGCATTTGTCTTAACGAAAAAACAAACGACGATGAAAGGTCCAAAAGCCATTGAAAGAGAATTAAAAGAAAAAGGAATAAAAGAACAAGACCGGCTTTACGGCCTTTCGTTTTATTCAGAAGCAGATGAAGTTGAAAAGGTAGCTAAATGGATTGCAAAACAGCACGCTAAACAAAAGAAACAGTCACATAAGTTATTTAAATTAAAACTTAAGCAGCAGCTGATGCAAAAAGGTTTTTCAAGCGATGCAATCCAAATAGCAATAGAAAATAGTTTAGAAAAATTGCCTGAAGAAGCAGAGTATCAAGCGTGTTACATTCAGGGGGAGAAAATCTTAAAGAAAAAGGTGCGGAAATATACCGGCTATGACTTAATACAACAAGTAAAAATGAGTCTGTATCAAAAAGGTTTTCCTATTGACCTTATTGAACGATTTATTAATGAAGAAATAAAAACAAGCGAGTGAAGGCTATCATTCTCGCTTGTTTTTATATTTTAAGCCAAGTCTAAATCAATTAAATCAGTAACAGCTTCATGGACGTGACGAACGACTTTTTGTGCGTGAGACTGAATAAAGGCTGGTGCTTTTCGCATCGCATAACTGTAACCGGTAAGTGACAGCATAGATGTATCGTTAAAACTATCGCCAATCGACACAGTGTGCTTGATCTCTGTTTTTGTTCTCTTTATGAGTGCTTGTAATGCCTGACTTTTATCAGCTCCTTTTGGGACAACATCTAAGCATTGTGACGCTGATAGGAAAGTAGATACATCATGAGGAAATAGTTGATTAATCTCTGTTTCTAATGCTAATAATGCCTCTGTGTCCCCAAGTAACATAAATTTTGATGTAGCAAAGTCATGATATAAAGATTGCTTTAATTCAGGTTCAAAAACGAGTGGGGTTTTGAATAAAGGTTGTAGTGTCTGAAGCATCGGAAGGTCCTTTGCGTAGTGAATATCATCAAAGTTAGAAATGAGACAAGGGAATTCATGACGGTGAAGGAAGTCGAATAGTTGTACACTCACATCACCTGAAAAGGTGTGCGAATAAATTTCTTGGTTATCTTTAGAAAAGGCAAATGTCCCATTTTGGCTAATGCGATGTCCGGTTATTTCTAATTCTTCAAAGACTGTCTGCACTTCACGGTCGGAACGTCCTGTTGCGATGGTGATATCAATGCCCTGGTGATATAAGTATTGTAAAGCTTGTTTATCCTCTTTTGTAATATAGCGGTTTTGTTTTAGTAATGTGCCATCCAAATCAGTAGCAAACATCGTAATCATATTTTCCTAACTCCTCTACAAAGTAATTATTTCATCATAAGCGACCAAAAAATGGTGCGGATTTTAAAGTTATAGTCAAAGACTAGTATAGCTGAAAAAAAATTAAAAATAAAAGCAAAAGCCCGCTTGAGCTTTTGCTTTTATGACCGTTGTTAGATAGATATTACTTGTATGGGGGCGTGGCTACTCTTCAATCAGCAGCTTATCTTGTAATTTTTCTTCTGAGAAAACCCAGCCTGTATATGAACTAAGGATATCGAGATTATCTGAAATATTCACGACTGCGACAAATGGATAATGGTCCTTTGCTCGGTAGCGTAAGTCGATAAACCGCACTTCCGTATAGTGATCATATTCCGTAATTTCATGTCGATAAACGGAAGAAAATGATAAAAACGCTGCCACATTTTTATCGGTTTTTGCTGTTGCGATTAAGCGGTTGTTCGGTAACGGTACACGGTCAAATTTATGCACGATTTGAATCGTACCATCAATAGACCTAGCGACATAAAAGCTATTCTCAGTTGTAATCGCTAAGCGCCAAATCCCCTGTTTAATGGTTGGTGATGCATAAACACCTTCAACCTCTCCGAAGTATAACGTTAATTTTTTCGCCATTGTTTTTTTCTCTAAATAACGTTTGATATAATAGAAAATCAATAAGAAATAAATGGACAAGAAAACCATGGTTGGATCTAATCCAAGTCCCCACAAGACAAAACCAATGATATGGGCAACAAAAATAACAGGATCAAACGTATTAATAAAACCTAGCGCAATCCAGCGGTTAGAAAACGGTCGCAGTGCTTGTGTACCGTAAGCGTTAAAAATGTCAACGAAAACATGAATGACAACAGCAAGTGCCGTCCACCGGTAGAGCGTGCCGTAATCTAGATTAGGCACAGCAATATAAATCAAAGATGATATAAACCAACCCCAAAATAAAACAAGAGGAATAGAATGCGTAATACCACGGTGATGTCTTAAATAAACGGCATTACTTTTTAATTTAAGTACCGTATCAAAATCAGGTGCATGTGAGCCAACAATTGTGCCAACTAAGACGGCACCGAATAAGACAGGGTTTTCGGAAATGGCCGGGTCAGCTGTTGCAATCCCGCCAAGTGCAACGCCCATTGCGATATGTGTTGCCGTGTCCATATGACTCACTCCTTTAAACTTACGTAAAAATAGACTATAGTTATTAGTAACCATTTTTCTATGAGATTAAACCTGATACGGTATGATTTGATGAGAAAAGACAAATGATAAACAGAGATGATGAGGAGAAAGTTATGAATAAACAAGAAAAAGAAATGAAAAAAGACAAGCGTTATCTTGAACAAGTCACACATATAGACGCCGTTGATTTTTTACTGTTTCGTCACCAATTAATTGAGTGGTATCAAATAATAAAACGCGACTTACCGTGGCGCGAAGATCAAGATCCTTATAAAGTCTGGGTCTCAGAAATTATGTTGCAACAAACGCAAGTGGATACAGTCATCCCTTATTTTAATAACTTTATTGAACAGTTCCCTACACCAGTGGTGCTCGCAGAGGCAGATGAAGACGAAGTGTTGAAAGCGTGGGAAGGTCTCGGGTATTACTCGCGCGCTAGAAATTTACATGCAGCGGTTAAGGAAGTAGCTGCTAGCTATGATGGTAACGTGCCGACAGATAAAGAACAGTTGCAATCGCTAAAGGGTATTGGGCCGTATACATTAGGGGCCATCATGAGCATTGCTTATGGCGAGCCAGAACCCGCTGTTGATGGCAACGTAATGCGAGTGTTGTCGCGGGTATTTATTATTGACGAGGACATTAAAAAAGTAACCACACGTAAAATTTTTGAAGCGCTGGTGAGACAATTAATTGATCTCAATCGACCATCTGACTTTAATCAAGGATTAATGGAGCTCGGAGCGCTTATTTGTAAGCCGTCACAACCTAAGTGTGATATATGTCCGCTTAAGTCGGTTTGTTTAGCGCATAAAGAAGGTATCGAAACGACGTTACCTGTTAAATCAAAAGCGAAAAAACAACGACAAGAACAATTCTATGTTCCGGTCATTGAATCACTGAATGGTCATGTGTTAATTGAAAAACGCCCAAGTGAGGGCTTGCTCGCTAATTTATATCAATTTCCAATGATTGAACAGTCACAAACAGACATAGAGCTGCTTATCGATTACGTATCCGCTCGATATCAATCCCCACTTGAAGGTTACGAGCCATTGCTGCCGGTGAAGCATATATTCAGTCATTTGATTTGGTCACTCGTACCGATTAAATTCACAACAAAGACCACGTTTCTAGTCGAAGAACACCAACAGTGGGTAAAAAAAGACGAACTCAGTCAATTTGCCTTTCCAGTACCACATCAAAAAATCTTGCAACAGCTTTAATTATAGGGTTTTGTATTGATTCACTCAGTAAAACCGAACGAATGGTGGATATTGTTAAGGTTAAAAACTTCCGAACTGGATAGATTATCAGGTAGGGAGGTGAGTAATGATGACAAATAAAAAAGGTGCTCGCACAAACCAAGAAGAAAAAAGTAAGCAATGGGAAAAACGTCAAAAAGAAAGTCTTGGTATGTTTGATACGGAATTTGCGAATGAATTTAACGTAAAACATGAAGAGGCGAAAAGTGAAACACGTCGTAATAAAGAACGTGAGAAAAAGCAAGGTAAGTGTTAATGAAGTAGGGGCTCATAACGAGCTCCTTACATATGGTTCGTCTTGAGATTGTTAGCAAGCAAGGCTTTTGACTAAATAAATGTGGTGACTATCTAGAAATTTCAAAGCTTATGATTTCAATTTTAACTCAAAATCGTTATAATAAGAGAGATAAATGAGATTATAATTAAGAAAGGAAGATAGGATGCCTGGCCCAAAGATTGGACGACCAGTTAAAATTAAAAGTTATAAACATAATGGGCAGCTCCATCGAACCTGGCAAGAAACGACTGTATTAAAAGCAACGAGTACGAAAATAATCGGTGCCAATGATCGTACCCGCGTGGTTGAAAGTAACGGGCGCTCGTGGTTAACTCGTGAACCAGCGATTTGTTTTTTTTACACTAAGCATTGGTTTAATGTGATTAGTATGCTTCGTTCAGATGGAATTCATTATTACTGCAATATTAGCTCACCTTTCGTTTATGAAAATCAAGCCATTAAATATATTGACTATGATCTTGATGTAAAAGTCTTTCCGGATATGACTTACACATTATTAGACGAAGATGAGTACGAACTACACGGAAAGGAAATGAACTATCCAGGTGTGATGGATAAGATTTTATGGGATAGTGTGGATGAATTAACCCGCATGATTAGACAACGTAAAGGTCCGTTTTCTCATGAAACAATTGAACAACTCTATGAACTGTTTTTAACTTACAGATAAAAAACGCGAAGCTTCCAGTGAGCTTCGCGTTTTTGTTTTTTCGACAACTTTCAATGATGTACCACGATTAACTAGAGTGTTTGTCCTCTAAGTCACGGTACTTTGGAATAATATCAAGCTTCTCATTCCCGTGGAATTGATCATAGCTATTCAGTAATTTTTGTAGATGTGAGAGATCTTGATGGTAGTTCATCAACATGGATGCCAGTGGTAAGAAGATTAAATAGTCCACTTCATTCTTTTGGTAAAGCTCGAGCAATTGATCCACAACATCAGGGATGTTGGATTCATTTAAATGCTGGTACTCTTTATCTTTACCGCGCTTAATCTTCCGCATAAACCCAAGCATAATACGTTCGTGAGCATGAATAACAATATCAATCTCATGAATAAGTCGGCGCTGCAAATCTTCTGGCATTAATTTCGCACGATTGTCGACCTTTTGAATCGAGCGCAACACACGGAAACTCCGATGTGTTGTCTTAATTAATTGACGAAACACAACGAGTTTACGCGCGCGAACAGGGTGCTTCTTTTTTCGGTAGACGCGTTCTTCTGAGAACAAAGCATACAATTCATCCATCCGGCGTAATTCTTTCTCAATGCGCGACATCTCCTTTTTTAAAGAAGGATCATCAGATAAATGGCGGGTCGTAATTCTTAACCATTTAAGAATTTCCGTTGTTATTTGATTAATTTGCTGAAACAATGTTGTTTCATACCGTGGTGGTATGAATAATAAATTGACTAAAAAGGCAGAGAAAATACCGAGCATCAGTGAAGAGAATCGCATCAAACCAAAGAGATATATCGGCATAGTGGTTGTCTCCATAACAGATATAACCGCAATTAAAGCAATGGATACGGCACTTTTCTCGATTTTTAAAAAGCGACACAGGCTAATGACAAACATAACTGATAAACCGACAATAATCGGATTGTTACCTAATAGATAAGCAAAAGTAATCGATATTGTCACACCGATAAAGTTTGCCTGTAGTTGTTTGAGTGTGGTGATATAGGACTGATAAATGGACGGTTGGATCGCAAAGACGGCCGCAAATCCTGCAAAAACAGTCGATGGAAACCCAATGAGTGCAGCCGCATAAAGAGCAATGGCAACAGCAAGTCCCGTTTTAAACATACGTGCTCCTAAACGCATGTGATAGGTAGCTCCCTTCTAAAGAAACGTTGATAGTAGTATATTGCCAGTATTTCTGTCGTGTAAACAAAAAAGGACCTTTTCGGTAGAGAAACAATGTTTCTCCTCTGAAAAGGCCAAGAACTTTCATGCTTTGAAGGGAAGTCATACAAAATTGACAAAAATAAAGCATGAGTTGAAATATAAAATTTCATAGTAACTATAGCATATTCAGAATAAATAATCAATTCAAAAATTAATAAATATTCATAATTGTGTATAATAAATT
>JBNJFJ010000024.1:0-5782 GCA_051746745.1 Bacillota bacterium | reverse complement strand
CCGCCGATGACTTTACCAAGTGCAGTTAAATCAGGTTCGATATTATATAGTTGCTGAGCGCTTCCGTATGTGAAGCGAAAAGCGGTAATGACCTCATCGTAAATGACAAGTGAACCATTCGCATGAGTGAGTTGATTGACTGCCTCTAAAAATCCTGGGTCTGGCTCAACAATCCCGAAATTGCCGACAATCGGCTCCACGAGTACACAAGCAATCTCCGTACCCCAAACACGCAGTGCTTCTTTGTAAGCTTCAAGATCATTAAAAGGTACGGTAATGACTTCGCTTGCTGTCCCTTTTGTTACACCAGCTGAGTCAGGGTTTCCTAATGTTGAGGGGCCTGATCCTGCTTGGACAAGGACAATATCGCTATGGCCGTGATAACAACCAGCAAACTTAATGACTTTTTCGCGCTGAGTATAGGCACGCGCCACGCGAATGGTTGTCATGACAGCTTCTGTTCCTGAATTAACGAAGCGAACTTTTTCTAAAGAAGGAATCGCGTCTTTTAACATTTTCGCAAAGGTATTTTCTAACTCCGTTGGTGTACCGTAAAGCACGCCTTTAGCTGCTTGGTCTTGAATGGCTTCAGTAATATGGGGATGGGCATGGCCAGTGACAATCGGACCATAGGCAGCTAAATAATCAATGTATTTATTATCATCGACATCGTAAAAGTACGGGCCACTACCGTACTTCATATAGATAGGTGTACCACCGCCTACGCCTTTATAAGCGCGAGATGGCGAATTAACACCCCCGACGATGTGTTGTTGGGCTTCTTCGTGTAAAATCTCTGACTGTGTGTGCTTCATTATTATGACCTCCAAAATTTTAAAACTCGAGTTCTATTATACATGAAAAAATTATGCTTAGAGATAAGTATGTGAATAATTTCTTTATTGTGGTGAGAGGTTTAGTTTTTATACTAACGGGTAAAGTAACTATTAATGAATCAAAATGGTTTTAATCAGAATTGGGGTGGTGGGAAATGGCCGGTGTAGATGTCAATCGGTATGTTGCGTCACACGATGAGAAGTGGCAAGAAGCCTTTTTAAGGCTATATGAAACAGTTAAGGCCCATATTCCTAATGGGTTCAGTGAAACAATGCAGTACGAGATGCCGTCATTTGTCGTTCCGTTAGACAGGTATCCTATCGCTTATTTACGCGATGGAAAAACTCCGTTGCCGTTTATTAGTTTGGCTATTCAAAAGCGCCATATTGCTCACTATCATATGGGAATTTATACAGACAAGGGTTTGCTAGAATGGTTCGAAGAAGTGTATCCACAATATATGGAGACAAAACTAAATATGGGTAAAAGCTGTATTCGATTTACTAACCCAAAGACCATCCCATTTGAATTAATCGCCGAACTTGTGAGTAAGGTATCGGTTGAAGAGTGGATTAAGCAATATGAGGGATCGGGAACAAAATAAAACGATTGTTTATTTTGTTTCCTTTGTTATTCTTCATGATAAGCAATAATAATTTATAAAAGGAGATGGATTAAATGACTGTAACAATCGGAAGTGAAGTACCTAAATTGCCAATCATCACAAGTGAAGGTGATGAAATATCATTAAATGATTTTAAAGGTGAAAAGCTGGTGTTATATTTCTATCCAAAAGATGAGACGCCAGGTTGTACCAAAGAAGCGTGTGCTTTCCGTGATTTACATGATGAATTTGAAAAAATAGGCGCTGAGGTTATTGGCGTGAGTCCTGACTCAAAAGAAAGTCATGAAAAGTTTAAGAAAAATCATGAGCTTGCGTTTACGTTAATTGTGGATGAAAAACATCATCTCGCCGATGAATTTGGCGTATGGGTATTAAAAGAGAAAGAAGATAAAACGTATCATGGTAATGAACGATCAACGTTCATTATAGATGAGAAGGGTATTATCAGAAAAGAATTCCGTGGGGTATCGGTTCCGGGACACGCGGAAGAAGTATTAGCCGAACTTAAAAAGATGTAAGACCATTGCCGCTAGCTAAAGTGCTAGCGGCAATCCTTTTGCTAAGAAGTTGGCTGATATCAGTTCTTTTCATTCAAGAGGATGGAGGTTATAATTAAAAACAATAGCCAGTGATATATGAATGGCGTTCTAATAAACAGGAAATAGGGTAAATAGTAATGAGCGAGAAAAGAAAGTCAGGCATTAAAAATGATAGAATGAATAGTTAGGATGAGTGCGATGCAAGTCATTTCAACCACGCGATTAACTGAGAGTCTTGAACAACAATTGATCAATAACTACCCAGAGGTTACTTTTCGCTTCTTCACATCGATTGAAGCGGTTAAAGATTTAAGTGAAGCGGAAGTATTGTTGACCTATGGTGAAGATTTAACGGAAGCTATATTAGAACAAGCAACAAAGCTTAAATGGATTATGGTCATGTCTGCAGGGGTAGATGAGATGCCTCTGGCATGGCTTGATAGACGGAACATTCAGGTAACGAATGCACGAGGGATACATAAACATCCGATGAGTGAATATGCGATGGCGATGTTACTCGGCCATTACCGAGAGATGTTTACATTTTATGAACAACAAAAACAACATAAGTGGCATCAAAAAGTTAAAACAAAAGAAATAAACCACCGGAAAATGACGATTATAGGGGCGGGGGCGATTGGTGAAGAGCTTGCACGCTTAGCTCAAGCGTTTCATATTGAAACGACGGCGGTCACGAAGACTGGTGGTAAGCGAAATAACTTTGATCATAGTGTAACGTTAAGTCAGGTTGAAGAGGTATTAGAAGAGAGTGATTTTGTCGTTTCGATCTTGCCGAGTACAGCAAAAACACGCCCATTTTATCAGCCTCATCATTTTAAGTCTATGAAATCATCAGCACTCTTTCTAAACATGGGACGTGGTGATGTGGTAGAGGCAGATGTATTAATCAAGGCGCTAGATGATGGGAATATTAGTCATGCGATTTTAGATGTCACACCACTTGAACCATTACCAGAGACGCATCCGTTTTGGGATCATGAAAAAATAACGCTGACGCCGCATATTTCTGGTAAGTCATCACAATACTTACCAAGAGCCATTGAAATTTTTGAAGACAACTTGTCGCAGTATCTTGTTGACGGAACACTTCTTGTCAACAAGATTGATTTAAAGAGGGGGTATTAAACATGCGTATTTATACACGCTCAGGAGATTCAGGAGAGACGTCACTCGTGTCAGGAGAACGTGTGCAGAAAAATCATTTAAGAGTTGAAGCGTACGGGACGGTAGATGAAGCAAATGCGGTTATTGGCTATGCTGTGTCAACCGTCGATCAAGGTTTAACCTGGTCATTATCCGACCGTAAGTTATTATTAAGTACAATGGATGATGTGCAAGCAATGTTATTTCATGTTGGGTCTGAGTTATCAACCCCAACTGGAAAGGCAGTCCCGTGGCCGGTGACTCAGCAAGCCATTGATCGGTTAGAAAAGATTATCGATCAATTAGATTTAGAAGTGCCACCATTAAAACAATTTATTTTGCCATCAGGCCATCCAACAGCCGCTGCTTTTCATCATGCGCGTACAATTGTTAGGCGGGCGGAACGATTGACAGTAGGTTTGAAGGAAGAGATTAATCCATTGGTACTTGTTTATTTAAATCGTTTAAGCGACTTATTGTTTGTGGCAGCAAGATTTGTGAACACGTTTAGTGCTTATGAAGAAAAACCATTTCAATATGTAACAGATGATAATAAAGCAGATGAATAAATAAGTTTAACTTAGAAAATAGCTGGAGCCCCCAGCTATTTTTATTTGACAAAATCACGTGTTTCTTAGTACACTAATTATAAAGATTACAATGTAATAATTGTAGTTAACCAATAACTAAGATTATCTGTAATTTATTCTCAGTTAGTAACTTTAGTGTTGGAATAAAAGAAAGAGAGGTGGATGTAATATGCATGAACATCATGATCACGAACACGACCATACACATGATGAAATAAAAGAAGCGGTAGAACATTTAAAGTCGTCAGGCGTTCGGATCACGCCTCAAAGACATGCGGTACTTGAATATTTGATTGAAGCTGAAATTCACCCGACAGCGGATGATATTTATAAAGCGCTTGAAGGGAAATTTCCTAATATGAGTGTAGCGACGGTCTATAATAATTTGCGAGTATTTAAAGATATTGGCTTAGTTAAAGAATTAACTTACGGTGATGCATCAAGTCGCTTTGATTATAATACGACAAAACATTATCATGTTATTTGTGAATCTTGCGGAAAGATTGTTGATTTTCACTATCCGAGCTTAGATGAAGTAGAAGCACTTGCGGAGACTGTCACAGGCTTTGAAGTGAGTCATCACCGTATGGAGATTTACGGTACGTGTCCCGATTGTAAAGAAAAACATTAAAATGTAATGAATAAAACCGTAAAAAAATGATAAAATAAAGTCTCTTACTATTATGTGAGAGGCTTTTGTTTTTGTTTATAATCAAATAAAGGAACATTATGAAGGAATTAAACGAGTGTATGTCGAATGATACTTTAGGTAACGATTTGTAGAGAGGGGACATGTTTATGTTCGGAGAATTGCGTAGTTTATATCAGGGCTATACAGCAGATGATGATACTGTAGGTGTCATTCAAGTGGATAAAACGTCACGTCAAAGTCCAAATACAGATGGTTTTGATACAATCTTATTGGTTGTAAAGAACGCAGATGAAAAAGTTTGGTCGGTGAAACACTATCAGATAGAAGAGACATCTGTTGCCCTGCATCTTGTATCGAATAAACGTTTAGAAGAATGGATTAAATTTTCTACCTATAGACGCATGATTCAATGGATCAGTAAAGGAAAAGTATTATTTGATCGGAACGAGTTTCTAAGTGAATTAAAGCAAGAAATAGGTCGTTTTCCAGAAGAGCTAAGAGAAGTAAAGATGACACAAGAATACGCGAAAGCCATTCGAATGTTTAAAGAGGCGGTTCAGTTATATGATAAAGATGAAGAACTCGACTGTTTTAATAAAGTGTTAAGGACGCTACATAGTATTGGTAGATTAAGTGTTATTAAAGAAGGTTTCTATCCTGAGCTGACTGGTTGGCAGCAAATTAAGCGACTGGACGCTGGCACATATAAATTATATGAAGAGCTTGTGTTAAGTCATGAGCCGGTAAAAGAACGGGTAGAATTGATGTTGTTAGCAATGGATTTTACATTATCTAATAAAGTAATGGAAGCAAGTGAACATTTAATAAACATTATGGCTGGCGATGTGTGGAAGATAGATGAATTAAAAGAAAGAATAAAAGTGTTTGATTATCACCTTGATCTTGCAATATTAATAGGATACCTCATTGAGAAGAAAATAATTGAAGTGGAAGAAGTACAGTCGAAAAACCCTCACGTTAAACATCGGTATTACCGCGTGAATGAACAAACGAGAAAGAAGTGAAGTAAGAGGTGATGCACTTCTTTTCTCGTTTGTTTTAAAAAATACAAATTATCCTTGACGGTCATGTGTAAGCCATGCTATAGTTATAAACGTTGCTTCGGCAACAAGATAAAACAATTGACACGATAGAAAATATTGTGTTATATTATAAAAGTTGCGCTCATGACTTAAAGCAAACGTGTAATAAAACTTTTAAAAAAAGTTGTTGACACAAACAAGCTAAACGTTATATAATATAGCTTGTCGCCGAGAGAACAGCGACTTACATTTGACCATTGAAAACTGAATAACACACACAGTAATGTTAAGAAATAAAGTAAGACAAGCTAGTGCTTGAAACCAGAGTAAAG
>JBNJFJ010000023.1:0-23402 GCA_051746745.1 Bacillota bacterium | reverse complement strand
CAAGTGCCTAATGAAAATATAAACTCTTGGAACAAGAGGGTTAGCTTGGTCGATTTCGTCAGCTACTAAAAGTGGCGATGACCCAAGAAGCCCCCACTTCAAGCAACCCGTAAGGGTTGTAAGTCGTGGGAGTAGTTCACTATATAATGATGAAGATTTTAATATAGTTTTTTAAGGAAGTGATCATTTGTTTCAACCGATATCAGAACCCGTTATTATCTTTGCGTTAGCCATGATTATTTTTTTAGTTAGCCCACTGTTAATGAAAAAAATTCATTTGCCCGGTATTGTCGGACCAATTCTCGCAGGCGTCATCATCGGTCCCAATGGTTTAAATCTACTTGCTAGAGATGTAACCATTGAATTACTCGGTACGGTCGGTTTACTATTTATTATTTTCATTGCAGGGCTAGAGCTCGACATTGACAGCTTTTTAAAGTACCGGCATCGTAGTTTACTTTTCGGACTTATCTCGTTTACTTTTCCATTAATTTTTGGCTTTATCGTTGGTTTATCTTTTGGCTTTTCTCTACCAGGAAGTTTATTGCTTGGTTCCATCGTTGGTTCACATACACTTCTTTCATATCCTATCGCTAGTAAGTTTGGTCTCACTAAGCAAAAAGCTGTCATTACGACCGTAGGAGGAACCCTGGTCACGGATGTTTTGGCGATGTTATTTTTAGCTGTGATTTCTGGCATGGCAACAGGTGAGGTCAATCTTACTTTTTGGGTTAGGTTAATCGGCTCGACCGTTATCTTTGCGGGATTAATTTTTTTGATTGTCCCTTACTTAACGAAGCACGTCTTCCGAATTGAAGGATTAGATGGTTCGAGTGAGTTTAACTATGTCATGATGATATTATTCATTAGCGGCTGGATGGCATTATATGCGGGACTTGAACCAATAATTGGTGCTTTTTTAGCTGGTCTTAGTTTAAACCGCTACATTTTCTCACAAGGGCCGTTAATGAACCGGATTAATTTTACGGCGAATGCCTTATTCATTCCGTTTTTCTTATTAAGCGTTGGGATGTTGATGAATATCACGGCGTTATTTTCTAGTCTACGCGCCCTACTGTTAACGCTTTTCATTACATTTAGTTTATTCGCAGGTAAATTTTTGGCTGCCTACTTAACCAAACACTTCTTTCACTATTCAACGGATGAAATAGGTCTTATTTTTGGTTTAACTATCCCTCAAGCTGCGGCAACACTGGCGGCGACATTGGTTGGTTTCGATCTTGCTTTAATCAATCAAAATACGGTGAATGCGATTATTATTATGATCCTTATCTCTACTGTCATCGGTCCATTCTTCACTGAAAAGTATGGCCGTAAATTAGTAAAAGAATCGGCACATGAAGAGGTAACAAGTAAAAAAGCAGAACGTATTTTAATCCCTGTATCTAACCCGGAA
This sequence comes from Bacillota bacterium, assembly GCA_051746745.1. Lineage (GTDB taxonomy): Bacteria > Bacillota > Bacilli > Bacillales > Amphibacillaceae > Halolactibacillus. Next base: position 21,985 of record JBNJFJ010000023.1, on the reverse strand, counting down.
TCAGTTGAATCACTCATGGACGTTGGTTTTCTCGTTCGCGCCGCTTTAAAATCTGATGAAGCGATTTACCCTCTAAAGGTCGTTAAAAATCATACGAAACAAGCAGAACAAGACGTGATTGAAGCAGAGAAATTACTCGGTCATGCGATTTTTTACGCGGCAGGCGCTGAAATACCTGTTAGACCCCTCACCCGTGTCGGTCAATCGATTGGAAAAGCCATTGAACGTGCAATTACTGAAGAGATGATTACGACCGTTATTTCCGGCTGGAATGGTAAACCTAATCAGACAGACAAAATGTTTGGTCGGGTCATTGACAATGTGATTGATCATACATATATCCGTCACTTAATCGTGAAAGAACAAGAACCGATTCAACTCACCGAACGTCTCATTGTCATCTTGCCTAAACAAATCATATATAAACCAGGTTTTAAAGATGCTATTCGGATCACAAAACAAATCGTCAAACAACTTAACTGTCAGATTCTTTATATTGTTATGGATGATGATTTTGAACAAACAAAAGAAGCTATATCGTCAATCAAGCCCGTGAATAAACTAAGTTTCACCCACTTACCAGACTGGACCATGGTTGAACGTTATTGCTTAAAATTAGCACCACATGATTTAATTTTAGCCATTAGCGCAAGAACTGGCACAATCGGTTGGCACCCTAGTTTAGATGAACTACCTCTTAAGTTATCTGAACACTCAGACCAAAACTTCATTGTCTTTTATCCTTATGAAAACTATGAGTTAGATATCCGCGGGAAAAGACAAACACCGCTTTCAGTTGTGAGTGCTCATTACGATGACTATTGAACGACATTTATAAAACCTTAACAAAACCGTCCCTCGTTAATTACTCAATTAACGTATCAGGACTATGGCTAATGAACGTAGCTTTGATTTTTTTAATTATGTATCGATATAAATGAATGTCTCAGACAAAAAATAGCCTTTACTACACTTAACATTGTAGTAAAGGTTATTTTTAGTTCCAATCTAGTCGGCTATTTGACACACTATATATATGTCAAATCTATACTAAATTTTTTCTTCAATCTCAGCTGCTTCATTGAGCTTTTCAATTTGAGCGAGAAACGCTTGTTGTAATTTACTTTGTTCAATCTGCATCACAATTTGATCGCGGACCTCTTCAAGCGCCGGTGTATCATCTAATTGTTCTTCTAATAAACCGTAGAACTCATTGATCTCTTCTTCTGTCACGTCTTCTGTTTCAATCACTTCATCCATATACATTTGTTGCAGCAATTGTTCTTTAAGAGACTGTTTGAAGCTCTCTTCGGTATAAGCGAGTTGTGTGAGCGCTGTTTCATATTCTTCCTCTGATTCGAACTGTGCTTTTGTGTCTTCAAGTGCCTCTGTTACATCTTGGTCTGTCACCTTAATGCCACGTGCTTCTGCATCTTGCTTTAGCAACGTGTAACTTTTAAGTGTTGTTAAGGTTTGTTGTTTGATTAAGTCTGTATCACTTACATCTTGACTGTTTTGTATCATATAACGCTTCGTATTAAAATAGGTGTCATTATACGTCTCACCTGTCACTTCTTCACCGTTGATCACAAGCACGACAGATGAAGCATCAACCGTTTCATCATCAGAAATCGTCACGTCTAATGGTTCGCGTTCAGTCGTGTCTATATTCGTTTCACTATCTGTTTCTTCAATTGGTGCATCTGATTCATCTGGTGCGGTATTTTCTTCTGTTTCATCGTCACTACATGCGACGAGTAACAAACTAAATACGATGAGTCCTAAAAGTATACGTAACCGTTTCTTTAACATCTATTAACCATTCCTTTAATCAAATTCATGATGACTTATTTACACATCACTTTTTCCATTAGAACACGTTTACATCCTCTTTAGCAAGCGATTCACATAAAAATCAGTATAAAAAAGAAAACGAACCATTGGGGCAGTTCGTTTTCTAAAAAAGTTTCGAGTAGATTAGGCATGCATCGCTTTTAATACCGTGATGTCTTGCCAATTTTGTGCAGAGATGAGTTCTAGAGTGGTAAACTTATTTGTGAAAGATGTGAGCTGTTCTGTTGTTTTTGTTTCGAATTCTAACAATCCTACTGTTTGTTCAATGACTGTATCTAATTTCCGTTCTACCGTTGTTAAACGGTCATCAAATTGATCAAAGCGGTTTTCTAATGTTCCTACTCTTGTTTCAATGGCATCCAGACGGTATTCTACATGATCCATTCGCGATTCTAACTGTTCCATGCGTTGATCCATTGTTTCTAGACGTTGATCCATTGTTTCCATACGTTGGTCGATTGTTTCTAAGCGCTCATTAATCATCCCTAACTGGTCATGAATCGTATGCAACATTGACATCATGTCATTTTCCATGTTTTCACCACCTTTGTTGTATCGGTTAATACCGATTATTATATCATGCCTTGAGCTATTTGTGGGTGTATTTTCGCTCGTTACTAAAATTGAAAAAAGCCAACTGATTTTTGTATTTTAACGCCATATCTTACAGTTGAAACAGCCTTTTTCATTCATTTACTTAAAAGAAGCAAAAAGAAAACAGGCCACAACGTGACCTGCCTCATAAAATATAAAAATAAGTACGAATACATGGAAGAAGTTATGAGAGTTTCGGTAACGTTCTCGTATCCTCTTTCATTTCTGATCCACATAATGGACATGTTGGTTTTTCATCAAAGCTATAATCGAGACGCATGAAACCTTGACAATCATCATTTGTACATGACCAGACCTTTGTTTCTACTTGTTCGACTGGTTCACGACGGTTATTATAGTATGCCATTTACACTTCCCCTTTCTTGGGTTTAACTCTAATTATACGCCTTTTTTCTGAATAATACAAAAGGAGAATGTCATCATTCCAATAATTTCTATATAAATAGATCTTTTGGTCGATGAAAAAACCATGACGATATCATATAATGAAAACGGTTACAATTTTGGAATAGATGCTTCCTTTTCGACCTAACTGCGGTTACACGTCAAGTGAAGTAGCGTATTTTTCAAATTAGATTGTCCCCCTTATTGGCACCCAATCACGTCATTGGGTGTATTTTTTTTGCATCTAACCCTATTTTTCATTACACTTAAGCTGAACAAACATTGGAGAGGAGACTAACAATGAAATATCGTAAATTAGGCAGCACATCCCTTGATTTATCCGTTATTGGTGTCGGTACTTGGCAATTTGGTGGTGAATGGGGGAAAGATTTTACCCAACAAGAAGTCGATGCGATTTTAACTACCGCTCATGAAGAAGGAATTAATTTAATTGATACCGCTGAATGTTATGGCGATCATTTATCTGAACGCTTTATTGGCGATTACTTAAAACGTCATAACCGTGAAGATTGGGTCGTTGCGACTAAATTCGGCCATCATTTCCATGATAACTTTGAACGCACCCGTCACGTAAGTGCAGACGAAGTATTAAAACAATTGGATGATTCGTTACTGTCTCTACAGACAGATTATATTGATTTGTATCAATCGCATTCATTTAAAGTACATGAGTTTGATAACGACGACTTATGGACGATGTTAGATAAACAAAAAGAACGTGGTAAAATCAAACATATTGGCCTCTCGCTACAGAATGATCCAAGTGTCGATCATGCCACTAAGGCAAAATCAGTTGGGGCAGAAGCACTCCAACTCATATATAACCGGTTAACGCGGGACGTTGAAGAGACGATTTTCCCGATTGCTAAGCAAGACGATCTCGGTATTTTAGCGCGCGTCCCGCTCGCGAGTGGGTACTTAACCGGTAAATATAAGCCAGGTGATACGTTTAGTGCGAGTGATGTTCGGTCACGTCATGATAAAGAAGATACCCGTCAAAAGTTACTTGAAGTTGAACGGATCTTAAAAGAAGAAGTACCGGAAGGCACAGATATGGCAACGTGGGCGCTTAGCTGGTGCTTAAAAAACGATGTCGTTACAACTGTGATTCCAGGGTGTAAAACCCCTGAACAGGTTCGTAAAAACGCACGTGCTGCAACCTTACTTGATTAATGACTAGAAAATTTAACAACCGGCAACACACTAAGGTGTTGCCGGTTTTATATAGGCATTTTTATATGGACTTTTATCTTTTCATGCAGATTATTTTTGCACTCATTCACATCGAGATTTTTGCCGTTAACTACGTGAGTCATTACAAAGCCATCCTCACACTGACTATTTCTCATCCACTTTAAATACCCGCGTCGCTTCAACGGCTTTTTGCCAGCCATGATACAGTTTTTCCCGCTCAGCTGTTTCCATGTTGGGTTGAAACGCCCTGTCTTGTTTCCAGCGGTCTTTGATTGTGTCTTTATCTTTAAAGAAACCGGTCGATAGACCGGCTAAATAAGCCGCCCCAAGGGCTGTTGTTTCATTATTAACTGGCCGTTCTACCGGCGCATTCATAAGGTCACTTTGAAACTGCATTAAGAAGTTATTCTTCACTGCCCCGCCGTCGACACGTAACGTATGTAACGTCACCCCGGCATCTTTCATCATCGTATCAAGGACATCTTTTGTTTGGTAACAAATCGCTTCAAGCGTGGCCCGAATGACATGTTCTTTCGTTGTCCCGCGCGTCAGACCAAACATCGCCCCCCTTGCATCACTATCCCAGTAAGGTGTCCCAAGACCGACAAACGCAGGAACAACATAAACCCCGTCCGTCGACGTGACACGGGTCGCATACGTTTCGCTGTCACTCGTTGCCTCAATCATTCTAAGACCATCCCGTAACCAGCCAATCGCACTTCCCCCGACAAAGATGCTGCCCTCAAGCGCATAGGTGACTTTACCCTCTAGTCCCCAGGCAATCGTCGTCAGAAGTCCGGAATCGGAATGGATCGCATCGTCGCCTGTCGGCATCAACATAAAACAACCGGTCCCGTAAGTATTTTTCACCATCCCTTTATGGAAGCACGCTTGACCGAAAAGAGCCGCTTGTTGGTCACCGGCAGATGCTGAAATCGGTACGTTGTAACCGAAGAAATGATGACTGACCGTCGTCCCAAAATCACCTGATGTATCACCGACTTCTGGCAACATATTTTCCGGAACCCCAAACACATCTAACAATTCTTTGTCCCAGTCTAACGTATGAATATTATAAAGCATCGTCCGCGAGGCATTGGTGACGTCAGTCTTGTGGACGTTACCTCCGGTGAGTTTATAAATCAACCATGTATCAATCGTTCCAAACATAAAGTCACCAGCGTTAGCCCTGGTGCGATCTGGGTCGACGTAATCAAGAATCCATTTGGCTTTTGTGCCAGAGAAATACGGATCAATCAATAAACCTGTCTTTTGTTTAATCATCGCTTCAAGCCCTTGTTGGCGTAAGTCCTGACAAATCGCTTCTGTTTGTCTTGATTGCCAAACGACCGCCTTATGCACTGGACGTCCGGTCGCTTTTTCCCAAATAACCGTCGTCTCGCGTTGATTCGTTATCCCAATCGAATCGATCTCACTTGCATGGACATCGCCTAAACGAAGGACTTCAGCCATACACGATAAGACCGATGTCCAAATTTCATTGGCATCATGTTCAACCCAACCCGGTTGTGGGAAAAACTGTTCAAATTCTCGCTGACTCTTCGCCACAATCTCCCCGTCTTGATTCACTAAAAAAGCGCGTGTACTTGTGGTTCCTTGATCAATGGATAGTATGTAAGGTTTCATTTTGATCTCCCTTTCTTGTTCATATGGCGTGACACTACTATTACTCGTATAGTATACCGTATTTGTTTCGTATCTTCCGTTGTTCATTACTTCTTTCTTTGTTAAAAACATACTTTGACCTTCGTCCACATATCCTCTATCACGATGGTCTTTACTTCACTTTTACCGTTCATTATTCATTTTAAACAAAAAAATACCTGTACATCTAATGAAATCACGAATGATTTCTATGCACAGGTCAATACTTGCGAAGGGATGCAGCTCGCTTGCTACATGACTATCATAACCAATATTGTAAGCGTTATCAATAGTTTTTTTAAAAAATATTTTTGATTTACTTTTTTTGTGCCATCTGCCAATTAAATAGTTGATTTATCAGTCATTTCCGCCATTGACAGGAAGCACTTTTCATCAAATCTGTTAGTCATCCTCTCTTTTTAGGTTGTCATTCATAGATGATTATTCGTAATTAGTTATCATTAAACAGTAAATGATGCGATTTATATACCAAAATGATATGATAGCGATTTATCCTATGAGAATTTACATACTTTTCAGTTATTTTTGCAAAAAACTTATGGTATGATAGAATATAGTTACCATATAAAGCTGTGAGGTTAACAATTCACAAGAAGAATTAATATGGGCTTCGTTGATCACCAATGTGATGACAATATAAACTCTTGAAAGGAAGTGATTCAATGCATCAACAACAAACCAGAGGAAACACCACACTGAATCAAGACGTCGTCTATTTAAATGACATTCTTGACAGCGTGCTGTTTAATGAAGGTGGAGAAGAATTACTAGAGACGGTGAAATATTTCCGCAAGCTATCAAAAGCGCTCAGGGATGAAGCCTCTCCAAGTAACTTTGATCAACTCAATCAAGAAATTATGAAACTCGCACCTGAACTTAGAAACAAAGTGATTCGTGCTTTCAGTGTTAACCTTCAACTTTATAACATTGCTGAACAAAACTACCGCATCAGACGTCGTAGAGAATATCAAATGGAAGATGATACGATCATCCAACCGCGTTCTCTAGAGGCTGGGGTGAATGAACTTTTCAATCATGATATTTCCATTGACCAAGTCGAAAAAGCATTAGAAGACTTGTCACTTGAACTTGTCATTACGGCTCACCCAACCGAAGCGACCCGTCGGACGATGCTACGGATTCACCAACGAATTGCTGATCTCTTAAAACAATGGGAATTTTCTTATACACGTTACGATAAGAAAGTGATCCAAGAGGAAATTGAAACAGAGATGACGATTCTTTGGCAAACAGCAGAGATTCGTGAGAAGAAACCGTCCGTTATGAAAGAAGTTTCTAACGGCTTATATTTCTTCGATAAAGTCCTTTTTAATGTCTTACCTGTCCTGCACCAAGACTTAGAAGACTTACTTTACGAAAAATATTCTCATCGCTTCCACGTGCCTGCTTTCTTACGCTTTGGTTCATGGATTGGTGGAGACCGTGACGGTAACCCGAATGTCACCGCTAAAATCACCTATAAAACGTTAAAAGAACAGCGTGCACTTGTTTTAACTAAATATATGGAATCGATTGATAAGTTAAAAGAAAAGCTCTCACAATCAACAAAAAAAGTTGATGTGAGTGAAGCATTACTTACATCGATTGAAAAAGATAAAGCCGAACTGAACTACCGTGGTTGGCATAAAGCCGATGAGGCTTACCGTGTCAAACTTGGGATGGTGATGCGCCGGTTAAGACTCACATCAGAAGACCAACCAGGTGCTTATATGGATGCCCATGCGTTAAGAGAAGATTTAATGCTCATTCAAGATTCACTCGAGAATCACCATCCGAAAAATAACCCGGTCAAAATATTACGTCATATTATTCGCCAAGTACAGCTATTTGGGTTCCATTTAGCAACACTTGACGTGCGTAACCATAGCGGGGAACATGAAGCAACGATTACAGAAATCTTGCGTCAAGTTGGGATCAGTGATGATTATAAATCACTGTCTGAGGGCGAAAAGCAACACGTCTTAATTAAAGTCTTGCAAGATCCTCGTCCACTTATCTCGATTTATGATGAGTTTACAGACGCCTCTCAAGAGATGATTGAGACATTTAGAACGATTAAGCTTGCGAAAGATACCTTCGGTGAACGCGCGATTGAAGTCTACTTAATCAGTATGGCAGAAGCTGTGAGTGATGTATTAGAAGTCCTCGTACTCGCAAAAGAAGTGGGACTTTACCGCGTCTATCCAGACGGACATGTGAAGAGTCGTCTGCACGTGGCGCCACTCCTAGAAACAATCGATGACCTAAAGAATGGCCCGCATATCATTAAAAGCTTGTTTGATATTCCGTTATACCGTAAGCATATTGAAGCGCGCGGGGACTCACAAGAAATTATGTTAGGGTATTCTGATGGGTCTAAAGATGGTGGGAACTTAACCGCTAACTGGGAGCTATATAAAGCACAAGAAGATATTCACTCGACAGCTTCAAGCTACGGTGTGAAACTGAAGTTCTTCCACGGACGTGGTGGTTCTCTCGGTCGTGGGGGCGGTCCACTATACTCTAGTCTCTTGTCACAACCACCGATTACACTTGGTGACGGTGTGAAGATTACTGAACAAGGGGAAGTGCTGTCTTCTCGTTACTTAATTCCTGACATTGCGTATCGCTCACTCGAACAAGCGACCAGTGTCTTACTCACTTCTATTGCCGGTATTAGACAAACAGAAAAGCATCGCGAGATGCCATCTGATGAAGCAAAAGATGCGATGGCCTATATTTCTGAAGTGTCACTGAAGAAATATCAAGACCTTGTCTTTAACGATGATCAGTTCTTATCGTACTTTAACCAAGGGACACCTTTAAACGAACTTGGGGCCTTAAATATCGGCTCACGTCCAATGAAACGTAAAGGCAGTAACCGGTTTGAAGATTTACGTGCCATCCCGTGGGTATTTGCGTGGACACAATCACGTCAGTTGATTCCGGCATGGTACGCAGCGGGAACCGGTTTAAAAGCGTACTTAGAGGAAACAGGCAACATTCAACTGTTACGCGAAATGTACCAACAATGGCCATTCTTCCATGCGACCATCAACAACTTACAAATGGCGCTGACAAAAGCTGATTTGGATATTGCGGATGCTTACACCGATATGATTGATGACCAAGACATGGCAGTGAGAATCTTTAACGATATCCGTGAAGAACATAAGAAAACAAAAGAAATGGTCCTACAAATCGCCCAACAAGATGATTTAATGGATCACCAACCAAACATTAAAGAATCGGTACGCTTACGTAACCCACTCGTTGACCCACTGAACTTAATTCAAGTGCAACTTGTGAGTCGCTTACGTCAAGTTGAAGAAGACTCAGAAGAGTTTAATGAACTCCTCGGTGAAGTCTTACTCACTATCAACGGTATTGCGGCTGGTTTACGTAACACCGGTTGATGGACATACACTCCTCCCTCCGCGCCTCGCGCGGAGGTTTTTTTTGTTTTATCTTCATTCCCATCAAAAACATTCATTTTCAATCAACTGGTATCTTACCTCTTTCATCGATTCGCTAATTTTCCTTCGACCCTTCTATTCTTTTCTATGCGCAACATATACTTTCTACCCTTATCTCCTCCGCCGTAACCCCATTCGTTTAAGCTTTTTGTGAACATAAGACGGGGTAAGAATAGCTTTTAAAACAATCACTTTTGATTTTATTTGATTTATTTTGAAATAAAATGATAGAAAATGATTGATTTTTGAAAGCGTTTCAGTTATGATAAAACTATAGTAACAAACAAGCACTTTTATCTTTTATTTTTACCGTCAGTCATTTAATTATTAGGAGGGGTAAGAACATGAAAATCACTGAATTGTTGACCAAAGACACGATCCAGCTGGACATGTCGGCCACATCAAAAGGAACGGCCATTGATGAACTTGTTGAGGTGTTGTCATCAGCAGGAAAGATCAATGACAAGCATCAGTTTAGATCAGACATTGAAGCACGTGAAGCGCACACATCGACCGGGATTGGCGATGGTATTGCGATTCCACACGCGAAGTCAAAGGCCGTTAAAACACCGGCGATTGCGTTTGGTCGCAGTCAATCAGGTGTCGATTACGATGCGCTTGACGGCAAAGACAGTCATCTATTCTTTATGATCGCGGCACCTGTTGGCGCGAATAATGAACATCTTGACACGTTAGCCCGTCTTTCTAGCATGTTGATGGATGAAAGTTTCCGCGAGGCGCTATTACAGGCATCATCCAAAGACGCTGTCTTAACCTTAATTGACCAAAAAGAAGCTGAACGCGAGGAAGGTGAATCACAGATGAGTAACTCAAATAAACGCATACTTGCGGTGACGGGTTGTCCAACCGGTATTGCCCACACCTATATGGCGGCAGATGCCTTAAAAGCAAAAGCCAAAGACTTAGGTGTTGATATTAAAGTAGAAACACGCGGGTCTGGTGGAGCGAAAAACGTCTTAACCGATGAAGAGATCGCGTCAGCCGATGCGATTATTATTGCCTCTGATACGAACGTTGATAAAGAACGTTTTAGCGGCAAAGTGTTAATTCAAGCAGGTGTCACGGACGGAATTCGTCGTCCTAAAGAACTCATTAATGAAGCGTTAAGGAGTGATGCCCCTGTTTACCGTGGTAGTGGCGAACGTTCAAGTGGCGCAACAAGTGGTAAACAAAAGAATGCCTTTTATCGTCACTTAATGAATGGTGTGAGTCACATGTTACCGTTCGTTGTTGGGGGCGGGATTTTAATCGCACTTGGGTTTATGTTTGGGATTGAGTCACACGTGGAAGGCCATGAGACGTATAATCAATTTGCTCAAGCCTTAAATACCATCGGTGGCGGAAATGCCTTTGGTCTCATGATCCCGGTACTTGCTGGGTTTATTGCGATGAGTATCGCTGACCGGCCTGGACTTGCTCCTGGTATGGTTGGTGGCTTTATGGCAGCGCAAGGAACGAGTGGTTTCCTTGGTGGTTTAATTGCCGGTTTTATGGCCGGTTACATTGTCGTCCTATTGAAGAAACTCTTCGCTAATATCCCTCAGTCACTTGACGGGATTAAAACAATTCTCATCTATCCGTTACTCGGTATTTTCACAACCGGAATGATTATGTTCTTCGTTATTGAAAAACCTGTCGGCGCCTTTAATACCGCCCTTGGTGATTGGCTACAATCACTCGGCACAGGCAATGCGATTTTACTCGGGTTAATTCTTGGTGGGATGATGGCCGTTGATATGGGTGGTCCAATTAATAAAGCCGCTTATACATTTGGTATTGCGATGATTGCTGAAGGATTCTTAACACCACACGCCGCGATTATGGCTGGTGGTATGGTGCCACCTCTTGGTATTGCCCTTGCGACTTTTGTCTTTAGAAATCGCTTTACTAAAGAAGAACGTGACGCCGGTGTGTCTAACATTATTATGGGGGCCAGCTTTATCACCGAAGGTGCGATTCCATTTGCGGCTGCTGACCCAGGACGTGTGATTCCGTCACTCGTCGTTGGTTCAGGTATCGCTGGTGCGTTATCGATGTTCTTTGAGATTGGTCTTCCAGCACCACACGGTGGGATCTTCGTTATTCCACTAGTAGAAGGTAGTGCACTCATGTACATTGTTTCAATCTTAATTGGGGCTGTAGTCTCAGCCGTTATGCTCGGTATGTTAAAAAAACCAATTAAGGCCTAACGGTCTCACTTTAAGTTCAACTAAAGTGTCACAGTTAATCCACTGTGAGACGTCCATACTTTTATCTCACTTTTAAAGCACGTAGCCACCTGTTGGTTACGTGCTATTTTTATGCACTATTTTATACATGGTTGAGTGACTATGGTATAATAAGGCTAGTTATAATGACCGAAAATTAAGAAGGAGGACACTACTATGCCCTGTCCCCACTGTACGATTGTTGGACAAAAAATTAGCTTTTCCCTTAATAAAGACATCATCCACTTGATTCATAAACACTTTACCCAACAGGACTTTCCAATGGATATAAAAGATCATTACTTAACCACGCATGAACAAGGCGCAAGAGAACTGGTTGACTTTCTCGAGGCAATGGACTTAACGACCGATGTTGAATTTCAAATCAATACTTATGATTGGTTACCGCTTGCTGACTTTAAAGATTATCAAGACGCCTCTTGGGTCGATGACTTACTGTTTGAGCCATACATTCGCATGCATTTTCAACCGATTATTAAGCCGGATGGCGAGATTTATGCCTATGAGATGTTATCACGGTTTGTCGATAAAGACGACAACCGTGTCTTTCCTGATGTGATGTTTCCCGCTGCTAAAATGCGGGGCCGAACATTCGCTTTAGACCGGATTTGCCGGATTCATGCGGTGCGTCAAGTGAAACGGTTATTACCCAATCAAAAAGCCTTTATCAATTTTATCCCAACCACCATCTATACACCTGAATTTTGTTTAAAAACAACGACCGACCTTGCGCATGCACTTGAGATTGATAGCTCACGGTTTGTGTTTGAAGTGGTTGAGACAGAACAAGTGAAAGATACCGACCACTTGCATTCTATCCTTAAATACTATCAAGATAATGGTTTTCAATATGCCTTAGATGATGTGGGGAGTGGTTACAATACACTCAACTTCTTAAAAGAACTACAACCGCCTTACATTAAGCTGGACCTTATGTTCGTGCGTGATGTTGACACGGATGTTGAAAAACAACGCGTTGCGAAAGAAATTTTAAAGTTACGCGATAAGTTTGGGGCGATGGCACTGGCAGAAGGTGTTGAAACAGTCGAAGAGTTTAATTGGTTGAAACAGGCTGGTTTTGATTTATTCCAAGGCTACTTATTCGGTAAACCTGAAAGTGAACCACTCAAGGAACCTTCCATTGATTTAACTGCTCTTTAAACATCAAAGCACCCCTGACAAGTTAATAATGTCAGGGGTGTTTTGGTGTCTCTATTTATCCTCTTACTGTAGTTCATTACTGATTTACACGATGAAACTGGAGCGTATGAATCTGTAACATCTCATCCTTATTACGGAGCGCGATTGTATACGCCCCTCTCTCTAATGCGACTTTCACAAGTTTTTGTTTAATCACATGAGAATCGGTCCCGTTCGTTTGGATTGTGGTCACATACTGGTCATTCATCATCAATTGGCACGAGCTTTGAGCTAAATTAGATTGTGGTGACATGAGCTCGACAATGATCCGGTACTCACCCGGTTCTTCTACTTTAATGATCTGTTCATTTGTGTCACTAAAGTCAAGTGAGGCATCAATAGACGTGTCCACACTTTGATTCGTGTCTTGTGGGGGAATAGTCATCGCTTGTTCGTTAACGTCTTGTTTTCGCTCAAATACCGGCAGTGCCATTAACAGTTGAACGATCCGTTTGGCCGCTTGTTGGAGCTCTGCCCGAGTTAACGTACCGTCTTCTAACGACTGAAGCGTATTATCTCCTGCCGAATTAATGTCTGCACCGTAATTATTCACAACCATATAGACATCATTGCCTGAGCGCACCATATGATTCGTACTTGTCATTTGTGCTTTTCCACCGTTCACACAATCATTCATCTTCGCCCACCAATCGGTCATCACAATGCCGTCAAATCCCCATTCACGTCTTAGAATCGTTGTGACTAAGTCATAATGAGAAGCAGCCCAGTGCCCATTAATAGGATTGTAAGCCGTCATAACAGCACGTGCTTGTCCGTCTTTGACCGCCATTTCAAACCCTTTTAAATAGATTTCTCTTAGCGCTCGTTCAGACACGACCGCATCAACAGTGTGGCGGTGCTTTTCTTGATTGTTACAAGCAAAGTGTTTCAGTGTCGCTTCCACGCCCGCTTTTCTAATCCCTTTAGTGACCGCGGTCGCAAAGGCTCCGGTTATAAGTGGGTCTTCAGAGAAATACTCAAAATTACGGCCATTCAGTGGATGACGACGAATATTCATCCCTGGTCCAAGTAACAGATCGACATGATTCTCATGCATTTCAATGCCTTCACACGTATAGAGCGCTTCGATTAAGTCAACATTCCAAGTCGCACTGAGTGCAGTCCCAATCGGCACTTGCGTTGAAAAAGCGCCACTCTCCATTCTAAGTCCTGACGGCCCATCGGCAGTACAAGCGATAGGCACACCGTAATGGAGTAAATCATCACCAACACCCCCAAACGCTGATGCGGTCCCTGGGGTGACATACGGGCTACTCATGCCTTCTCCTCTCACAATCGTGGCGAGTTGTTCATTGGTCAGCTGACCAATAAACGTGTCTACATCAATCTGTTCATTAGCAACGTCTTGTAATGTATAGCGCACTTTTGGCGCGTCGATTTCTTGTGGTAGACGGGCTTCGATTCGATTTTTAAGGTCAATCGTACGGGTTGGTACTGACTCATACATGAGCCGGTACGTCCCGTTGTCTCGTTTTTTACCAGGCTTCATGCGCATAAATGCTTCCACCGGACGGGCCGCTTCTTCTAACCGTGCGATGACGGTATGATTAAATAACACTTTATCTTTTCCGTTAAACGATACAGGCTTTAATGCTTTAACATGTGTACCGACATGGAATCGGTAGTGCCCATTCTCTAACACGAAGGTTGCTTTCTCACCGGTTTGACCGACTTCATCATATGAGGCGAGTTGTTCAATTGTGACGTGAAGCGTTATTATTTCTGATTCACCTGGTGCTAATGTGTTCGTTTTATTAAAACCGATTAAACTATACATCGGTTTACCTAATTGCCCTTGCGGGGCTTCCATATACAGTTGGATGACTTCTTTCCCACTATAGGTCGTACCAGTATTAGTGACCTTAACCGTGACTGCAATCAGTTCAGACGGACAATTGAGATCGATTTTGGCTGATTCGATCGTATAGTCAAAGGTCGTATACGACAGACCATAACCGAAAGGATAATAGACCCGTTCTGGACAAAACGTTTCAAAGTAGCGATAACCGACATAAATATCTTCTTCGTAAAGGTTTTTCACCTCGCCGCCATAGTTTTTAGCTGCGGGATAATCATTTAAGCGATAAGCGATTGTATCTGTTAGTTTCCCACTCGGAGTCACGTCACCAACCAGAATATCACTTGCCGCATTACCGCCTTCCATGCCGCCTTGCCAGACGTAGACAACACTGTTGATCCTATCGCCAAAGCGTGATGACAAAAGCCAAGACATATCAATAATATTCGAGACATTTAATACAACAACGACTTGGTCAAAAGCTGTACTGACCAAATCAAGCATTGTTTCTTCGTCACGGGTGAGCTGATAACTTCCCGGTTGGTCGAGATTATCTTTATCCTCTCCTGCGGTCCGGCCGATGACAACAATCGCGACATCTGATTCGCGTTTCGCCTCACTGACTAATGCTGGTGTCATTGGCATTTCTTCCTGAAACCACGGTTCCATTGCCCAACCACCGCCGCCGTTATCAAAGGGATGGTCTTGTAACCACATTTCATATGTCTCTCTTAACATCTCATTAAGGACAACATCTTTTTGGGTTAAACCTTCAACTAAGTTGACCGAATAGCGCACATTCACGCTCCCACCTGAGCCGGTCCCACTACGATAAAAATCAAATTGACTGCGTCCAAAGAGGGCAACCTTTGTCTGTGGTTTTAGTGGCAACACATTCGCATCATTCTTTATTAATACGGCACCTTCAGCCGCCGCTTGACGACTTAACGCGATAAATCTATCTTGATTACTTGTTGATTGTGTCATTGTTTCTTCCTCCTTTTTCTAGAGACAAAACAGAACGATTTTGAATGATCACTATCACTCAAAATCGTTAGCTGTGTTTGTTATTGTTGATGATTCATGTTTCTTGATTAATGAGTCGCTCACGTCTTTTTTTCATCTGACTGAACGATAATAAGGTCATCGCCATGATGACGAGACTCAGTAACACCGGTGAAAATAGTGAGATCAGCGCTGGCATCATGACAAACACATGATAGAGCCCATACAGCATGGCGATCAGGGCAAGGATGAAATGAATATTCGCTACCCCAAATAACAACGCCTGTTTAAAGTATTGTAAAAAAGTGTGTTCAAAATGCGCCACAACCGGAAAAAAGTAGAGCGCGGTTGCGATAAACAATAAACTATACACACCAAAGGTGATCCCACCAACAAGTTGTAAAACGCCTGATGCGCTCTCAATCAACCGGTAGTACGTATACAAAAAGAAGGCGATCAGACTAAAGAAAAACCCAGCGAGATTGGCGGTAAGAAAGCTCTTCTTATACGTCCTAAAAAAGGTGGTAAAGACCGGAAACGTACCATCTTTTAATAACCATTTTCTAACGACAGTCAAACTGGCAAGAAACGCGGGGAAAACCCCGAAAATGCCAAAGCCTAACAATGTAAAGACAATCGCTAAAAAATTCACGTACGCGAGCTTCATAAATTGATCTAAGCCGTAATAGAGTTTCATATAAAAACCATGGGTCGTCATGTCTGTCACCTACTTTTTCTTTTATTTCTTTTTTTCTGCTTTAAACTGAAAGGAATCGCATCACGTAGGTGATTATTCTTTTACAGCACCAGCTGAAATACTACTAATAATATATTTAGATAAAAACACAAACGCAATCATAATCGGGACAACGGAAATCGCAATACCTAAGTACATCGCACCTAAGTTTTGTGCGACTTGCGACCCACGCAAAGCCCCCATCATGACAGGTAACGTATATTTTTCCGGACTAAATAACACAACAAGCGGTAAAATATAGTTATTCCATGACCCGATAAAGGCGAAGATCGCCATCGTCGAGATGGCTGGCATCATCATCGGAATCCCAATCTGATGGAAAATCTTAAATTCCCCTGCCCCGTCAATACGAGCCGCTTCAATTAATGAGCTATGCATGACACTTGATAAGAATTGTCTCAAGAAAAACACAGTAAAGGTTGAGGCAATCGGTGGGACGATTAACGGAATATAACTATCAAGAAAGCCAAACGTGCGCATAATATCATAAAAACCAATCAAGCCCAGTTGACCTGGGACCATCATTAAGACAAGAATGGTCACAAATAAAAAGTTTGACCCTTTAAATTTGTAAATCGCAAAACCGAAAGCGGTCAGCGCCGAGAAGTAAGAACTTAGCACCGTTACCGCCACCGCAACAATTAAACTGTTTAAAAATCCGCGCCAAAGGTTCATATACTCCAGTAACACATGGTAGTTATCGACAATCGCTGTGCCGGGAATAAGTGTAAAACCTTCTCTTAAAATATCCGCATTCGAACGCGTCGCATTAATGATCATCATATAAAACGGGATGAAACTGATCACGACGAGCAGTGTGAGTAGAAAGTAGAAGAAACCTTTAATTATTTTTTGTTTATTGTCTTTTCCTCGTTGCATATTGTTTATTCTCCCTTCACACTTTTTCGGTACATTGCTTTAAAGGTGATCAGTGAGAAGCACACTGTAATAATGAATAACCCATAAGCAATCGCTGCGGCATAACCGTAATTGTTAAATTTAAAGGCTTGGTTGTACAAATATAGGACCATCGTATTCAGTGCCCCTTGCGGTGCTCCCCGACCATCGGTCAGTAACATCGGTAAGTCGAAAATTTGTAAGCCCCCAATGAGTGACGTAATCAATACATACAACATAATTGGTTTTAATAACGGTAAGGTAATCTTTAAAAACATTTGGAAGCGATTCGCCCCATCAATAAGCGCCGCTTCAAAGTAATCACTTGAAATACCAGAAATACCAGCCATTAATATAATAAACGTATGACCAAACCACATCCATGCCCCTATTAAAGCGACCGACCAACGGGCCGTTGTTGGATTGTTTAACCAGTTGATCGGTTCATTAATCAAGCCTAAGTCAAGCAACAAGTGGTTGATTGTTCCGTGGTGCCAACCGAGTAAAATACCAAAGAGTAACGCAACCGAGGCAATCGTAATTAAGTTAGGTAAATAAAAGGCGGCTCTAAAAAAACTTAAGCCTTTCATTTTGAGTCGAATATCAGAGAATAACAACGCCAATAGTAAGGCAATACCTAACTGGAATCCAAAGTTAATTCCCCATATGTAAAGCGTATTATAAAAAGCTTCCCAGAAATAATTGTCTGATAGGAGACGTTGGTAGTTTTCCATTCCAATAAAAGCGGCATCACCGAAGCCACTGTAACTCGTAAAACTATAGTAAAATGTCAGTAAAATCGGGTAGACAGTAAAGGTAAGAAATACCGCGAAAAACGGTAAGATAAAAAGATAACCATACTTATTTAATTTACTTTGCATGAGGTGCACTCCCTTCTTAAAAAACCCGTCAGGGAGTAAGTGTCTTACTCCCGAGACGAGTTCTATCCATATTTATTTTTCGTCAGGTGTGATGATATCTGGGTATGAGCTATTGACTAAGTTATAAAACTCAGCAATTGCTTCATCTTTCGTTTTTACACCTTCGACATATTCTGTCACAACCGTACCAAACATGCCGTCAAGTTGTTGATCGTAACGCGTCACAACATTTGGATTAATTTTTTGCGCTTCTTCTAAGAAGAAGGTGTAGTTGTTTTGACCACCTAAGAAGTCTTCACTAAAATCGTCTTTAATCTTATCCGTAACAGGTAGGTAAGATAATACATCACCTGTGTCCATTGTCCAATCGGTTAAGAATTCTTCATCATGTGTCATCATCTTAATAAATTCCCATGCGAGGTCTTTGTTTTCAGATTGAGAATACATACCTAACCAAGTACCACCCCAGAAGTATGGGTTTGGACCACTTGTGACAGCCCAGTCACCAGCTGTTTCTTCAACATTTGTCTTTAATACACTGTGTAAGCCCCATGTAGGTAACGCATAACTAAATACTTCAACTTCAGTCTCAGCCTCTTCTGCGACTTCTTCCCAACCAGCGTTATAGTTGATTGGTCCATCCATCGCCGCAAACCATGCAGGTGACCATTCTGGCGCAAATGCTGTTAAGTCTTTTTCACGTAATTCTTTCGCATAATCAAAGTGATTTAAGCGACCTTCTGACATATTTAATTCATTGTTTTCATTCACCCATGGTTGTGGATCTTGACCTTGCGCAAACCAACGCACCGCACCTTCATCAGGGAATAGACGGTAACCGGCTTCTTTTAACTGATCGCCTGCTTCAAACATTGATTCACGTGTTGCGAACATTTCACCAACTTCAGCAGGGTCATCAGTCCCGAATACTTCTTGGGCAATACTACGACGGTAGAAAATACCACCGGGTGTTGTTTGCCATGATAGAGCTTTTACTTCTCCATTTGAATTACGTCCAAGTTCAAAGACATAATCAACATAATCGTCTTTAATGTCTTCAACATTATAAGGTTCTTGGTTTAATGTTTCCCAGTAGCCTTGTTCAATCCAGTCTTTAATAAACACAAGCTCACCTGTAAAGATATCGGGTGCGCCTTGTCCACTTTCTAATACCGGACGAAGACGGGTTGGATAATCTTCAATTGGCACAATCGTTAATTCAACCTCAACATCATGCTTTTCTTTAAACGCTTCAATCGCTGGTTCTAATTCATCCGTAAATGACCAAACCGTTAACGTTTCCTTACCAGACGACGCGCCGCCTTCTTCTGCTTCAGAATCTCCACAAGCAGCTAATCCCAATGTCAGTAACGAGATCATTAATAATGCAAACAGTTTTTTCATACGATCTTCACCCATTTCTTAGTTATTTTAATTAATAAAGCGCTTTCGATACAGTTAAAAAATTAAAACATCATCAAATCAACACTTTTATAATATATCCTCATCAAAAAACGACATTTTTATACCTAAACCGCTTTAGTTATTGAGAATCATCATCGTGACCACCCAACATGAGTCAGCGATCAAAATCAACAGTCCTTACCACTTGAAATATACGGAACTTGCCCATTATGTAGGGAAAGGACACTGTGTTGATGATGTATTATTTAACTGTATCTTTCTAACATTTAAAACAAATAAAACAAATCAATAATATCATTCCATGGAATTTTTTAATACGAAAGCGCTTTCTAGTTAAAGATATACTGTTTTAAATTATAAGTCAATACTTTTTTGAATTTTTTTCAACAGACTACGTGTAATGTGGCTTAAACCCCTACTAAATCAACTGAAAGAAGTAA
This sequence comes from Bacillota bacterium, assembly GCA_051746745.1. Taxonomy (GTDB): domain Bacteria; phylum Bacillota; class Bacilli; order Bacillales; family Amphibacillaceae; genus Halolactibacillus. Next base: position 2,082 of record JBNJFJ010000023.1, on the reverse strand, counting down.
ACCTCATCAATTCAGGCTATAGCTATCCCATTTTATTGTTAATGTAAAATAGGTTCTCACCGAAGTGAGAACCTTTAGCTTAAACATATTCATGTTGGTGTTAAGCATTCACAAACTGATCGACACGCTTCATGACCGCTTGTTCAATCGCATTCAATTTTGATTTCGTCTCAAGTTCCGCTTCGCCTGTGACACCAAAGTAAAACTTCACTTTTGGTTCGGTACCAGATGGACGGACACAGAACCATGACCCGTCGTTTAAGAAGTATTTCAACACATTTGATTTTGGTAAATCAATCACAGAAGTTGTGTTTGTTTCGACAACTTGTCGCTTACTTGTCTTATAATCTTCAATTGTCGCAACGACAAACTCATTTACTTCTGTCGGTGGTGTTTCTCTAAAGTCACGGATTAAGGCTTCAATTTTCTCAGAACCTTCTTTACCTTTTAACGTAAGCGAACGCAATGATTCATAGTAGTAGCCATATTTTTCAAATAGCGCTTCTAGTCCTTGGTAAAGGGTCTTCCCTTGTTGTTTATAGTATGCGGCGACTTCCGCTGCCAACATGACTGCTTGTACCGCATCTTTATCACGAACAAAGTCTCCAACTAAATAGCCGTAGCTTTCTTCATAGCCGAATAAGAATTCGCGTTCATCTGATTCAAAGTTATGAATTTGTTCACCAATAAATTTAAAGCCTGTTAATGTATCAATCGATTGTAACCCGTGATATTTAGCAATATCACGACCAATTTCACTTGTCACAATCGTTTTAAGGACAGTTAAGTTTTGATTGAATTGATTGGTTTTCTTTTTCGCTTCAATCAAGTAATCAAGCATTAATGCCCCGACTTGATTACCAGTTAAGACGATAAACTCACCATCATCATTCTTTGTCGCAACCCCAACACGGTCCGCATCTGGGTCGGTTCCAATTAAGATGTCAGCACCTGTTTCCATCCCTTGTTTAATGGCTAACGTAAACGCTTCACTTTCTTCTGGGTTTGGTGATTTCACTGTGCTAAACATTGGATCAGGTAATTCTTGTTCCTTTACGACATCCACGTGAGTAAAGCCCATATTGTTAAGCGCTTCTCTGACCGGTAAGTTTCCCGTCCCGTGAAGTGGTGTGAAAATAATCTTTAAGTCATCTTGGACTGACTGGATCATCTCTTGGTCTTGGACAATTGATAATAGCGCTTCTTGATACGGACGGTCAATATTTTCTCCGACCATTTCAATCAATTGTTTTGCTTTAAGTTCCTCTTCACTAGCCACTGAAATTGTTAACTCATTCTCCACAGCATTGACTTCCGCTACAATTTGTTCGGCCTCATCAAGTAAAACTTGGCAACCTTGGTCGTTGTACACTTTAAATCCGTTATATTCTGGCGGGTTGTGACTAGCTGTAACCATAATCCCGCTAAAGCAGTTCAAGTGACGTACCGCAAAGGATAGTTCTGGTGTTGGTCTTAAAGCATCAAACACATAAGCTTTAATGCCATGTGTTGCGAGTACTTTGGCGGCTTCCATTGAAAATTCTGGCGATTTAAATCGTGAATCATAGGCAATCACAACCCCACGTTTTTTCGCCTCTTCGCCTTTTTTCTCAATGTAGTTACTTAAACCTTCAGCTGCTTTACGAATCGTATAGATATTCAAACGATTCGTTCCGGGTCCGAGTTCCCCGCGCATACCACCGGTACCGAACTCAAGGTTTTTGTAGAAACTGTCTTCTAATTTCTTCTCATCATCTTTCATGTCATCTAACTGTTGTTTTAATTCTTGGTCAAGCTGATCAGCTTGTAGCCATTTTTCATAAGCTTGTTTATAGCTCATCTGTTTCGCCCCCTAAACAATTGATAGTGCTTACACGCTTTCATTATATCAGAAATATCTGACTTGTGAACAAGAAAAAAGAAAAGAGTTACCGATAAGGTAATTTCTTTCCGTTTTAACTTTAATTATTATTCACAACGATTTTGGCGTCATCTGACTTCCTTGTCTTGTTTTAAAACCGCGACACCAAACGAGGCGAGCGTTAGTCTGCCATCGACTGTTTCATTCATCAACAATTCCTG
>JBNJFJ010000022.1:21604-23464 GCA_051746745.1 Bacillota bacterium | reverse complement strand
TTAAAGAATCAATTTAGTAGTCTTGAAACCCTGTATCAAAAATATAAAGACGACGGGTTTGTCGTATTAGGTTTTCCGAGTAATCAATTCTTAAATCAAGAACCAGGAACAGACGAAGAAGTAAGCCAAGCATGTCAGCTTAATTTCGGCGTCACCTTTCCTCTGTTTAGTAAAATTAACGTCAACGGAAAAGACGCTCATCCATTATTTAAATACTTAACCAAACAACAGTCAGGTATCTTAGGCGGCGCAATCAAATGGAACTTCACCAAGTTTCTCATCGACCGAGACGGTAACGTCGTCAGTCGCTTCGCGCCAAAAACAGAACCAGAAGCATTTGAAGATGAGATAAAAAAGTTACTCTAAAGACAACACAGACAAATCATTAATTGTATAATATTTGGTGTTGGTGAAGGGATTTTAAGTAGGGCAGAGATTGCTCACTAGAATAACTCGCTAGCGCCTTTTTTCTGCCTAAATATAAAAAACAAGTGAGTTTCCCTGTAGAATTGAAGTCGACCAAAACTAATCCTTAGGAGGGAAACCACTTGTCTATATCTCATACGATAAGAATCACCCTTAATATTCAAGATGAACAGAAGAAAAGGGTGCGCGGCACGAACAGCGGCCATATATGGACATTCCTTGAAGACACACTGTGACCGCTGTTACACTGAAAATGAATAGAACAACGCTTTTATTTTAAACAAAGAGAGGGTTTTATATGAATTTCTCAAAAAATCCAATAATCAACCTCATAATCATCCTGTTATTCTTAATTTTTTATACCTACATAACAATCACCGTTGATTTAATTGATCATAATAGTTCAATATGGGCGTATGCCCTATTAATCATTTTATATTTAAGTTTTATCTATATGCTAGGAGTCCAAATACGGAGAATAATTAACAGAAAAAAATAGAACGCATAAAATGATACGTTTGCTTCACAAACGACAAGATGACGGGAAGCACCATTTCCTAATACCACTAAGTTAAGTCATCGATGCGTTAGACCACTAATCTTAGTGAGGTTGATAAATAACCTGCTTTTATTCGGTTCTATTTAGCTTAGGCCTCGTTTCATTCCCGTGAGCTCTTTTAGAGGAGCAATATCTTGGACGTATTCTAATATACCCATATACGCACCGTCATCATCTCTAACGGCCACGTATGTGACATGAATGAATTGCCCGTTTTTTCGTTCAAACCACATTTGTTCTTTATCTTTTACACCACTGCGCAAGTCTTCGACTAGTTTGAGCACCATCGCTAAACTTTTTGGTGGGTGACAGTTTTTCACTTCACGTCCAATTGCACTTGGGGCACGTAAGAAAGCTTTGTCTTCATCTGGGATACTGTTGTTAAAGTATTTAAAGACATCTGCTTTGTTGATGAACGTTAATTCCATCGGAATAAGATCGAGAATTTTTCTCACCTCTTTTAAAGTTAAAAAGCCTTGTCCAAATGGGATTTCTTGTGTATCCGGTAGATTGTTTAAGTCTAATGATTTTTCTAGTTGAGATTCAGAGTGATCGGCTTCTTTTTCTTCCACAAAGTCAATCCGTTCGGGTACCCATTTTTCTTCTGGCTCAACAATCGCATAACCAAATCGTTCACTATCTTCGGCAATATGGAGCCAGTCATCTTCATTGAAAATATCAAGTACGAACGGAATCATAATCGATTCCTCTTTAAAAATCATTTCCGTAAACTCATGACTAAAGGCGTTGAAACGTTCCTTTAATGCTGTGACACCTGTATCGCGAACCGAATCAAGGCGGGTTAATACCTCAGCAAATAAGGCCCGAATGTGATCATCCACTCCCCACATGACTTTAGGTGGGGCCGTGTGATT
>JBNJFJ010000022.1:0-21504 GCA_051746745.1 Bacillota bacterium | reverse complement strand
TGTATCGCGAACCGAATCAAGGCGGGTTAATACCTCAGCAAATAAGGCCCGAATGTGATCATCCACTCCCCACATGACTTTAGGTGGGGCCGTGTGATTGTATTTTTCCATTACCGGAAAGATGACTTCTTCTTTGCGCTGATAATGCTGTTCGAATTGACCGAGTAACGCTAACTGATTTTTTAATCCTCGCAATAACCCTGGCTCTAACGCATCATCTGATATGTTTTTAATTAACCGATTGATTCGCATCAGCGCCGTTGACTTTATTTTTGAATAAATTCGCATGGACGTTACACAGTTCCATCACATCTTCAAAGGTAATATCATTGTCATCACTTTCAATCAGCTGATGCTCCATCAAGGAAATTTCAATCGCACTCACACCTTGAAAATGTTGATCAAACTCTGCTTGTACCTCATCTGGCGTACTGCCGTGGTGCAGCCGTGTTAATATATCTGTTAGGATGTTCATCCGTTGTTGTTCTTTATCATTAGTATCAGTCACTTTTCCTCCACTTCCTTTACCTCATAACCATTCCACTCAAGTTCTTTTCTGAGAGATGTTACATCTGCTTTAATTTTCTTCGCCCCTTGATTTAAGTTGACTAAACGCCCTGCCGTATTTAACATCGCTTTATCTGTCAATGGCTTAAAACCGAACTCAACTAAGATTTGTTTGACCTCAGGATGTTGTTTAATGACATCGTGCACAGGTATTGAAAAATCTATAATATTGTCGATGATCTTCACGTCCTTTTATTTTTTTGTTTTACAATGATTCAGCTATCGAGAAAACTATCATGTTTGTACTTACTAACATATAGCGATATGCTTTTCATTGTAACACTTAAACAGCCGTTATAAGGGGTGGAAATATGACGAATTATCGATATTTTACCGATAAGTATGTAAACATATTTTAGGGGATTAATGCCGTTAGATTATTTTAACGTCATCTATATTTTACGAATAATCCCTGGCACATTTTCATGATGTTATTAGGACAATATGCACTTTTTGGTCTTTTTTTCTTTTTTCTGTTGACGGCTAGAATTGATACGACTATACTTTGATTATTGATTAAATAAACGAAAAGGAGGTCACGATCATGAAAACACGTATTACTCATCCCGCACGTACAACACAAGTAAATACTTTCACCGTGACCTCCGCTTTAAAGATGTTTGCCTAAATAATTCGGTTCAGCTTTCGTTATCTTTTAACGATAAGGAAGACTTGACCTTTATATTTTGCGCAGCTTTAAAGCACATGGTCACGAGTAAATTCGTGACCTTTTTTGGTATATACTCATCATTTTCTGATGGGTGTTTAGCACAGACGTCTCGGATGTCTGTGCTTTTTTCGTTTAATCAAATATGAACGAAAAGGAGGAAAAAGCAATGTTAGTAAGAACACACATAAAAAATGACAACCAAGGGGAAGGCTTTGGTTAGTCAAATACGTATTTGTTTAAAAAGGAGTGTGACATATGTTTCAAGTATTTAAAAAATTAGCTTGGTTTTTTAAAGACCAGTGGTTACGGTATCTTATCGCCATTATTGCGCTTGTGTTTGCGAGTTTTCTTGACCTCATTCCCCCACGGCTTGTAGGGAATGCGATTGATGCCATTCAGTTCAACGAACTGACAAAAGAATCGCTCACAGAGACACTACTTATATACGGCGGACTGATCGTATTAACGTATGTGATTATGTTTTTATGGGACTATACGCTATTTAGCGGTGCTTTGTTGCTTGAACGGCAAATCCGCTCGAAGTTAATGCGTCACTTTCTCATGATGAGCCCGAGATTCTTTAGTAAAAACCGAACCGGTGACTTAATGGCCCGAGCGACCAATGATTTAAAGGCGATCATGATGACGTCAGGGTTTGGTATTTTAACGCTTGTTGATTCAACCGTCTTTATGTCTTTAATTGTTTTAATGATGGGCTTTACAGTGAACTGGTCGTTAACGTTTATGGCGCTGATCCCGATGCCAATTATGGCCATCATTGTATATAAGTACGGAGAAATTATTCACCTGCGCTTTACTGATGCCCAGGAAGCATTTAGTGATTTGAATAACTATACGCTTGAATCGATTCGTGGTGTCAGTGTGACCCGTGCGTTTGTACAAGAACAACACGATCTTAACCGGTTTAAAGAAAAAACCGCCGACGTGTTTAATAAAAATAAAGCCGTCGCTCAAATGGAAGCTTACTTTGAACCAACGATGAAAATTCTTGTGGGGATTTCTTACACGATTGGTTTAGGCTACGGGGCTATTATGGTGATGGACAACCGTATTTCAATTGGTGATCTCGTCTCTTTCAACGTCTATTTAGGGATGATGATTTGGCCGATGTTTGCGATTGGTGAACTGATTAATGTGATGCAGCGGGGTAACGCTTCTCTCGACCGGGTTAATCATGTTCTTAAACAACAATCCGATGTGAAAGACCCAACCCAACCGGTTGAAGTAAAGACACCTCAAGTGCTTCAGTTTGATCACGTAACGTTCTATTACCCTGGCACAAAAGAGTCGGCCTTAACTGACATTGATTTAACAATCAAACAAGGTGAAACAATTGGGATTGTCGGCAAGACAGGTGCTGGTAAAACAACACTATTTAAGCAACTATTAAGACAATATCCTGCACCGGAAGGCGCGTTACGCATTAATGATATCCCAATCGATCAATTATCGCTGGATACAACACGTAAATGGATTGGCTACGTGCCACAACAACACAGTCTGTTTTCTAAAACGGTCCGTGAGAATCTCTTATTCGGCGTTGGACAAGCCTCTGATGAGGTGATTAATCAGATGCTAGAATCTACGTCATTAAAATCTGATATCGATGCCCTTTCAAACGGACTGGATACACGTGTCGGTGAAAGTGGTGTGACCTTATCCGGTGGCCAAAAACAACGGTTATCGTTAGCTCGGGCGTTGTTAATGGACCCTGATATCTTAATTTTAGACGATGCCTTATCGGCCGTTGATGGGAAAACAGAAGCGACGATTATTGAGCATTTAAAAGCAGAGCGCCAACAAAAAACAACGCTCATTGCGGCTCACCGACTATCAGCCGTCACCCATGCTGACCAGATCATTGTTCTGACAGACGGTAAAATCACCGAACACGGTACCCACACGTCACTGATTGAAGCAGACGGTTGGTATAAAGAACAATATATGATTCAACAAATGACTGAGGAGGTGGAGACTGAATGAAAGCCTCTGTAGAAAAACGTTTATTACGTTATCTTTTCATTAACAAACAAACGATTACCTTTGCGCTCATTGCCCTCATCATTGCGGTCGCTTTAGAGTTGACAGGACCGTTTATCGCCAAACAAGTGATTGACCGCCATATCGTTGGTGTGCAGACCGAATGGATAGCGGTCACGGGCAATGATGACAACGACACCATTGAAGTGAACAACCGCTACTTAAAAAGAGCCGATCGGTTAGACGAGGACGATGTGGTTACTGGTACCGTCACCTTCGTTCAAGTCAACCGTGACTATTATCTAGCCGAAGGTACGGTTCCGATTGGTGAAACACTTACTGTATCAGAAGATGGCACGTCACTGATATCAAATGAATCGAGCTTTCAGGCAGAAAAATTATCTGCGGCAACGGCGGCAAACTTTTTCGCACCGGAAGTGCGACCGATTATGCGTTGGTTAGCACTTTATCTAGGCTTAATTTTAATTGCCGCCGTCTTCCAATATTTAAAGACCTATTTACTGCAAGTCCATGCGAATAACATTATTCAAACGATGCGAAACGATGTCTTTGAAACGGTTGAACGTTTACCGATGCGCTACTTTGTCAATATGCCGGCCGGTAAGATTTTAGCCAGGGTGACCAATGACACTGAAGCCATTAAAGAACTCTATGTCCGTGTGCTTGAAACATTTGTGAACGGCTTTATTTATATGACGGGGATTATTATTGCCCTTTATTTATTAAATCCAACCTTGGCGACAATCAGCCTCATGTTATTGCCACTCCTTATGTTGTTTATGAAGTTTTATAAAACGTATGCAGGAAAATACAATGACGTGATTCGTACTGTTAATAGCGATATTAACGCATCTATTAATGAATCCATCCAAACGATGCCGATTATTCAAGCTTTCAGGCGGACAAATGACCGAGCGGATGAATTTGAACAGCTCAATGACAAACATTACCGCTACCAGAAGAAAATGGTCGCCCTATCAGCCCTTACGTCTTATAACTTAGTGAACGTCCTTCGCGGGATTGCGTTTCTTAGCTTTATTTGGTTCTTCGGTAACCAGTCCTTGACTGGGACGATGCTCGTCTCAACTGGTTTGCTCTACGCCTTTGTTGATTATTTAACGCGGCTATTTGAACCAATGACGCAAATGGTGAATCAACTCCCGCAGTTAGAACAAGCCAGAGTGTCTGCCCGTCGTGTGTTTCAATTACTTGATGAGGAAACAGAAGCCATTGAAGATGCGACTTTACCTAGAATTAAAGGTGACATCCGCTTCGATCAGGTGACGTTTGGTTATGACAAAGGCGAGACAATCTTAAATGATTTGTCCTTCCACGTCGCGCCAGGTGAAACCACGGCCTTTGTCGGCCATACAGGTTCAGGCAAAAGTTCCGTCATGAATTTACTGTTTCGGTTTTATGACCCTGACAGTGGCAAAGTGTTGTTAGATGGTGTGGATACACAAACACTAACGCGCCAACAAACACGAGCACACATGGCGATTGTCTTACAAGATCCGTTTATCTTTACCGGTACCGTGCTATCAAACATCACCTTAAATGACCCTAAAATTAGTCGAGACAAGGCAATTGAAGCACTAAAAGCCGTCGGAGCCGATCGTTTTATCGAAAAGCTCCCACGACAGTACGATGAACCGGTCGGAGAAAATGGCAATGAATTCTCAACCGGAGAGCGGCAACTATTGTCATTCGCTCGTGCCTTAGCCTTTGATCCAGCGATTCTTATTCTGGATGAGGCAACAGCGAATATCGACTCTGAAACAGAACTGATGATTCAAGAAGCGATGACCGTGTTAAGTAAAGGGCGAACGATGCTCGTGATTGCTCACCGGCTCTCGACGATTCAACACGCGGATCAAATTATCGTCCTAAATAAGGGTGAAATTATTGAACGCGGGACGCACCTATCCTTACTAAATGAACAAGGCAGTTATTATCAGATGTATAAGATGCAGCAAGCTGGCAGAGACGAAGCTATGTAACAAATTGAAACGTCTTAAACCATAGACAGAAAAAAGTCCGGTGACCTTTAAGTATTACAGCTAAAGGTCACCGGACTTTATGTTGATGTAGAAAAATTAAAATTCTTTGACTAAGTTAGCCATTTCAATCGCTGAAACAGCGGCATCCGCACCTTTATTCCCTGCTTTTGTGCCGGCGCGTTCAATTGCTTGTTCAATCGTTTCGGTCGTTAACACACCGAAGATGGTTGGCACGTCTGTTGTCATCGTCACTTGTGAGACACCTTTAGCCACTTCATTACATACATAATCAAAGTGTGGTGTTGACCCGCGAATGACGGTTCCTAACGTAATAACGGCATCATATTTTTTAGAGGCAGCCATTTTCTTTGCGATTAACGGAATCTCAAAGGCGCCCGGTACCCACGCAACGGTAATATCTTCATCTTTAACACCGTGACGCTTCAACGTATCTTCTGCCCCACCGAGTAACTTACCGGTAATAAATTCATTAAACCTTCCGACAACAATCCCAATCTTTAAATCTGTCCCTACTAATGTGCTCTGTACTGTGTTTACCATGTTTATTTCCTCCTAGTTTTTTCTTCTAATTTTTTATATGACGTTTCTGTTTGCGATTCCGTTTAAATCATTGATCTTTTAATAGATGACCAAGTTTCGTGCTTTTGGTTTTCAAGTAGTGTGCATTACTTTCATTGGCGGTGATTTCAATCGCTTGACGTTCGTTAATATTAATCCCGTAACGGGTTAAACCTTCTAGCTTTCTCGGGTTATTTGTCATTAATGTGATTGACTCCAGTCCTAGATCTTTTAAGATTTGCGCCGCAATCGAATAATCACGTAAATCATCACCAAATCCAAGTTGGTGATTGGCCTCAACCGTGTCATACCCTTGTTCTTGAAGCTCGTAAGCTTTTAATTTATTGATCAGACCAATCCCGCGACCTTCCTGGCGCATGTAAATGACAGCACCAACACCACGTGCTTCAATTGTTTCAATTGCCCGTTCAAGTTGGGGCCCGCAATCACAGCGTTTTGAACCGAACACATCACCGGTGAGACATTCCGAATGAACCCGAACAAGCGGTGCTTCTTCTTTTGTCAAATCACCTTTAATGAGCGCGACGTGTTCTTTACCAGTAACTTTTTCAACATAGCCAACCATCTTAAAATCACCAAATGACGTCGGCAGTTGAATATTAGCTTCACGGGTAATGAGTGTATCATGACGTTTTCGGTACTCAACGAGTTGTTCAATCGTCACCATGACGAGACCTTCTTTCTCTGCGAAGGTTTTTAATTCATTCGTCCTCATCATTTGACCATCTTCTCGCATAATTTCACAAATAACCCCAACTGGTTTTGCGCCCGCGAGTTTAGCTAAATCAATCGCCGCCTCAGTATGACCGGGTCGCTTCACGACCCCATCGGGGTCGGCAATCAGTGGAAACACGTGACCAGGTCGTTTAAAATCAACCGGTCGACTGTCTTCCTCTAATAGCGCGAGAATCGTTTGTGACCGTTCAAAAGCACTGATCCCCGTATGTGTATCAACATGATCAATACTAATAGAAAAATTCGTACCATGGTCATCCGTATTTCGCGACACCATTTCTGTAAGTAATAATTTATCAGCCAATGTTTTCTCAATTGGCGTACAAATCAGCCCCTTACCTTTTGTCGCCATATAATTAATCACTTCCGGTGTCGCATGTTCACCTAAGGCGATAAAGTCTCCTTCATTTTCACGATGCTCATCATCAATCACAATAATGACTTCGCCTCGTTTCAATACCTCAAGTGCTTGTTCAATCGTATCCATTTTGCTCCCCCCCTTAATAAAACCCTAAATCTTTTAATTTATCTTCTGTTATACCTGATGATTGTTTTTGATTACTTTGATGCATCAACAGACGCTCCATATATTTCATTAAGACATCGTACTCGATATTAACGGTATCGCCTGCGTCTTTGGCGCCAAGAATGGTCGCTTGTTGTGTTTCTGGTATAAGCGATAATGTAAAACTCGTCTCATCCACATGAAACACCGTGAGTGACGTCCCGTCAACCGTGACAGAACCTTTCTCGGCGAGATACTTTACCTTATCATTTGGCACGGTAATTTTGACATATTTTGCGATTGTATCGCGCCATATTTTTTCAATTGTTGCCACGTGATCGACGTGACCTGAAACAAAGTGACCCCCAAACCGACCATTGGCGTGCATGGCGCGCTCTAGGTTGACTTCGGAACCCTTTGTTAAATATTTCAAGTTTGTAGCTTCATACGTTTCTGGCATCACATCAACTGAAAAGTGACGGTCAGTAAAATGGGTGACAGTTAAACATACCCCGTTCACACTAATTGAATCTCCAATATGCACATCTCCGAGTATTTTTTTTGCACCAACGGTTAAAACAAGACTCCGACCATTTTTGGTGATGGTTTGTAATGTGCCTTTTTCTTCAACAATTCCGGTAAACACAACTAATTCCCCGCTTTCTTTGTAGCTTTAATAAAAATGTCGTCTCCGATTTGTTCCACCTGTTCAAATGATAAAGAGAAAGCATCGCGCATCCATTCTGGCGAGGGACCGCCAATAACTCCGAAGCTATCTTTACCTGTCAGTAATTTCGGCGCGATATAGATGTGACACTCATCAACAAAACCACTTTCTACAAAGCTTTTATGCACCGTTTCGCCACCTTCAACATAGACCGACTGAATATTTAAGTCTGCTAAACGCTTAAGTAATTCAGAAATCTCTACTCGTTGACTCGACAGTTGAATGACACCGACTGTAGGGTGCTTTTCAGTAAATAGATCGGTGTCCGCTTCTTTCCCGCAGACGACATACGTTTTATGTCCATCATGAAACAGCGTGAGATGATCCGGTAAATCTAGATCATTCGCTAGCACGATCCGAATCGGATTTTTCCCGTATTCCGGTTGCCGTACAGTGAGACTTGGATTATCTTTTACCGCTGTCCCTTTACCAATCAAAATCGCATCATGCCTGGCCCGGTAATGGTGTACATGTTCTCGTGCGGCTTCTCCTGTCACCCAGCGGCTGTCGCCGGTTTTGGTGGCTGTTTTTCCGTCAAGCGTCATCGCGGCTTTTAATGTCACAAACGGTCGCTGTTCTCTCATAAAGTGAAAAAAGGTCTTATTTAAGGCAACCGCTTCTTCCTTCATTAAGCCGATATCAACCGAAAGACCAGCATCTTTTAACCAGTTAATTCCACGTCCACTTACTAAAGGATTAGGATCTTCTGTTGCAACAACAACTCTTTTTACACCTGATTCAATCAGTAGCCGGCTACACGGTGGTGTCTTACCGGTATGTGAACAAGGTTCAAGCGTGACATAGGCTGTTGCGCCTTTGGCTTTTTCACCCGCTTGTTGAATCGCCAACACTTCCGCATGGCCTTCACCAGGTACTAAGTGACTACCCAGACCAACAATCACACCATCACGCACAAGCACACAACCGACTGAAGGGTTCGGTGACGTTTGGCCAATGGTCCCTTTGGCTAATTCAATCGCCAGCGCCATGTAATCTTGATCCTTCATGCTTTCACTCCTTTCTTATTTTCTTTAACACTTATTATTTCAATACAAATAGATCTTTTTGGTCAAAAAAACACCCCAAATCAAAGAGACTTGGGGTGTTTACATGAAAGAAACGATCAACAAATAAACGGTCCTCGCCCGTATATTTACAGACGTCTCCCTGTATGTTGTCATTTCTTGTTTAATCTTTTTCCCATCCAGACTTTCACTGTCGGCTTTGGATTTTCACCAAATCCACCTTCACAATCACTGATTGATCCGGGTCACGGACTTAAGACTTGTCGCTCGCCTCTTACCGTCGGTCGGGAATTACACCCTGCCCCAAAAGATTACTATTCGATTGTTCACATTCTAACATACTTTTTTATCACGTGCACGCTATTTGTTTTTAGAAAAGAAACCCTCATAAAATCAAAAAATTTAAGCTTCTTCACCAATAATTCGCACTTCTCGTTCCAGAGTGACACCGAAGGTGTCTTTCACTGTTTGTTGAACCATTTCAATCACCGCAATATAATCACTGGCCGTCGCATGATCTTTATTGACGATAAAACCAGCATGCTTCGTTGACACTTCTGCCCCACCAATCCCTTTACCTTGCAGACCGCTATCTTGAATCAATTTACCAGCAAAGTGACCGGGTGGCCGTTTAAATACACTGCCACATGAAGGGTATTCTAAAGGTTGTTTTGACTCGCGTCTTTCTGTTAAGTCATCCATTAAAGCTTTAATTTCTTGTCGGTCTTTATTTTCGAGCGTAAAACGTGCCTCTAACACAATCCAGTTATTTTCTCCGACATTGCTCGTCCGGTATCCTAAAGCCAAATCAGCAGCCTTAATATCACGCACTTCCCCAGTATCAGTCATCACGGTCACTGAGGCTAGGCAATCTTTTACTTCACCACCATAAGCACCCGCGTTCATAAACACCGCACCACCAACTGTCCCTGGAATTCCACAAGCAAATTCTAATCCAGAAAGTGATGATTGAAGCGCAAAATAAGACGTATCAATGATTGTCGCCCCGCTCCCAGCGGTCACCACATCACCTTCAGCTGTGATCGTATTTACGTGCGACAGACTCATGACAATCCCGCGAATACCACCGTCTCGAATAATTAAGTTCGAGCCATTCCCGAGTAACGTCAGTGGCAGTTCGTAATGCCCACTTGCCTTTACAACGCGTTGAACCTCTTCGATTGTTTTTGGAAAAGCAAAAACATCTGCCGGTCCACCTAACTTGGTATATAAATAATGCCCCATCGGTTCATTAAAGTGTAATTCAACACCTGATAAATCATTAATCAATTTATTTTTTATTTGTTCAGCTAAACGCATCATCTTCATCCTTTGCATACATTTCTTCACTCATTATAACAGAAACTAACCATGACAAAAGCGATAATTATTCACTCATCTATGATTTGTAACGTACTCGTCGCTAGTTCTTAAATTTGACATGTTGGCTCAGAAAAAAAGAACAGAAAAGAAAAATAACATCAACTTATATTACTAGATACTAAAATAGTTATTTATAACTAGTAATAAAGATTGGCTATACATTTTTTCTCGATTATAATTCATGTCATAAGTAATTAATATCAACCATTAAAATGTATTTAATCCATCCAAATGATTCTTTATAACTATACTCTCGCCATTTATGACTATTTACCCGATTATTTTTTTCGTAATAAGGGTAATTCATATAGTAACACTACTTTTTGTATGCATTCCTTATTTATTCCCTTTTAAAACGGTCTAGTTCTTTTACGTTCTTCACCAGGAGGTGTCGGTATGTTCACATCATTTAAACAACGCTTTAAATACTTTTTTATCCCGTTTATTACGTTAATGGCTATTTTTGCGATACTTACATACATCGCCATTGTCTATGCGATCAATACTGCCACCGATGACTTTGAAAATGAAGCAAGACAGATTGCAAATGTCTACTCAGACACATTCGCAAAGTCAAATGAAGCCTATGAGACCATTTCGTATTTGTTGCGGCAAAAACTAACCCTCGCCAGTCAAGGCATTAATGAAGCGATTTTGAGTGATGACACATTATCTCCTAATTTACTTGCCAAACAATATTTAATCGATGATTTACATTTTTACAACAATGACGCTGAAATCATACTTAGTAATGTGCCTGAATATGTTGGTTGGACTGCACCAGTCGATCATCCCGTTTATAATTTTATGATAAGTGATAAAGACTTTCTGATTGAAGACATTAGAAAAGATTCAGAGAGTGATCGTTATTATAAATACGCTTACCTAAGACAAGACGATAAGCACTTTTTACAAATTGGCATCCTCGCTGAAAACATGCAAGACTTACTTAAGTCATTTGAAGTTGACGAGATGATTGACGACATTACCGCGACAACTGATGTCGCTTATCTCTCCTTTATCTCACATAACTTTAACATCATCGCAAGTAACGCACCCGAAATGAAAGGTGCACGAATTGAAGATACACAAACACAAGAACGACTTCGCAATAATACGATTCAAACGATTGAAACAACCGTAAACGGAGCGGCTGTCTATCAAGTCTGTGTCCCTGTCTATAACCAAACGGAGAAAATAGGCAATATCGCTGTTGCTTGGCCAAGAACAATGATTAATCAAAAAAATGCCGTCATTGTTGTTGTCGGTGTCAGCTTGTTCCTTCTCGTCTCAAGTATTGGGGTTTTACTGTTACTCTATACGTATCGCTTAAATCAAAAGAATATGCATAGCGCTTATTATGACACGCTCACTGATTTACCGAACAAAACTTATTTAACGAAAGAACTAGATGAACAACTAAAAAAAACCTACGGAGAACGTGCCTTACTACTGATCAACTGCAGCAATTTTAAGCTCATTAACACAACATATGGGTTTAATTATGGTGATGAACTCCTTAAAAAAATTGCGCAACGGTTACAGTCTTCATTAAGGGATCATGAACAGATTTTTCGTTTTACCGCTGATCGGTTTGTCATCATTATCAATGGTTATGATGCGAAAGTTGATTTATACATGGCAGCTGACCGTGTCTTACAAGTTTTCAATACACCTTTTGTTAGTCATGATAGTCAAGAACTGATCCAAGCACAAGTTGGTATTGTTGAGTTAAGTGAGCGTCACCACTCAAGTGATGATGTCTTAAAAGAGGCCTCACTTGCTTTAGCACACCAACAAGAAAATACCGCTATTTATTTTTATGAAGACGAGCTTGAACGTGTCATTAAGCGTGAAGAGACCATTCTCCACACATTACGCCAGGTCATTGCCAAAGATGACACCGACAGCTTTTCGCTTCATTATCAACCGAAGGTGGATGTGTCTGGTGAAAAAGTTGTGGGCTTTGAAGCACTGGCACGCTTAAAGATTGCCTCTTTTGATAAACCAAATATATCACCTGTAGAATTCATTCAATTAGCTGAAGCGAACTTCATTATTTACGATTTAGGTTTAATCATTATTGAGCACGCTTGTCATTTTTATCACACATTAAAAGCGCACGGTCATGCCGATACACGTATTGCTATCAATATCTCAGGTTTACAACTGTTACGTGATGAGTTTGAGGATGATCTAACACAAATCATTCGTTCAACCGGCGCTGACCCACACTATATCGTACTAGAAATCACCGAGTCCATATGGCTAAATAGTTACGAACAAATCAACGATAAGCTCAAACGACTAAAAGCTTTCGGTTTCTCGATTGACTTAGATGACTTCGGCACGGGATTCTCTTCATTTTCTAGTATCGCGGAACTGAATATCGACCGCGTCAAAATTGATCAAATCTTCATCAATAAGATTCAGTCAAAAGAAGATGACGCTGCCTTAGTAAGTGACATCATCTCTATGTGTCATAAAGTCGGCCTTGAAGTCATTGCAGAAGGTGTCGAAACACAAGAGCAATTAGCTTATTTGAAGCTGCACCAAGCAGATATTGCCCAGGGGTATTACTTCAGCAAACCATTACCCGAGCCTAAAGCGCTTCGGTATTTGCGTAATCTTTAACTATTGTCTTCATTCCTAATCGAAACAGCTCTAAAGGTGGTGATGAAACGTTCATTTGTTCAATGCGTCTTCCGTCTCTTAAATCATAACTAAAATACGAGTCAATGGGGTGTTTAGATTGAACCAACAAAAGAAACTGTCACATGCCCCTAAAAATTTTAATGATTTGATGAACTTGAACTTTTTAAATAGTATCACCTTTAAGATTGTTGTGGTGATTACTTTAACGTTTTTAATAAGTGCACCTATCGCACAAATCTTAGCCAATTTCGTCCGGGAGTTAGATGTTATTTCCGGAAACTTTGGGGCTTATATTAATACGGCGATGAACATACTTGTGATTAATGCTATTATTGTCTTCTTTATGAACCGGGTTGTCATTAAGCCATTAAAACGGCATATGAAACACCTGTACCGCATCAGTGAAGGTGATTTGAGTGAGACAATGGATGTTAAAGGCAAAAGCGAATTCAGTAAATTAGCAGAAGTAACGAACTTAACGACATATAAACTAACGAAAATCATTCAAGATATTCACGAGAATACGACTAAAACAAATGCAACGGCTGAGGAACTGTCACAAAACTTAGCTACGGTCGCAAATAGTTCAGGCGAAATTGTCACAACAGTTGAATCGATTGCCAATGGGGCACTTGAACAAGCAGAGAAAGTCGAATTAGGTGCCGCTAAAGTGACGGAGCTCGGGAATATCATCGATTTAAACCAACAATACTTAACCGAGTTAAACCAATCTTCCACCAAGGTGAATGATCTCGTTCATAATGGCTTAAATGAGATTGATACTTTATCTAAAATTAACAGCGTTACAAGTCAAGCCATTAAAGACTTCCACGCCGTCATTGTTGAAACAAACAAACGCACAGATAAAATTGTTGAAGCAAGTGATGTGATTTCATCAATTGCCGATCAAACCAACTTACTAGCTCTGAATGCCGCTATTGAAGCTGCGCGTGCTGGTGAGGCTGGAAAAGGTTTTGCGGTTGTCGCTGATGAAATAAGAAAGCTCGCCGATCAATCAACGCAATCAACAACAGAAATTAACGACATTGTGAACCAGCTCAGAAATAATACGACGGAAGTTGTTAGTACGATGGATAAAGTCTCACAAATGGCCACAGAACAAACGGAGAACGTAAAAAATACCGGCGATATGTTTAAACAAATTGCCGCTTCGATTGAAACATCTGATCAGTCGGTCGAACAGCTCAATGACTCTGGTCAGTCGATGCAAACGATGAAAGAAGAATTAGTCCAGACACTCCAAAACTTATCAACAATTGCCGAGGCAAATGCTTCAGCAACCGAAGAAGTCATTGCTTCTATTGAAGAAGAGGATACATCAATTAAGCGGATGACTGAACTTAGTCAAGACATCGTTGCTACTGCCAATGATTTAGATGCCACTGTAAATACTTTTACTCTTTAACGAAAAACAGCCACGCAGGCTGTTTTTTCTTTTACAGTCGTTCATTTATATTCGTTCATTTTTACTCACACTTTAGCCTTTCCTTGTTTAGACATTTTTTAGTTTAGCCTAAGCATCTTCGTTGACGCCAAACACTCTTTCCAGTAGCATCCATACTATACCAATCCCTTGAAGGAGGAGAGAGAGTATGACTCAGTCAAATAAAACATTTTCAGGTGTCCCGTTATCCATACTTGATTTGTCTCCGTTAAACGATCAAGAAACACCACGTGACGCCTTACAGCATTCGGTTGAATTAGCCCAACACGCAGAACAGTGGGGCTATTACCGTTACTGGGTTGCTGAACACCATAATGCCGCCTCTAGTGCGAGTGTTTCACCCCCGCTTCTTATTAATCAAATCGCTAATCATACCGAAACAATCCGACTCGGTTCTGGCGGGATGATGTTACCGAATCATTCCCCGCTTGTTGTTGCTGAACAATTCGGTCTCTTAAGTGCCTTACACCCCGACCGGATTGATTTAGGACTGGGACGCGCTCCAGGAACAGATCAACTTACCGCAAGAGCACTTCGTCGCGGAGATGTTCACGCCTTTCCCGAACACGTCCGGGAAATTCAGCACTATTTTAGCGGCTCGCCTAAACATCAAGTAAGAGCGGTCACCGCTGAACAACAACAGGTCCCGATTTTTTTATTAGGCTCAAGCACCTTTAGTGCCAAACTTGCTGCTGAAATGGGATTGGCGTATGCTTTTGCTGGCCATTTCTCACCAGGTGAAGCCTATGAAGCACTGACACTTTATCGTGAACACTTTAAGCCATCTGATGCTTTAAAAGAACCTTATGCCATTTTAGCCCTCAATGTTATTGTTGGAGAAACAGATGAAGACGCACGCTTTTTATTCAGTTCGATGGAACAGCTCTTTCTCAATATGATTCGGTCGAAGTCCTTACCAATTCAACCGCCGCGTGATTTAACCGATGAGATGTTACCGCACGAACAAGCCGCTGTTAAACGCTCGCTTGATGGTAGTATCATCGGTTCACTTACGACTGTTCGAACAGAACTTGCTTCACGCCTTGAAACGTTACCGGTTGATGAAGTAATGGCAACATCATTACTGTACGACCAAACCGATCGGTTAGCCTCTTATCAAAGACTAAGTACGCTATTAAGCTAGCCGTATTTTTATAAAGCAGCTAATCCGCTTCCTTGTTGATACAAACCTTATTCATCACTTTAAAGAACACAGGAAATGCGGTATACTTTTGTAGGACAAAATCTTATAAAAGCGGTGAACTACTATGTTAGAAGATACGGGAGAGCGCGTGATCCCAGAAGAAATGTCAATAACTAACGAATTATTGATTGAACACGTCGCACGGTATCACTTTGCCTTACCTTTTATTAAAAAAGGAAGGGTACTCGATATGGCATCAGGCTCTGGCTTTGGTACCCATATTATTGCGAAAAAGAAAAAGAAAGTCATTGATGAAGTAATTGGTCTTGATATTGATGAACAGGCATTAGCTTATGCTAAACAAAACTATTATCATCCAAAGTCATCGTTTCATCAAGCCGACTTAGCTGAAGAACATTTAGTTGATACGTGGGGACAATTTGATGTAATTACAAGTTTTGAGACCTATGAACATATTGAAGCAGAAGCAAACTTTTTGAATAATGCTTACGATTTATTAAAACCTGGTGGTGTATTAATCATGTCTACACCGTTTGGTGCTGGTCGAGGCGAACCTTGTGGCTCACCTTTTCATGTGCATCAAATTACACTAGACGAATTTAAGGTGCTGTTTAGCGACAAACAAGTCACTTCTATTGATTACTACTTACAAAAAGGTGCCTTGATTCAAAAAGAATCAGACCCTGTGCTTGATTATTATCCCCTTGGCATACTCGTTTTAACTAAATAATATGAAAAATCTTAAGCGTCCGACTGACTCTCTCAGTCGGACGCTTATTTCTTATCGATACAGTTAGAGATAAAATTTTACATAAACTATACATTTAATTTATACTCACTTCACATCTATCCACTAAAATACCTATGAGAGAAGTAGGAGGGATCACATGTTTAAAAGAGAGAAGTTAACAATGGGGCAACAGCTAACCATCATGATGCTCGTTATTTTGTCAATCACCACCATTGTGGTAGGGACAGTCAACTATACGATGAGTAAAGACGAACTCTTAAGTACAACGAAAAACCGTCTCGCTCGTGAGACAGATATGATTAAAGACATTGCGGCAAACTTAGATTTTGTGTATGTCAGTGATTACGACTATTTTTATTCCCAACTCGAGCGCACGATTGATGAACAAAAACAAACATTAACAAAAGACGGTTTAACCTCTTTTTATTACCGTCTAGCTGATGGGAACTTTACGCCATTTAAAACAAGTCAAGATCAAAAGCTTACACCATCAGACGCTGTCATTACAGCTATTAACAATCAAGACGACGGGGTGTTTGAACAAACCATTAATGGCAAAGCGTATTTAATTGCCAAGCGCTATTTACCAGAAATCGAGGCCGATTATTTACTGCTTGTACCTGAAACAAGTTATCTTGCCCCGATTGTGACGATGCGTACGACAACAGTGATCATTAGTATAGCTGGGATGATTTTAGGTAGCGTACTAACCGTCTTATTCGTTCAAAATATTACGAAGCCACTTAAACAACTAAAAGCAGGGATGGAACGGATTCACACCGGAGATTTTAGCCCACTTATTTTAAAGAAAATACATACGCCAGAAATTAAAAGTTTAACGGAGAGTTACAACTTTATGGTTGAGGAACTCGACACGATTATTTCTCAGCTCAAACAATCGATTAACGATTTAACTAAGAGTGGCCAGCACTTAGAAAAAGAATCCGATCAGATGATTGACCGCTCACACACACTAACAGAAACAACCCGGGCAGTGGAAGAAAGTGCGGAGGCGACAAGAACTCATACGGAACGGACTCAAACAATTGTCACCGCTGCAACGTCTAGCTTACAACTTTCTAAAGATCACTTAAGTGAGACACTCCATTTCACAGAATCAATGAATACGGCCTCTTCAACAGGTAAAAAAGAATTGGATGACTTAATCGAACAACTCGCCGCGTTTAAAACAGAGCTTACTTCGATGCAACAAGAGTTACATGAGGTGCTCGGACAAGTCAACCATACGTATAACTTAACCGGGGCTATTCAAACAATCTCTGACCAGACAAAGTTACTAGCATTAAATGCTTCAATCGAAGCGAGCCGGGCTGGTAAAGAAGGGCAAGGCTTTATGGTCGTCGCCAGAGAAGTGAGTAAACTCGCCGAAGAAACAAAAGCGATTACCGTTAATATGTTTGATCACATGACTAAAACGAAACAGATGACCACTTCAGCTGTATCAACGAGTGATTTACTCGTAGAACATCATTTAGGGCATGTTGAAACGATGAAACAGACAACCGATGCCTTTGATAGTTTATTAGACACAATCAAGGAACAAACAGCGTCTATTCACGTGATTGAGCATGATGTGTCTGCGCTATTTGAACGGTTTAATGAACTGACCAGCGTCTCAAGAGAACTTGATCGGATTGCCGAAGACAATCATCAACATACCGCCGGTTTGTCCCAGCTTGCGATTAGTCATAAAGAAGAAACAGCAATGGTTCATAAAGAAGGCACAAATATCTTAAGTTTTGCGACGTCTCTGCAATCATTGATTGATAGTTTTAAAAGCTAAAAAAGCACCCGCGGGTGCTTTTTATCTTCTTATATTAATCAGCCATCAACGCTACCATCAAGGCTTTTTGCGCATGGAGGCGGTTTTCTGCTTCTTGGAAAATAACAGAATGTTTCCCATCAATCACCTCTGTCGTCACTTCTTCGCCGCGGTGAGCTGGCAAGCAGTGTAAGAAGAGATAGTCATCTTTTGCGTGAGACACAAGGTCCTCGTTCACTTGATAATCTTTGAATAATGCTTCACGCTTAAGTTGTTCACTTTCCTGTCCCATCGAAGCCCAGACATCGGTGTAAACAATGTCACTACCGGTCATCGCTTCTTTTGGATCCGTTGTAATTGTAATACTCACACCATTTTCTTCTGCGATCACTTTTGCCCGTTCAACAATGTCTTCATTCGGTAAGTAACCTTCCGGTGCGGCCGTTTTAAAGTGCATCCCCATTTTAACAGCGCCGATCATGAGTGAGTGCGCCATATTATTCCCATCACCAATATAAGTCAGCGTCAAACCCTCTAATTGGCCTTTTACCTCTTCAATCGTTTGTAAGTCGGCTAGCACTTGACACGGGTGATAATCATCCGTTAAACCATTGATAACAGAAATCGAACCGTAATGCGCGAGCGCTTCAACATCTGCTTGTTTAAACGTCCGTATCATAATTCCGTCTAAGTATCCCGATAACACTTGCGCCGTATCACTGATTGGTTCTCCGCGTCCGAGTTGCAAATCTTTTGAACTAAGGAAAAGCCCGGTGCCTCCGAGTTGATAAATCCCGGTTTCAAATGAGACACGTGTCCGGGTCGATGATTTCTCAAAAATCATCCCGAGCACTTTGCCTTTTAGCGGGTGATACACTTCCTTATTTTTTTGTTTTTGCTTAATCTCTTTAGCCAAATCTAACAGATAACGTAATTCTTCCGTTGTATAATCAAATAACGTGAGGCAACTTCTGCCCTTTAATTGGTCCTTCACACTCATACATTAGCCTCCTCTTTTATCATTTGTCGATAAGATTGAATTGTTTTTGGTAATGTCGCTGTCGTTTTTCTTGCTTTAAGATAAGCCGTCAATGTTTCATTTCGACTTAAGACCATGACCCCTTCGGTTAACGCTTTTAACCGAATCGCTGCTGATTGTTGGTCAGCGACACATTTAATTGTACCATCATCAAGCAAGCGGATCGCTTCTTGTTCAGTGACCGAGACGACGCGGGTTAATCCGTTATGAATAAGCTTTTCACTAACGGTATCATTCGCATAACAGATCCCGTCCACTTGAGCTAACTCGTTGATTAATGTTGCGTCGATGTCTTGTAGACCAACATAGATCCCACCGGTTTCGTCGATTGCCATAAACTGATTTTCTTTATAGCCAAAAGCTTTTTGAAGTGCTGCTTCAACCGTGTCACCAAGACCAATTGCTTCGCCGGTTGAGCGCATTTCTGGTTGCAGTAACGGATCGACATCACTCAGTTTTGTATGTGAGAAAATCGGCATCTTCACCGTATAAAAGGCTGGTTTTTCCTGCAGACCTAAGGTTGGATGAAGCTCTTTTAATGACTGATTCAGCTGCGTTCTGACCGCTAAATCAACCATATCAATCCCCGTGACTTTACTTGCGATTGGGACGGTACGTGATGCTCTTGGGTTTACTTCTAAGCAGTAGAGCGTTTGTTCATCTTCACTTAAGACGAACTGAATATTAATCAGGCCTTTTAATTCAAGAGCTTTTGATAATTTCTTTGTGTACGTTTCAATCAGTTTTTCCTGTTGCTGCGTCAGATGTGGCGCCGGGAAAATGGCCATACTATCCCCTGAATGCACGCCGGCTTTTTCAACGTGTTCAAAAATACCTGGGATCACAATATCCTCACCGTCACAGATCACATCAATCTCAACTTCTTTTCCTTCAATGTAACGGTCGAGTAATAACGGAAAGACTTTACTTGATGTTTCCGTTTGTAGTAACTGACTGAGATAGAGATCTAAAGCTTGTTCTGATTCTAAAACAATCATGCCTTGGCCACCAATCACATAAGACGGGCGCAGGAGCACAGGATAACCAAAAGCTTTTGCGGTTTCTTTCGCTTTTTCATATGAATGTACCGTTGTTCCTGGAATATGCGGAATTGCTAAGTCATCTAAGAGCTGATAAAATTGCTTCCGGTCTTCAGTGACATCAATATTATTAATGTTTGTACCAATGAGCTTGATGCCTCGTTCATGCAGGTCTTCAGCTAAATTTACGGCCGTTTGGCCACCAAATTGAATCAACACGCCGTCGGCTTGTTCTGTTAAGACAATTTGTTCAACATCTTCTGCGGTCAATGGTTCAAAATATAAATGATCCGCCGTTGAATAATCGGTACTGACTGTTTCAGGATTGTTGTTGACAACAATCGCTTCAATCGCTTGGTCCTTTAGTGAAAAGGCCGCATGCACGGAACAGTAATCAAATTCAACCCCTTGACCTATTCGGATTGGCCCTGAACCTAAGACAACGATTTTTTGTTGTTTATTTAGCGGTGTCACTTCATCATACTCATGCCAAGAACTATAAAAATACGGTGTTTTCGCTTCAAATTCCCCGGCGCACGTATCAACCATCTTATAACTTGCCGTTAGATTGTGTTCACTTAAATAGTCATGTACCGCTTTTACCGTTGTCTTTAAGAGTCGGGCGAGTGTCACTTCGCTAAGACTAAATTTTTTCGCCTGAATAAGGATGTCTGTTGGTACGGTTTCAAGGGTATACTGACTTACTTTCGCTTCAAAATCAATTAACGTTTTAAACTCATGTAAGAAATAACGGGTGATTTGCGTATGGTGGTGTAATTGATCAATACTCATACCACGGTTTAATGCTTCCATCACATAAAACAACCGTTCATCGGTTGGGTTTTCTAAAGCCTCAATCAAGTCAGCCTCTGTGCACGCATTTAAGGCCGGACGGTGGAAATCAATTTGGTTAATTTCCATTGACCGAATTGCCTTCGTTAGGGCTGCGGTGAAATTACGTCCAAGTGACATGACTTCACCTGTTGCTTTCATTTGCGTACCTAAATGACGATTGGCTTGATAAAATTTATCAAACGCAAACCGTGGTAATTTTAACGCCACATAATCAATCGCTGGTTCAAAGCTCGCATACGTATCTCCTGTAATCGGATTAAGGACTTCATCTAAGTGATAACCGAGACTCAGTTTTGCCGCAATCCGGGCAATCGGGTAACCCGTTGCTTTAGAGGCAAGGGCACTTGAGCGACTAACACGTGGGTTCACTTCAATGATAATATAATCATTTGTCAGTGGATTTAAGGCAAACTGAATATTACATCCACCAATCACACCTAAAGCACGAATCACTTTAAGTGATGAGTCTCTTAGCATTTGATGTTGATGATCAGTTAACGTTTGGCTCGGGGCAACG